>NZ_JAXQNM010000035.1:0-4658 GCF_034427935.1 Chelativorans sp. M5D2P16 | reverse complement strand
GGCCGCCGTGCCGGGCGATATGCTCGACGAGCGCACGCAGGTCCGGTTCGCCGCGGAACGGCCAATAAATGCTGACGGTCAATCCCGCCGCGTTGCCGATGGCCTCTTCGAGTTGGGCTGCGATCCGCAACCCATGCTCGCGCCGCACATCGCTGGGCATGGACAGGCGCGCCTTGATCAGCCGCTCGCGCTCGGCCTTGCGCCAGCGCATTACATCCGCGTGCTGACGCGGGTCAACGACCCCGGCCATGCCCATATAGTGTGGGTCGACCTCGTGCATGAAGCATGGAGAGGAAGCGTATCGCGGTGGGTGGTCGTCCTCGTCGCCAATCATGCGTCGCCTCCGTTCCGAACCGGCAGGTTTTCCTCACCCTCGTTCTTTCGCGATTGAACGGCCACCTTTCATGCGACATTCCACAGCGCACTTTCGTCAGGTGGGCCGGCTCTTGCCTGACGAGGCCTATAATGGCGCAAGGGATCAGAAGGACGCCGCGCGCAACCGCTCGATCACGCGGTCGGCCATCAGTGCGCACCGCTTTCCAGCGAACGGAAAGACGTCGGAAAAACGCGGCAGCAATGCCTTCTCCATCTCCGCGCGCAGCAAACGCCTTGCCCGAAAGAGGCGCGTCTTCACGGTTTCGGGCTTGATCGACAGGAGGTTTGCGGCCGCTTCGGTCCCGAGCCCTTCGATATCGCGCAGGATGAACACTAGGCGAAACGGTTCCGGCAACCGGTCGATGGCATCTTCAAGGAGCCGCCGCACCTGCTCGCGTCCGGTTTGATGACGCCGTTCGCTCTGTTGATGATCTCGTTGTCGACCTGGTTCGACGCGGTGTGGTCGTTGTTGAAGGTGAGGCCCTGATTGAACAATCCGTTACTGTCGATCGTATTGGATGGCCCCGTCAGAATGAGCTGATTGATCGCCGCACCAGCCCGGTTGAGAATGCTGTTAGTGGCTACTTCATAGAACCAAGGATGCAGAAGCTACAATGCCAATACTGAGAGGTTGGCCCCTTCTTCATGGTACGCAGTGTTCCTGAGGCCGAGAAGACTGACTGATGGGGGTGCACCGAAAGTCCGGCGGAAATCATTGGTGAAATGGGCTTGGTCCGCAAAGCCCGCTGCATGGGCGGCTGTTGTAAAATTGCTTCCATTCGCAATCTCTCTTATGGCTACGCGCATTCGGTTCCAAGCCCGGTAGCGACGGAAAGGCACGCCCACCTCCCGAGTGAACATTCGCTGAAACTGGGACGCGGATAAACCCGCGTTCCTTGCCAGCTTCATCACGGGCGTCAGCTCGTCTGAGTGCATTCGCAGGTAATCAGTGGCCGCAGAAACACGCGGATCCATGCGCTTGGCGGCTCGCAGTTTGGAATAGGCGAGTAGGTCGTCTAGTGCTTGGCCGGCCCATCTTGCGCTGGCACTGTCCTCCCACAGCTCACGCATGATGGAGAACTCGCCGCTGCGGCCAACAAGGACGCCGTCCACTTCCCAACTATCGCCGGATAGTGGCACGAGCGCGTCGACACCACCAACGCTTGGCTCAACATAAAAGACCGCCAATGGATAACCGGCGAGATCAAGTTCGTGAAGCACTCCGGCGGGAATGACGGCTGTGCGGCACCAATGCCAACGACCTCCGTGGATTCGCAACCCGAATTTGCTGTACATTCCGGCCAGGTAAACGGGCGCCCCATGCTGATGAAGCCTATTGTATTGAAGCGGCCCTACGAAAAAGGTGCGCATTTCGTCCACATGCCAAAAGGGGCGGAGCGCTGGACTTACGGCAGCACGTTCGTACAAGCCATCTGGAGCAGGCACAGCTAACCTCCCATTGCTTGCGACCGCTGGGCCCTCATCCAGGTCGCAGCACGCGGTGTAAGCGAACCGTGCAGAAATAGAAGGCAGCACGGTCAGGCACTTTGCCAGCAAGTGGAACCGCACTAGCAGGGATCAGTGGCTACGGAGGATACCGCACATGCTTCTGCCTCGCTCGACCTTATCTCGACGAAAAGTTATCGCCTCGGCTGCTACGTTGACAGCGGCTCCGGCGATATTCGGTCTGTTCGCGTCGGCAGCACATGGCGCCGCAATGCCGCTTGGTCCGTCAATGCCCACCCACTATCGGTTCAAACTCGGCGAGTTCGAAGTAACCAATATTCTCGATGCCGGCGCAGTGATCGATGGACCCTGGCCGATCGTAGGGCAAGATCGACCGCAGGCGGAAATCGAAGAGCTGATGCGCCAGAGCCTGCTTCCCGAAAGTAAGTTCCAGCCCGGCTTCACTCCCACGATCGTGAACACCGGCAAAGAGCTCATTCTTTTTGATACCGGTAACGGCGCGGATGGCTTCGTCCCGCGGCCGCATGGCGGCTGGCTTGCGAACCTGCTGGACCCAGCCGGGTTTGCTGCCGAGCAGATCGACCTCGTGGTCCTGACCCATGCGCACCCCGATCATATTGGTGGCTTGATGGAGGGGGGAGAACCGCTGTTTCCCAATGCTCGATACGTAATTGGAGATGCGGAGTTCGATTTTTGGTCGTCCGAGGATCGTCTCGCTGCAGCTCCCGACGACAACGAACATATGTCGGCCAGACTCTTCGCGACGAACGTTGCTCCTTTGGCCGAACGTATAAGCTTTATCAAACCAGGTGACGAGGTTGCCCCCGGCATTCACGCCGTTGAAGCCTACGGACACACCCCAGGACACTTAGCCTTCCACATTGAAAGCCAGGGCAAGCAGCTGTTCGTGTGGGGTGATTGCGCACATCACGAGGTAGCATCGTTAGCGCACCCCGAGTGGCATGCCTTCTTTGATATGGATAAAGCGAAGGGTGCGGAAACCAGACGGCGCATTTACGATATGGTTGCGACTGACCGGCTTCCCGTCGCTGGCTACCACACGTCGTTCCCTTCCCTTGGGTTTGTCGAGAAAAAGGATGGAGGCTACCGCTGGCTGCCGATTTCCTATCAGCTCAATTTATAGATCTTACTCGATCCCGTACCGCAGGTTCATACCGTGAAGTCCTTCGTAGTTCTCCTTCGGCCACAATTAGCAAAGAGGAGAACGAAAGGTCGAATGGGGGCCGTTTGCTGCCCATCCGGTTCTGGCCGAGAAAATGGGAAAGCTGCCATTCGGTTGTCGACCCTAAATCGGCCGTTCGCGGTAAGCGCGGGAAATCCCGAAAGCTGCCATCGTTTGCGAACGAGACGCTGCCGGGCTTTATGGACCGGCTTTAACGATTGACTGCAAGGAGTCGGCTTCGCGACACGGTGGAGCGCCGAACAGCCTTCTATACTCGCGCGAGAACTGGGACGCACTCTCATATCCAACCGCATAGCTCATGTAGCGGCCTCGGCATGTTCGGTCACTAGGTGCCGGCGCGCCTCGTGCAACCCCGTCCTCACCCACCAGGTCAGGCGCGAGCGCACGAATGTCACAGGCGAGATGCAAGCACTGTGGCTGTTCCGCCTCGACAGAAATCTTGAGCAAAGTGTGGAGGACCAGTCTTGGTGAGGGTGTCAGCTTTGCTCACTCAATGCTCGGAGATCAGCCGCCGGCACCACAGATCGTTGTCTGGCCGGCGCCAACCCGCGGATCGGCACCGACTGCTGCACAGGCAATGGCCGGAAAGCCGATCTTTCATCAAGATTGAGGTCGGACCATCTGATAGGGGCGGGCCAATCTAGATTAGCTACCGGCACAGACTCAGAAAAGCCAGAAAAGAATGGGAACCGTACCGGCCTCCTGGGCCACCTCGATGGCCTCGAGCACCGCGATCGCGGCAAGGAAGACGAGACCGTCGACAAACGTGGCGCGAACCCGCTCGGTCTTGAACGTTACTTCCGCGTCGTCGCGATAGATCAGCGGATTGGGCAGAAAACGCGGAACCCGCCGCAGATAGGAGAAATACTCGTCGCCCAGCGTCGTGGACAAGAATCGCTCCTCGCGCCGAGCCACGATATGAAAGAATGCCGCAGACAGCACAAGGCATAAGCAAGTAACGACATAGCTGCCCGTTTGTGCTCCGACCCCGGCCGCCGCTATCGAGGAAAAGAGATAGAGAGGATTGCGGGTAATGGAGTAGGGCCCGGTCGACACGACCACAGCCGACTTGCGCCCGCCGATGTAGAGCGTCGCCCAAAGCCGTCCGCCGATCCCGACCATTACAAGCGCGAGGCCAAGCGTCTCGATGTACTCGTGCATCAGCTCATCATGCAGCGATCCTCCGAACACCAACATCGTGAAGGCGAGCACGATGATGATTGCAAGGATGGCACGGCGAGCCGCCTGATAGCGCGCCAAGGCGCCTGCGTCTCCAGAATTCACCAGCCCTCCACGTCATCGCCCGAGTCATTGCGAGCGACGCTTGTGAGAAAACGTGGCTATTCTAGGGCGAGCACCATCATCATCTGGCGGCCATGGAGCTTGGGATCGGCCTCGACCTGGGTGATGGGCGCATCTTCCTCGCGGACCTTGTTGAGGAGCTGCATGCGGGGTTCCAGATGGGCTATCTCGCGACCGCGGAAACGTAGTGTCAGCTTGACCTTGTCGCCTTCTTCGCAAAATCGCCGCACTGCCCTCATCTTCACCTCTTACACTGATCGGGCGTTCGTCGCTACGCATCGCGGCGATCACAATCCTCCGCGCGTCGCCA
>NZ_JAXQNM010000034.1:0-2190 GCF_034427935.1 Chelativorans sp. M5D2P16 | reverse complement strand
CGTCCCCGGCTCGTCATCATTGGTAATCGTGCAGACGGCGACCTGCTCGTTGGCGAGCGTGATCGAGTTGCCGGAAACCGGCGTGCCGCCGTCGATCGAGCAAGCATAGTCGCTCGCCGTATAGCCCGGCTGGTTCGTCTCGCTCAACGTATAGGTGCCCGCCGGCACCGCCGCATCCGTCACATCAGCGCTGCCGCTGACGCCGGAGATGGTCACGGGCCCGTCGGCGGTCAGCGTGAAATCCGCCGTGGTCAACGTGCCGCCGTCGTCGTTCGTCACCTGCTTCTCGAGCGTCAGCAGGGGCGCGGCGACATCGGTGTCGGAATTCGTGTTGTTGGCCGGGGTCGGATCGGAGAAGCCTTCGGGATTCGTCACCGTGGCCGTGTTGGTGAGTTCGCCGGTGAAGCTCAGCGGCACGTCCATGGTCAGCGTAAAGGTGACCGACGACTCGGCGGGCAGGTTCACCGGCGCGTCGACGATGTCGCCGGTGCCGCCGGCCACGCCACATGTGGCGCCGTTCGTCGGGCTGCCGCAGGTCCAGGTCGCACTGGTGATGCCGGCGGGAAGCGCGTCGTTGACGAGCGCGTTCTGCACGCCGAAGGGGCCGTTGTTGCGGACAAGGATGGTGTAGACCACCTCGCCGCCGCGATCGTAGGTCGCCGAGCCGTCGTCCTTGTCGATCTCGAGGTCGGCGTCGAGCAGCACCGCCGTCGTGGGGCACTTGGCGCCGTCGCCAGCGCCCGACGGCGCATTGGATATCAGCGTCGCCGCGCCCGTCACGGTATCGAATTGGTAGAAGGCTCCGGAATTAAGGCGGCCGAAAACGCCGTTGGTGGCGCTGATCATCGACCCGAAGCTGCCGGTGATGCCCGTTTGGCCGATCTGGTCCACGGCTCCCGTAACGGGATCGATCGAATAAAGAAAGCCGTCGCTCTGGTTGTGCGCGTAAAGCAGCCCGTTGTGCCAGGCGAGATCCCCATGGTCGATGCCCCGGTCAAGATCTATGGCCGTCGCTGTCGGCGAATTCAGATTCGACACGTCGACGCGCCACATCCTTTCCGTGAACCCACCGTTGTGCTTGAGGTAGAGGAAGCCGTCCGGTCCGACCACGCCAGAGGCGATCCACCGCTGATAATTAGTACTGGCGGTGCCGTAATTCTGGTTGATGCCCCCACCGATGATGTCGCCGAATTCCCGCAGGACACCATTGCTGTCGATGCGCTGAAGAACATGCCTTTCCCGAACCGAGTCCCAACGCGCCGCGTAGATGAAGTTGTCCTGGGGGCGGTAGCCCATGCCGTTGTAAACGGGGCCCGCATCGCCGATGGTGGGAAAGGTGAACGGGTTGGTGCTCGTGTCGACGCTGTGGAGTTGCACCTCACCATTGCCGTTGTATATCCCGAGATACATGGTCGACGTACAGGCGGCGAAGGGGGTCTGCGCCTGCGCTTGTGCGTCCGTGGCTGATGCCGTCAGGAGGGCGAAGGCGCCGAGCCCCGCCGCAACGCATGTGAGCCGAGCACCGATACGGCCAAGGCTTGCACCGGCGCCGCGCACTGCTGCTGAAAGCAAAGGAAGATAGCGCATAAATGACCCCTCGCATGTGGATCGTCCGCTGGTGGGCGGCCTTGCGCTGACACTCGTCGCCCCGCCTCGGCGTCGCATTGGAATCCCCCTCGGATTCCGTATGCCGCATCAACGCCTCGGCAGGGTGCGCCCAACATCGGAGATCACCGACGGGTGCATTGTGCATAACAGTTCACGGATGTATTTCAGATCTACACAGAGATTTCATAGTCCTACGAACTGCACAAAAATAGCGACGTCACTGTTGCAGAACCGCCACAACGTAAATTCTACCTGAAGTGGAATAAAAATTGAGAGGATATAGGGTTTACTTGCTCTTGCGAACCTTCGCTGGAGTCATGCCCCTCAACCTGCTCAACGTGCTCGTCAGGTGACTCTGGCTCGAAAAACCGCTGAGAAAAGCCACCTCGCCGAAGGTGTAATCCGTTTCGACGAGCAGACGCTCGGCAAAATCGAGCCGCATGTTGGTGAGGAACTTGTAAGGCGGCTGTCCGAACGTCTTCGTAAATGCCTGGATGAAGTGATTGGGTGAATGGTTGCAGAGCGCCGCAAGTTCGCCGACGGACAGTTTGCGGGTAAAGTTTTCGGCCAGGTATTCCTGCA
>NZ_JAXQNM010000033.1:0-2202 GCF_034427935.1 Chelativorans sp. M5D2P16 | reverse complement strand
CGTCCCCGGCTCGTCATCATTGGTAATCGTGCAGACGGCGACCTGCTCGTTGGCGAGCGTGATCGAGTTGCCGGAAACCGGCGTGCCGCCGTCGATCGAGCAAGCATAGTCGCTCGCCGTATAGCCCGGCTGGTTCGTCTCGCTCAACGTATAGGTGCCCGCCGGCACCGCCGCATCCGTCACATCAGCGCTGCCGCTGACGCCGGAGATGGTCACGGGCCCGTCGGCGGTCAGCGTGAAATCCGCCGTGGTCAACGTGCCGCCGTCGTCGTTCGTCACCTGCTTCTCGAGCGTCAGCAGGGGCGCGGCGACATCGGTGTCGGAATTCGTGTTGTTGGCCGGGGTCGGGTCGGGGAAGCCCACGGGATTCGTCACCGTGGCCGTGTTGGTGAGTTCGCCGGTGAAGGTGAGCGGCACCTGCATGGTCAGCGTAAAGGTGACCGACGACTCGGCGGGCAGGTTCACCGCCGCGTCGACGATGTCGCCGGTGCCGTTAGCCACGTTGCAGACGGCGCCGTTCGTCGGGCTGCCACAGGTCCAGGTCGCATCGGCAATGCCGTTGGGAAGCGCGTCGTTGACGCGCGCGTTCTGCACGCCGAAGGGGCCGTTGTTGCTGACGACGATCGTATAGATCACTTCGCCGCCGCGGTCGTAGGTGGCGGAGCCGTCGTCCTTGTCGATCTCGAGGTCGGCGTCGAGCTCCACCGCCGTCGTGGGGCACTTGGCGCCGTCGCCGCCGCCCGTCGGCGACGCGGAGATGAGCGTCGCTTCACCCGTCGCGGTATCGAACTGGTAGATCCCGCCATTAGCATTCTCACGACCGAAAACGCCGTTGGTGGCGCTGATCATCGACCCGAAGCCACCGGCGACTGACGGGCCGATCGGGTCCACCGCTCCCGTGGCGGGATCGATCGAATAAAGCCAATTATCGCTTTGGTTGTGCGTGTAAATCAGCCCGTTGTGCCAGGCGATGTCCGCATTGTTGATGGCCTGATCAAGGACTATAGCGGTCGCCGTCGGCGAATTCGGATCCGACACGTCGACGCGCCACATCCTGTCCGTGAGGTGGTTATGCTTGAGGTAGAGGAAGCCGTCCGTCCCGACCACGCCCGAGGCGATTGTGGCCCGATAATTATCAATGCCCCCGGGAGGATTGGCATCGGTGTTGATGCCCCCACCGGCGATGACGCCGAATTCCCGCACGACACCATTGCTGTCGATACGCAGAAGGATGTGCCTGCCGGCCCCATTCGCGGCATTCGCGTCCCAACGCGCCGCATAGATGAAGTTGTCCTGGGGGCGGTAGCCGATGCCGTTGTAGCCGGGACTGTCCGCCGAGCCGATGGGCGGAAAGGTGAACGGGTTGGTGCTCGTGTCGACGCTGTGGAGTTGCGTCGGATTGAAGCCCATCGACAGATAGATAGTCGACGTACAGGCGGCGAACGGGGTCTGCGCCTGTGCTTGCGCGTCCGTGGCTGATGCCGTCAGAAGGGCGAAGGCGCCGAGCCCCGCCGCAACGCATGTGAGCCGAGCACCGATACGGCCAAGGCTTGCACCGGCGCCGCGCACTGCTGCTGAAAGCAAAGGAAGATAGCGCATAAATGACCCCTCGCATGTGGATCGTCCGCTGGTGGGCGGCCTTGCGCTGACACTCGTCGCCCCGCCTCGGCGTCGCATTGGAATCCCCCTCGGATTCCGTATGCCGCATCAACGCCTCGGCAGGGTGCGCCCAACATCGGAGATCACCGACGGGTGCATTGTGCATAACAGTTCACGGATGTATTTCAGATCTACACAGAGATTTCATAGTCCTACGAACTGCACAAAAATAGCGACGTCACTGTTGCAGAACCGCCACAACGTAAATTCTACCTGAAGTGGAATAAAAATTGAGAGGATATAGGGTTTACTTGCTCTTGCGAACCTTCGCTGGAGTCATGCCCCTCAACCTGCTCAACGTGCTCGTCAGGTGACTCTGGCTCGAAAAACCGCTGAGAAAAGCCACCTCGCCGAAGGTGTAATCCGTTTCGACGAGCAGACGCTCGGCAAAATCGAGCCGCATGTTGGTGAGGAACTTGTAAGGCGGCTGTCCGAACGTCTTCGTAAATGCCTGGATGAAGTGATTGGGTGAATGGTTGCAGAGCGCCGCAAGTTCGCCGACGGACAGTTTGCGGGTAAAGTTTTCGGCCAGGTATTCCTGCA
>NZ_JAXQNM010000032.1:0-9346 GCF_034427935.1 Chelativorans sp. M5D2P16 | reverse complement strand
GCATAGGTTGGTTCGTACGCTCGTGCAACGCGGTCACCGTCGCGCCGTCGATGAGCAGGACCAGTTGCGGGGCGAGCGTTTCGGCATCGCGGTAACCTGCGGCGACTAGACATTTTCCGAGGAATTCCGCCACGGCGCGCTTATGTTCTTTGGCGATCCGGAATACCGGACTGGCGGGGTCGGCGATCTCGGCCATTGCGTTGATGAATGCGCAACCGCGATAACCCGACCAGTCCGACCGTTCCGCGAGCGCATCGAAGACGGCCAGCGGATCCCCGCCGAGATCGCGGACGCGCGTTTCCAGCCACTCGCGGTACGCCCTATCGTGGCCGCGCAGCATGGTGACGACCAGATCATCCTTGCTGGCGAAGTGCCGGTAGAAAGAGGCGCGACCAACGCCCGAGACGGATAGAAGCCGCTCCAGACCCACGGCCTGAATGCCTTCCGCATAGAACAACTTCTCGGCAGTTTCGATCAAACGTTCACGTGCGCGTGTCGGCATCTACAGCGTCCTTGACAGATACGGAACCAATCAGTACCGAATGCATGAACGGAACTGATCGGTTCCAACTTATGAGATGCAAAGCGGCCCGTCCAGCCTTGGAGCGAGCGGGGGCAAGGAGCTGTCATGGATATGCGAGCCAAACCAGAAAATCTGACAGACGTTGACCCCCCTGGGCTCGGGCGAGTCACAGTCCTGGCCTTGGGCGTCTTCGCCGTGGGCACGGGCGAATTCGTCCTGGCTGGTCTGTTGCCCCTGCTGATGGAGTCGTTCGCTATCTCTGCGGCGAAGGCCGGCCAGATCATCACGGTTTTTGCCATGACCTGCGCGATTGCTGCGCCTTTGCTCACCACGCTGACGGCCTCCTGGCCGCGCCGGACGGTGCTCGTCGTAGCGACGGTGACCTATCTGATCGGTTCGGCTGGCACTGCCCTGGCATCCACCTATGCGCAGGTGCTGCTGGCGCAGATGGTAGCTGCGGTCGGCGTGGGGATGTTCATCCCCAATGCTTCCGTTACGGCGGCAGCACTCGTGCCGCAGAAGTTTCAGGGCCGTGCCATCGCCATCGTCGTTACCGGCTTCACCGCAGCTGTGTCGCTCGGCGCGCCGTTCGGCACTGCACTTGGCGGATTTGCCGGCTGGCGTACAACGATGTGGTTCACGGCCGCGCTCGCCCTCCCAGGGCTTTTCGGCGTGCTCGCCCTGGTGCCGAGGCACGTGCCGATCGAGACGCCCGAAACGCTGGCGGAACGGCTAGGCCCGCTTGCGAACCGGCGAGTGCTGGCGGTGATGGCGACGACGCTTATTGGCTTCACGGCGGTCTTCATTCCCTATACCTATGTCGGCGTCATCTTCGCTCCGGCAACGGCAGGAAGCAGTGTCGCACTGGCCGTCCTAATGTTCACGCTGGGCGTCGTCGGTACGATCGGGAACTTCGGCGCAGGCTTTCTCGCCGACAGGATCGGCGGCGCGCGGGTGGTTGCCATCGCTTTGGTCTGGCTCGCCGTCAGCACTGTCATCCTGCCATGGACGACGACACAGTACGGCGCTGCCGTCGCGACGATCGCCTTCTATGCACTGGCCGCCTTTGCCATTACTACACCGCAACAGCACCGGCTGATGTCGCTCAGGCCCGATGCCGCCGCCGTATTGATCTCGCTCAACCAGGCGATTCTCTACCTCGCCATCGCCATGTCGGGCGTGGTGGGCGCTGTCGGAATCCAGTGGGTCGGCGCACAGTATGTCAGCCTGATCGCCGCAACCCTGGCTATCATTGCCCTTGCTGTTTCACATCTGGCAGGACAAAAAGCATAAGTGGCTAATATCTCGACCTCCAGTGCCGTGTAGCCCGATACGCTTTGGAGATCGGCCTCGACGCTTACGTTAGGCCATATCTCGCCGATGATCCGCTGCACCATGGCTACACAACTGTCGCCGATTACCGCAGCTACCTAGAAGTCTTGCATCTTGTGATGCAGCTTAGGGGCCGATTCCCAACTGTCTCCTTCGCGCTAAAGCCGCGAGATAGCAGCCATAAGAAATCATCTATGCCGCATGACTTGAGCTTATTCGTTCGCTTTGCGAACATTGCTAAGGCGGTTTGGCCAAGTCGCACCTCAGTAGGCGACGGTAAATCGGGCGCGTCGGTGCTTAGGCTCTTCCGCCTCGTCGAGCAACGCAACGGCAAGGTCTTCCAGCGATATCGTCGACGTGCCGGCGGTATTGACGAGCAGTTCGTCACCGCCCGTTCTATAGCGGCCAGTGCGCTCGCCCGGTTGTAGCAGTGCCGGCGGGCTCAGATATGTCCAGTCCGCATGCGTCTCAGTCCGGCAGATCGCGTATTGATCGCAGCAGGCAACCGCGATCTCCCGCCAGGCCGGGGAGACATACCGTTCATCGTCGACGATTGCCCTGCCCGTATCGGGTGCGGCAAGACTGCCGGCTCCGCCGACCAGCAGGAGCCGCACACCCGTGAGCCTGAGACCTTCCAGCAGCGCCTCGGCGGCCGTAACCAGATCGCGCTCGCTGCCGGGCGCCGGGCGGGTGGCGCTGATCACCAAATCGTGGCCCACGCTTAGTTCGGCAACGTCACCCGCGTTCGCGGCATTGCCGGAGCGGATGGTTGCTGCGGGGAGCGGCTCTGCTACGCGGGTCGGGTCGCGCAGGACGGCAGTGACCTCGTGCCCCCGCTGCAGGGCCTCGGCAACAACACGGCGTCCAATATTTCCCGCGGCTCCAAAGACAAGGATACGCATGTTCCTCAAGCTCCTGTTTCGACCGATGAAATTCTCTTTGTCAACTTAGCCGGTTGTGGGTCGGCTTTCCGTGGCAGGTGCCCCACCGCGTCCGCTCGCCGAACGGCGCAGCAGGAGCACAATCGCCAGGATCACCGCAAAGCTGCCGGGCAGCCATTCCCATCCGATCGTGTCGGGCTCGGTGACGAACAGGATGAGCATGGAAACGAAAGGAACCAGATAGGTGTAGGCCGTCACCGCGCCCGGCGTGAGAACCCCGGTCCCCCGCTGGATCAGCCAGAAGGTGACGCCGCTGGAAAAGACACCCAGATAGGCGACCAGCAGGAAATCAAAGACCGTCATACGGGCCAGTGCCTGCACCGACTCCAGCGCCAGTCCGAGAAAACCGATGAGCACACCGCCGGCCACGAGGCTCCAGAAAGTGCGCAACGCAGCGCTGTTCGAAAGCCAACCCCGCTGCAGGCCCCATTTGCTCAATACCGGGTAGAGCGCGGAGGCAACACAGCCAAGGAAAAACAGCCCCTCCGCGAGCCCGAATTCAAAGCTGTCCCCCGTGCCGTTACTGCCGACCCAAGCCAGCGCCAGCGCACCAACTGCTCCAACCGCCAGTGTCGCCAGCAGCGCCACATCCGGTCGCTCTACGCCAAGCGTCCGGCCGAGGGCATAGGCAAGCAACGGAACGCTGACATAAAGCGTGGCCATCGACAGTGCGCTGACCTGATGTGCGGCCCAGAACATCGCGCCAAAGAAGCCGGCAAGACACAGCCCCATCGCCGCATAAAGTGCGAGCCCGGCAAGGCTAGGCCGACGATCAGGCGCACGCCAGACAAGGACGCCGATGGCTAAAGCCGCGATTGCGAAGCGGATCGCTGTCAGAAACAGCGGCGGCAGCCCCTCGCTTAACAGGCTCACTGCCGGGAACGATAGTCCGACAATCAACGCCCACAAGAACATTCCGGCGTGCGCGCTTTTCGGCTCAGACGTCGTCATTTTCGGTCCTCCGCCCGCAAAATCACGTAGACCTCATCGCGAGCGTGAGATTGCGCGACAAGCGTCAACGCTTCCGTCCATGCCAGCGCTGCCCGTTCGCGATCCGTGTAGAAGGAAGATTCCTGCCAGGCCGTCAGCAGATGAAGCCGCTTCTCCCGCTCGCCAGCCTCACGCGCCTCGCGGGTGTGCATCTCGACGCAGTAGGCACAGCGGTTGAGCTGGGAGGCGCGGGTTTTCACCAGCTCTATCAGCGTTGGCTCCAGGCCCGATCTTCGAACGTCTGTCTCCAGCGTCAGTATCGCGTCAATGGCTTCCGGCGCGGCTGCAAAGGCGTTCAATCTCGGTTTCATCTGTTTCTCCCTGGATGAGGTCGTGCCGCTGGCGCCAGAGTTGTCAGGCTGTGAGGTCACCTGATTACCCACGACAGGGCCGCTTCATGGTTGCGCGGAACGTCGATCAGAAAGCGCGAACCAAGTATGTCGCGCAGTTCGGCGACGCTCGTGAGCAGCGTGCGCTGCGGCGGCGCGTCGAACGTGTGAATGGTAAGCCTGTTGTCGAGCAGGGCGTAACGTCCCCCGTCGAAGGGACGCGCGGCGATCAATGTGTCGCAGAAATGGGAACTGGGATGCGACGACAGGTAGTAGTTGGCGATCTCGTAGTCGCCGAGCACTTGCGCCTGCAGATCGAAAACATAAACCGGTCGCCAATCGGTACCGATTTCGGCGTCGAGGCGGTAAAGACCGTTTCGCTCCACAAGGCGAAACCGTTCATGCGGCGTCTGCTGTTCGCGGTCGGTATCGAGGCGGAGCGCAGCCGTGAGTGTCAGCGCGCCAAACCCGACATCGGCGATATGTTCCTCGCCTTCCGCCTGCACTTTAAGAAGCATGTGGCCGCGCGGCGTCAGCACGCAATCATTCTGGCTCCAGCGGATTCTGGCTGAAAGCCCGGTGACGCCGAAACCCAACGCTGAGAGCACCGTCCCGAAGAGAAGATTCTGCTCAAAACAGTAGCCGCCGCGCCTCTTTCGCACCAGCTTGTCGACTAGCGATTCCGGATCAAGCCGAACCGGCAGATTGCCGAAAAGCGGGTCCAGATTTTCGAACGCTATCTCCTGGGGATGCAGGTTATGCAGGGCCTGCAACGTCCCGAGCGTAGCATCCCTCGACCCCGAATATCCGATGCGGCACATATCTGCGTCGAGATCGATCCTGGCCGCCGGGAACAACTGGTCAGCGGTCATGGTGGCCACTTCCTGGTTCGCACTGTCCCTGACTACCTGTGCCCGAAGCCACTCACGCCAACAGCGGACCGTCCTTCGACGGCATCGATGATTTCCGAAACGGTTTCGTCGGAGAACCCGCCATAGAGCTCGATCAGGCCAACCCCCTGATCCGCCAACTGGCGCGCAACGTCAGACGCGGCTCGTTCGTCAGCCATGATGAAGGTGGTGCTTTGAGGCCCCGCGCTGCGGAAGAAGCTGTCGGTGGCCGGATCGGCGCCTGGAGCCAACACGATGCAGGCTTCTGCGGGGGGCTTTCCATCCATAAAGGCCTTGTTGAATTCGGCCGCTTTCATGATCGATTCAATTCCGAACGATACGGCCGCGACTCGTGTGTCGGCGGGTACGGCCGCCTTCACCTTGGCGCGCACCGCAATCGGCATGCCACCGCACAATTCGACCAGTTCGACACCCGCGTCTGCCATCTCTTTTGCAACGGCCGGGACCATCGATACCTGGCCGACCAACACTATGGTCACACTGCCATTTTCGTGCTCGTGGACGAACCGGTCAGTAGTCGGATCGGCTTCCGGAAACTCGTAGAAGATGGCGCGATGCATCACGTTTCCCCTTGTTGCTGTGGCTAAAGCCTGCTTCCGCAGCTTTCGTCAGGAGCCATAGGGCCGATCGGCGCGCGCATTGCGGAGCGCCACCGCCCACCACTGGAGTTGGTCGAGCATCATCTTCGCGGCGACGTTCGGTCCTTCAGGCTCGGAGAGCGCGCCAGTTTCGTCGAACATGCCGTGGCAGTTGTGCAAGCTGACGCAATCGCGGATCGAGACCATGTGCAGTTCGGCACATACCTGCCGTAACTGCTCGACCGATCTCAGTCCGCCTGAAATGCCGCCATAGGACACGAACGAGACCGGTTTGGCCATCCACTCCTCACGCGCCGAATCGAGCGCGAACTTCAGCGACGCAGGATAGCCGTGGTTGTATTCAGGCGTGACAATCACAAACGCATCCGCCTCCGCAAAACGTCCGGTCATAACCTGCGCCTCCGTCGGAGGAATATCGGTGATAACGGCCGGAAGATTTGCTTCAGCCAGATCGATGAGGTCGATGTCGATCGCTTCGTTCAAGGCGGCGCGCCCTACGAACCAACGCGCCACCGTATCTCCAAACCGCCCTTCGCGAGTGCTCCCCACGATGACCGCGGTACGAATTCGATCTCCAGACATCATGGCATTCTTCTCACTTCGCTGCGTTGTCAGTTTGAGCGTGGTTTTTCGAATGGCACTGGCGCTTGTTCTAGGCAATTGCTAAAGACTGGATCAATTTGATCGAAAGGATCGATCGGGTGATTGACGCGCTCACGCTTGACCAGTTGCGGGCCTTTGTTTCGGTGGTCGAAGCCGGAAGCTTTCGTGGCAGCGCGAGGCGCCTGTCGCGCGTCCAATCCGCGGTGAGCTACTCCGTGGGAAACCTGGAGGCGCAGTTGGGAGTGACGCTTTTCGACCGTTCCGGGCATCGGCCAAAGCTCACGCCACAGGGTCTGTCCCTGCTGGCCGACGCGCGGTCGATTCTCCTGAAGGTCGATGCGTTGAGAGCGCGGGCGCGGGAACTCGGCGAGGGAGTAGAACTCGAACTGTCGATCGTGATCGACTCGCTCTACCCGATGCCCTGGGTCATGGAGGCGTTGCACGTCATCCGTCGCAGCTACGTTGGCGTGAGTATCCGGCTCGAGGTCCTGCCGCTCGGCGGCCCGCCTGCCGCGATTCAGGAGGGACGGGTGACGCTGGGCATTTTGGCCGGCGAAGACCTGACGGATTCGCGCATCGAGCTCGAGGCGATGCATTCGCATTCCTTTGTCGCGGTCGCTGCGCGAACCCACCCGCTGGCGGCAGCGGCGGAAGACTCGGATAGTTTGGAGGCCGTGGTGCTGGCCGAGCACGTACAGATCGTCTTGTCCGACCCGACCCAGCTTTCCGAGGGCCGCGATTTCGGCGTCCTGTCGCCAACGACCTGGCGCGTCAACAACCAGGAGACGAAATACGCGATGATCCGGGCCGGCCACGGCTGGGGACGACTACCCTGTTGGGTGGTGGAGGAGAACCTCGCAAGCGGGGAACTGGTTCGGCTCCCGGTGGTCGCGCTGGGCCTCGGCGGCCAGGTCGACGTGCAGTTCTATCTTGCGCGCAGGATCGACCGGCCCCTTGGACCCGTGGCCCGTGCATTCAGGGAGGCAATTCTCGCCAGCCACGCTTCCGGAACCTGAGGGACACAGGGCCTGGTTCTTGGCGGCAGGCGTTGCGCGTTCCCGGGCGTAGCCGGCCATCTTCCCGGCTCCTCGAAGCGAGGCAGCGAGGGGCCGGAGGAAGGCAGGCCGATGACATAGTCCTGCCGGCGAATGTCACTTTTCATCCGCACGGGGGTTCACTGGCCGCCAGAATGGCTTTGCCACCTCGCGCGAAATTTGCCAGCGCGTAAGCCCTATGTCGGTGAGAAGGTGGTCATCAAGCGCGGCTAGGCGCTGCCGGTCCAATATCCGATCCCGGCAATGACGATAGTACGTCCATATGGATCTCAGAAATATTAGGGAAACTAATCTGGAACAAGGCCGCCCGCTAAGTCCAGCTTCAGTGTCCACCCGAGCTTTCAGCGACGTATTGGTCATAATTCGGGGCCTCCTTCAACTTGATTGCGGCAATCTGGCCGTTCTCGACCGGCGACAAGCCGGAATCTGGCGGATGGACGCGCGTATCACAAACGACTATTTCTCAGTATTCGGATGAATGAAAATAATGCGAGATTGTGATGCCGAGACGCTTGCCGCCGCTTAATGCGCTGCGCGCTTTCGAAGCCGCCGCCCGCCATCTATCCTTCACGAGGGCGGCGGACGAGCTGTGCGTCACGCAAGCCGCCGTAAGCCACCAGATCAAGTCGCTGCAGGAAACGGTCGGGATCCAGCTGTTCCGTCGCTACAACCGCCGGCTGGAGCTCACACGGGCGGGTCAAGGCTATTTGCCGCCGCTCCGCGATGCCTTCGACATGATGGCGGCGGCAACACGGCAGTTGCGATCGGACAGCGGGTCCGGTCAGATCAGGGTGAGCACCCTGCAGTCCTTTGCGACAAAGTGGCTCATCCCGCGCTTGAACCGCTTCCACGAGCGTCACCCGGGCATAGATCCGATGATCTCCACCTCGCAACGCCTCATCGACCTTTCCGCCGACGAGATCGATGTCGCCATACGCGTCGGGCGCGGCAATTATCCTGATCTCCATGTCGTGCCGCTGATGGATGATCTGGCTTTTCCCGTCTGTTCGCCGCGCCTGATCGATAAAGCCATACCACTTCGCCAGCCTGCCGATCTCGCACATCACGTGCTACTACACGACTTCTCGGTATCGCGCGACGGCGATGCGCCCAGTTGGCATAACTGGCTGAAGCGCGCTGAAGTGACTGGTGTGGACGCCGCAAAGGGACCGTCCTACAACGACACCGCCATGACCCTGCAGGCGGCTGCCGCCGGACATGGAGTCGCTCTTGCCCGAAGATCCCTCGCTACCGACGATTTGAACGCCGGCCTGCTGGTACGCCCTTTCGGCCCCGATATGCCGACCAGATTTTCCTGGTATTTCGTTTGCACGCCTCAGACCTCTGAGCTTCCAAAGGTTCAAGCCTTCTTGCGATGGTTGCAGGATGAAATCGTTTGCACTGCAAATGAAGCCAGGTGGCAAGGGTCGGATTACTATCGAGATTGAGCGCTTTCAGATAATGCCGAGAATTTAGGTTCGAGCTGCCTGCGACCCCACCGGGGTCGGCCCGATACTGATGTTGCGCCTTCGGGCAAACCGCCCTGCCTCCCCAGATGGGCCAGTGACAGGTTCTGGGGTTTGCGTGAACTGCCCTGAACGACCAAGATGCGGCGCGCAGCAGTCGTTCGTGAAGCGTGGCGGGAATGACCGGATCGGGGCCGAAAGCTGCCCGTCCCCTATCGAGGCGAAGTTGCCAACAAGCGGCCGTTCCCTTGGCGACCCGTTGCGGCCGTAGCCGACGGACACAATGGAGGGCTCGATTGAGCCCTGAACCGCTCATTTCTAGCTAGGCTCGGCAGCAACGGCGCTGGAGGGTGGAAAGTTCACGTTGCCGCCGTCGATCTGAACGTGCAGAAAGCGCCATTGCCAACCTTTCTGGCATTCCTCCAAACCGGACGCCCACGACGGCTGAGTGACCTCGCCGACGAAAAGAAGATCTCCCGCCATGCCTTGGGGCACGACGGGAGAGCGGAGCGCGGTCAGAATTTTCCGACGACGTTGAGGAAGACGCCCTGGTCGTCGAGGGTGAGGTCTCTGAGGTCGTCGGAGAAGCGTCCGAAG
>NZ_JAXQNM010000031.1:0-36446 GCF_034427935.1 Chelativorans sp. M5D2P16 | reverse complement strand
GCAAACGGAGGCATGAAACGCTCTTCAGTTTGAGGAACTCATCATGTTCAAAGGTCGCCATTTCGACCAATCAGTGATCTTGTTGTGCGTACGCTGGTATCTGGCGTACAATCTCAGCTTACGTGACCTTGAAGAGATGATGACCGAGCGTGGCTTGAACGTCGACTATTCGACCGTGCATCGCTGGGTTGTGCACTTCTCCCCTTTGCTGCTTGAGCGCTTCAACCGACGCAAGCGTACCGTCACCGGCAAGTGGCATGTCGATGAAACCTATATTAATGTGCGCGGGCGATGGAGGTAATCTCTACCGCACCATCGACAGCGTCGGCGGCACGGTCGAATTCTATTTCAGCCCACAGCGGGACCTGCCGTCGGCCAAGCGCTTCTTCAGAAAAGCGTTGGAACGACATGATCGACCCGATCGCGTTGTCATCGACGGCAGCCGAACCAAACGCGCGGCGGTCGTATCCTGCGATACGACCAACCACCTGCAGGACCGGTCCCGGCGTTGGTTGAAGCCGATCCTCATCCGCCAAAGCCAATATCTCAACAATCGCATTGAGCAGGATCATCGGCGTATCAAGCGTCGTGTCCGGCCAATGCTCGGCTTCAAGTCCTTCGCCAGCGCCAATGCCACTCTCGACGGGATCGAAATGGTCGCCATGATGCGCAAACGACAGGCGCGTTACGCCTGCGATCCGAATCCATTCCTGGCCGAGCAGTTCGAAATCCTCGCAGCGTAACCAGCAGACGTGATCCGCCGTTGCGCGTCCGGCATCAAACTTTGCGACAGAACCGAATGAAAGCGCAATTCAACGCCTGACGCGCCATTGCCGACCCCATGCCATAAAGCCTAGGCCAACCGGCTGAATGGTCATTCCAATTCCCTCCTGCGAGAATCGGCAAAGGTTCAGCCATTGGAAGATGGCAACGGTCAATTCGGAGTAGACGATGCTGAATTCCCTAGAGGCCCTCCAGCAGGTCCTGACGGCTATCCCCTATCCAGTCTTCGTGAAGGATAAGGACCACAGGTGGGTTCTCGTGAACCAGGCGTTCTGCGACATGATGGGGCACCCGGGCGAAGAGCTGCTCTTCAAGTCCGACTACGATTTCCTACCGGCCTCGCAAGCCGATGTCTTCTGGCAGGTAGACGACCAGGTGTTCAGAACGGGCGAACCCAACGAGAACGAGGAGGTCATCACCGATGCATTCGGCGCCGTTCGCGTGATCACGACGCGCAAGTGCCGCATCGAGCTGGCCACGCCGAATGGGCTCCGGCACTTTATCGTCGCCATCTTCTCCGACGTCACCCAATATCGCGAAGCGGAGGCGCGCGCCCAGTACCATGCACATCACGACTCCCTGACCGGCCTCGCCAACCGCATGCATCTGACCGAACGCCTACAGGAAGCTTTCACGGAGGCACGTGCGAAAAATCGGAAACTAGCGTTGTTCCTGCTGGATCTGGACGGGTTCAAGCTGGTCAACGACCGATACGGCCATGCAGCCGGTGACGAACTCCTGCAGATCATCGCCGCACGTCTGAAGAACGTCGTGCGCAGCAGCGACATCGTGGCTCGGCTCGGCGGCGACGAGTTCTGCATCATCCAGACAGAACCTGAGAATGTGGCCGCCGTCGAAGCGCTTGGCAACCGCATCGTCGCGGCGGTTTCCGAGCCGATTGTCTCCAGTTGGGGCATGGCGCACGTCTCCGCCTCGGTCGGGATTGCAACTTTTCCCGATGATGCCGCCGGCCAGGAGGACCTGCTTCGCTGTGCCGATGTTGCGCTCTATGGCGTGAAGGGGGCGGGGCGAGGCGCCTTCGCGCGTTATGATAGACAGCGAGACAGGGCCGCCGGCTCGATCGACGAACTGGCCCCCGACCTTGAGAAGGCAATCACAAACGGTGAACTGGCGCTTGCGTTCCAGCCGCTGGTCTCGACAACGGACTGCACGACCCGCGCCTTTGAGGCTCTCGCCCGTTGGGAACACCGCGAACTGGGCACCGTCCCGCCTTCTGTCTTCATCCCGCTGGCCGAACGGAAGGGCCTGATGCCGAAGCTGGGCCGCCTTCTGCTGAGGGAAGCGTGCGCCGCGGCGGTGCGCTGGCCGGCCGAGCTACAGCTGCGGGTCAACATCTCACCGATCCAGATCGGGAACGGCGATTTCGTGGATGTTGTGGAGGCCGTCCTCGCAGAGACCGGACTTGCGGCTAACCGCTTGGAAATCGAAGTGACGGAGGCGGTGACGCTGAACGCAAGCGCCGAAATCCTTGATGTCTTCAGCCGACTGAAGGCGCGGGGCGTGAAAATCGCACTCGATGACTTCGGCTCTGGCTGGACGTCACTGGAAGTATTGCGTCGTTTTCCTTTCGATCGCTTAAAGATCGACGGCAGCTTCATCGCCGGCATGGAGACCGACCCGCGTGCCGCCGCAATCGTGCGGGCCGTCCTAAGTGTTGGCAAAGCGCTGAACCTGCCCATCACAGCCGAAGGCGTCGAACGGCGCGCGCAGCTCGACGTGCTGAGAAAGATGGGGTGCGACGAGGTACAGGGGCACTTCCTTGGCCGCCCCGGGGCTGGGATCGAGACGGTTCACGGCGGCGGTGATGCCGAAGCCGCGCAAGAGCCCCTGGCCTTGATCAGGCGTAACTAGGACATCCGCGTCGTGATCGCTGGGCACCGGCACCGCGGGCGTCGTGCGAACGTCCGCTCACGCGGTCACTCTGCCTGAAACGGGCTAGTCCGCTTTTGATGCGGTGGACGGCTCTCCTCCGCCTTGCGGCTATAGTCGCTGGGCCAGAGCTGGAGGAGAGGTGAGATGGACAACGTTACGACGATTGGTCCGGATATCGCGAAGTCCGTGTTTCAAGTCCACGGCGTAGATGCGGTGGGCCAGGGTGTCATTCGAAGGAAGCTGCCCGCGGGCGCGTGCTGGGGTTCCTGTGTGACACCTCAAGCCGCCCTGCCCCATGCGGCGAAAGCGACCAAGGCCACGAGTCGACCATTGCTGTCGCCCGGGATGTTTCCGTTCAAAGCGATTCGGGTGCATTCCGGCCATTCGCGTTCGAGCGTGCTATACTGCGGGCTGACTTTGGAGAGCCTTTGATGGCTAAGGGTTCGTACCCGGAACCAATGCGGATGGGCAGGTCAGATCGACAGCAATTCAACAACGCATCCCCGGAGGCGGCGGACCAGCTCGTGCTCGGTCGTGAGGCTTATGAGGAAAGGGCATGGGACGACGCCTATCGCTTCCTCGCGCGCGTAGATGAAGCTACTTCGCTCGCGGTTGACGATCTCGAGCGACTGGCGATGTCGGCCTATTTAACCGGGCGCGATGATGAGTACCTGCGTGCCCTGGAGCGAACCCATCATGCATATCTTGACGCTGGCAGGTGTCAGCGCGCCGCCCGCTGTGCTTTCTGGCTTGGCCTGCGGCTTGTCTTTCGTGGGGAGATGGCGCCCGCGAAAGGCTGGTTTGGACGGGCGCACCGATTGCTCGAACGCGAGCAACACGAATGCGTCGAACAGGGCTACCTGATGCTCCCTCATGTCGAACAGAATCTGGCCGCGGGCAATTTTGAGGCAGCCTACGCTGCGGCCAGCGGCGCGGTCGAGATCGGCGAGCATTTTGCGGACGTGGATCTCGTGGCCTGCGCACGGCACCTGCAGGGCCGCGTTCTCCTGCGCCAGCAGCGCACCACGGAAGGTTTCGCGCTTCTCGACGAGGCGATGGTTTCGGTTACGGCCGGTGAATTGTCACCGCTGCTTACCGGCTTGATCTATTGCAGCGTGATCGAAGCGTGTCAGCAAGTCCATGCTCTGGGCCGTGCCCGCGAGTGGACTTCCGCTCTGGGACGGTGGTGCTCGGAACAGCCTCAACTGATCAGTTTTAGCGGCACCTGCCTTATGCATCGTGCAGAGATCATGCGGATTAGCGGTGCATGGCAGGATGCAGTCGACGAAGCGCAAAACGCCGTAGAGCGCCTGACGCGGTCAAACAATCGGAAAGACACGGCTGGTGCGTGGTATCAGCTAGCGGAGGTACACCGGCTCCGTGGCGATTTCGACGCGGCCGAGCAAGCGTATCGGAGTGCGAGCCAATATGGTCTCGAACCGCAGCCGGGCCTTGCCCTGCTGCGGTTGGCCAAAAGGCATACCGATGCGGCCGCAGCTACAATCAGGCGCGTGATGGATACAACAGCCGATCAGGTGCACCGCATCCGGCTGTTGCCCGCTCACGTTGAAATCATGCTGGCAGCAGACCACGTTGAAGAAGCGCAGCGCGCTTGCCGTGAACTGGAGAATTGCGCGGAAGCTTACGGAACCGAGTTGCTGATGGCCCTGGCTACCCACGCGCGGGGAGCGGTGGAGTTGGCGGAAGGCGAAGCGCAGCCCGCAGCGGTTCGGCTGCGCCAGGCGATCGAGAGATGGCAGCAAGTCGATGCGCCATACGAAGCAGCGCGCGTGCGTGTCATGATGGGTCTAGCTTTCCGCGCGCTCGGTGACAGCGATGGTGCGGCACTGGAATTGCAGGCGGCCGGGGCAGTATTCCAGCAGCTTGGCGCTGTGCCGGACCTGTCTCGTGTCGATACCTTGCTGGGTATGTGCCCGGACGAAACCTGCGGCCTCTCCGCACGTGAGTTGCAAGTCCTCCGCCTGGTCGCTTCCGGCAAAACCAACAAGCAGATCGCCAACGATCTGCATTTGAGCGGCAAGACGGTGGACAGGCACGTCAGCAATATCTTCAACAAGCTTGACGTGCCCACTCGCACCGCCGCCACAGCCTGGGCTTACGAGCACCGCCTGATCTGACCGACGCCTGGCATGGGTGGAATCACCCATGCCATCATCGGCGCCGATTGGGTGGTTTGCCCGAAGCGCCGCCTTGGCCTTTGGCCATACACTTTCTCAGAAATTGTTTGATCGGAAGACCTGCGCACTCGAAGAAATCGCGCAGGAAGCGACCGTAGCGAAGGGAGGAAGCGATGTCACATGCCGATACCGGGGTGCGTGTCGCGGGCGCCTGGCTCGCACTGGCGGCGATCATTCTTGCCGCCGCGCTCGTCTTTCATGGTCCGATAGCCCCCGACCACGACACGCAGATACAGCGCATCGCCGACGGGAGCCTGCGCTGGTCCGTCGTGCACTGGGCCGCTGCGGCTGCTCTGTCGTTCTTCGCGATCGCGAGTCTCATTGCGCTTACCGCCGGCTCGAGCCTCACCCGAGAATGGTGGACCTTGTCCGCGTGGGCGCTGCTGCCGGTCGGCGCGCTTTGGACCGTGACCACGGCAGTGGCCGAGGCCACCGTGATCCACAATGCTGCGGTCACCGGCAATCGTGCCGTCTACGAATCCTGGTGGATGTTCGCCGAGGGTAACGGCAACGGCTTCGCCGCCATGGCGCTGGCGTTCACCGTGATCGCCGCCAACGAGGCGCAAACGGAGGACGGCGTCACGCCGTTTTGGGTGTCGTCGATCGCTGCCCTCGCCGGCTTGGCTTCCTTTGCAGGCTGGGCGCTGGGAATGTGGCTTGGACAACCCTTCGGCTCTGCGATCTGGGTCGTGGGCTCGATCGTGATGTGTCTGTGGCTCGTCTGGTTCGGTGTGTCCCTGGCGCGGGTCGAAGCCGGTCCGGCAAGCGTTCGACACGACGCACCGTCCGGTGCCTAGGGAAATGGAGGAATCAATGACGACGCAGCAAGTCTATGGCAAGTCCTTTGGAGGAACCCCCGCCGAAAACTACCAGCGCTTTTTCGTCCCTTCCATTGGTGCGCCGGTGGCCGACGATCTGATTGACGTCGCGGGCCTTCAACCAGGGGAGCGTGTACTCGATGTCGCGTGCGGCACCGGGGTTGTCACGCGGCGTGCAGCCGACCGCGTCGGTGCTGGCGGCGCGGTTTCCGGCCTCGACGTGAACCCTGGCATGCTGGCGGTCGCCCGTTCTCGGACCCCGCCCGACATTCCCGTCGAATGGTACGAGGCGAGTGCCGAATCGATGCCGCTTCCTGACGAGGCTTTCGATGTCGTTCTCTGCCAGATGGGACTTCAGTTTATCCCCGACAAGCAGGCCGCATTGCGCGAGATGCGGCGGGTTCTGGTTTCCGGCGGACGGGTCTTCATCACCGTGCCCGGACCCAAGCCGCCGATGTTCGCGATCATGAAGGATGCATTGGCCAGTCACATAGACCCGAACGCCGCCTTCTTCGCCGACCTCGTCTTCTCGATGCACGACGCCGAAGAACTCGCCGAACTCATGCGCGATGCCGGCTTCCGGGAAATCGATGTCCGGGCGAGACCCAAGACTCTTCGTCTCCCGGCACCTGCCGACTTCCTGTGGCAATACATCCACAGCACGCCGCTCGCCGAAGCTGTCGCTCAAGCCGGTCAGGCAAAACGCGATGCGCTCGAGCGGGACGTCTGCGCGCAGTGGCAACAGTTCGTGGTGGACGGTACCATGTCGTTTCGGGTGGGCATGACGACGGCGACAGCGCGGAAATAGACATATGTGGTGAAAATGCGCCCCTATGTCGGCCGTTTAAGGCGTCTTTGGAAGCTTCACCTCGACGTGCTTGACCGATGCCCCGCCATGCTTGACACACGCCGCCTGCCCGGCTTTTGCCATCGGTGCGAGATGCTCCTGACGCAATGGCAGTACGGTCTTTCCCCCAGGCCGCCTTCTGGTCGAACTGACGGCGCACCCCTGCATCTTGGCCCGAGCCATGGAGCGTTGTCTGCACGTTGGCGTCGACCGATCTCAGCTTGCGTCCCGCACCCGAAACCTCGGCTCGGTACTCGATCGGCACGTTGTACGTCTTGTTCTTCAGCCGGTAGCCGTTGCCGCTGAACTCCATCTCAAAACGGACCGGCTCGCCGAACTGCGAGATGTTCGATTTGATGAAGCCGTCCCATCCTGCGTGAGCGGACGAGGCGGCGACCGAAGCGGTGGTGGCGATGATAATGGCACCTGTTGTCATTCTAAGGGACATTTCGGTTCTCCTTGGGCGTCTCTATTTGCATGTCTCCTGAAATGGAGTGCCGGGCGGTGGACCCAGAGGGCTTCACCTGCTCCGTACGACCCTGATTGAAGGCGCGATGTATCGGTTGCATTTCGTTTCCGCAGATTTGTGTTTCGTCGGAGAAACAGTCGCTCATTTCGATCGAACATTACCCCGCGAAATCCAGAGCCTACTGGTGCCGATAGCCAGATCTGCCGTGCCGGGAAGGAATGGGTTGGTCGAGACCGGGATTTGGCGGCAAGAAATTAATCCGAACGGGTTCTTGGACAACCGGACAACCAATGAACTGTCCGGGAATTGGAATCGTCGCACTCTGCGTCCTGACCTTAGACCGGATGCGGGAATTCCCAGCGCATAGCTAACGGGCGAGCGATGTCTCCGGTGAGGCAGGCTGCCGGCTCACAGTGACCATTATCTGTGATAACAAGGCGTATGCTGCCAGCCAGGCCTCGCGCGCCTCGGGCGTAAAGGCATCGCCGAGACCTTCCTCAAGCGTCTCGATGAGCGCCTGGTCAACGGTGTCGTAGTGCATATCCCGCACGCCATAGCCGACATGCTGTCTTGCAAGAGACTCGACGGCAGGCAGTACGGCGTCCCGCTGTTTCAGTCCCTGACACGCAATATACCATCCTGAGCGCAGCAAGCGGCGTTAATGTTATTGGCAGCGGAATGGGCGTCGATTTTGCAGATGCCTCGCTCTTTCTCACCCCGTCGCTGACCTATGGCGCCAATGATGTGTTCCTGACCATCACACAGACCGCCGTTTTCGATAGCGTCGCGCTGACGCCGAACCAGATCGCGGCGGCGGGCGGTGCCCAGTCGCTCGGCGGTGGCGAATTGTTCAATATCATCGCACTGCTTGGCACTGAGGACGAGGCGCGCGCCGCTTTTGATGCGATCTCCGGCGAAATCCACGCCTCGGCCAAGACCGCCCTCATCGAGGACAGCCGTTTTGTGCGCGAGGCAGCCAACGCGCGTTTCGGCGTCGCGAGCGAGGGCCTTGGGTTCTGGACCCAGGCCTTCGGCGCGAGCGGCCATACCGACAGCGACGGCAACGCTGCCACGCTGGACCGCTCGACCGGTGGCGTCTTCATCGGCGCGGATGGTGAGGTCTTCGATGGCTGGCAGGCCGGCGTGCTGGCCGGCTACAGCCGCTCAAGTTTCAGCGCCGACGACCGTGCGTCTTCGGGATCGGCTGACAGCTATCACCTCGGTGCCTACGGCGGCACGGAATGGAACGATCTCGCCGTCCGCTTCGGCGGCGCCTATAGCTGGCACGATCTTGAGGTGAACCGCACCGCAGCGTTCACCGGCTTTTCCGACAGCCTTTCGTCAAGCTACTCGGCCGGCACCGGCCAGCTTTTCGGCGAGGTGAACTACAGCATGGATGTTGACTCGGCACGCTTTGAGCCCTTCGGCAATCTCGCCTGGGTCAATCACGAGACTGATGGGTCCACCGAGGATGGCGGCGCGGCCGCACTCACCCGTGCCAGCGACGTGGTCAATACCACCTTCACGACACTCGGGCTGAGGGCTTCGACGGAGTTGGTCATGGGCGAAGCCAGCAATGCCCGGCTCTCCGGCATGATCGGTTGGCGCCACGCTTTCGGTGATACGCCTACGGCCACCAATACCTTCGTTGCCGGCGGCGATGCCTTCACGGTGGCGGGCGTCCCGTTGGCCCGTGATGCGCTGATCCTCGAAGCCGGCCTCGATCTGGACATCACGCCCGAGGCAACGCTCAGTTTCGCCTATTCCGGTCAGCTCGGTTCCGGCGTCTCCGACCATAGCATCAAGGCCAATCTCGGCGTCAGGTTCTAGGAGCCGGAGAAGACGGCGGACCTGACGGGAGGAGGAGCCTTGGGGTTCCTCCCCTATTTCCGCAGAACGGTGAGTCCATGACCGAGGATGATATTCGCAACGTCCAGGCAAGTTTTGCGCTGCTGCAAGGCCGAACCGACCGGTCGGACGCGACATTTTTCGAGCGCTTGTTCGTCACCCATCCGCAAGTGGCGCTGGTTCATAGCCCCGCACCCGCCTTTACCCGAAGAGGTCAAATCCGTCTGGTGTGCAGCTTTTTTGGCTTTGGCTGGCGTCATGATCGCGGCCAGCACGGATACCGCCAGCCGATGACCGAAGAGAGAACCATGCCAAGTCGTTCCATTGGATTCACCACCCTTTCCGTTCTCTTTGCCCTAGCCATGGTAGCTCCGGCTTCGGCTCAAGAGGCGACGCTTCCCGGCAATGCTGCAACCTTGCGCGAAATCCATGGACCGTCGCCTGTGCACTCGTGTCAGCGCGTGATGTTGGCAAGACCAAGCGCTGCGCGTTCTCCCAGCAGACCCGCCAACGGGTGCTAGCGATCGAACTCAGACCCGAAAACGAGGGAGTCAGGGGCACCCTCGTTCTACCATTCGGGTTGGCCCTCGAAAACGGCATTACCTCCCAACTCGAAGATGGCGCAGAGGGTGCCGTGCAACATTTCCGCATCTGTCTTCCGGTCGGCTGCGTTGTCGATGTCGCATTTGACGCCAGCACCGTCGCCTCGCTCAGAGCCGACAACCAGCTCAATGTAAAGGCTACCGCCGATGGCGGGCAGGAGATGGTCTTCTCCGTCTCTCTGAGCGGATTTTCGAGCGCTCATGACCGCGTGGCGACGCTCCTCCAATAGTTGCCCCCAATGGACGAGGCGCTGCGCTTCCTCAGATATGTTCTCGCGGCAGCAGAGTTGGGCAGCATGCGTCAAGTCGAGCGAACCTTCCGCCTGCGCGAATCCACCGTCAGCCGCAATATCCGAGCCATCGAGCAGCAACTGGATATTCAGATATTCCAGCGCCACAACAGTGGCGTCCGGCTTACAGATGAAGGGCGGGGACTGGGTCGAGAGCGTGCGCAAACACTATGACGACCTCGAAGAGGCTCTGAGCAGCACCGCGCAGCGCAACAGAAACGGGGGCAACTCCACATCGGTCTTTCTGCGCCCTTCGGCCGTGAGTTCAGCCACGGTCGCCTGGTCCCGTTCCGCTCGGCATAGCGGATGACAGCCATTGCTCCGACTACGAGCATCTGGCGCAGATAACGATTGCCGGCTTTGGAGATGCTACCGAGCTTCTCCTTGCCTCCGCTTGAGTTCTGCTTGGGAACGAGCCCGATCCAGGCCGAGAGGCAGCGCCCCGACTTGAACGCGTGCGCATCAGCGACGGTGGCGACGAACGCACTCGCCAGCAACGGGCCCACGCCGGGTACCGCCGGCGAAGACGAGCTTCGTGCCGATCTCGCGGTTGCGCATGGTGAAGAACTGGTTGATGTAGGCGGTTTCGCCCTGCGGACCCCGCTTCATGACGCGCCGGCATTATCGTATTTGTAGGTCTTGCGGTGGCCGTTGTCGGCGATGAACTGGATGCGGTTCTCCTCGTCCCAGCTGATCGTGCGCTGCATGCCGCTCTGCGTGTGGTCCCAGCCGGCCTGATTGCCGTTTAAGTCATAGCTGTAGGCGCGCTCGCCGATCAAACTCGCCGCGTGCGGTTGGGCAACCTCGTGGGAATAGGTCCAGTCGTAGCTGGCCTTCGTCTGCGTAATGGCCGAGCCGCCCGGCGTGTGGCGCAAATGCTGCTGGTTCTTCGCCACGATGTTGTAGATCGTGTCGTAGGCCATCGACAGCTGGAAGGTCTCGGTCTTGTTGGGCCGGGTCTCCCACAAGCCTGTCGCACCTGTCAGAGGCTGGAAAATCCGCTACACAAGCCACCAGTCGAGAGGTGTCGTTCCGTCTTTCTCGTCGTCGTATACGTTTCCGTAGTGCCAATCCGCTCCTGGCAAGTTTGCGATAATTTCTTGTATGCACAATTCGATTTTCTGGAACCCATTGCTGACCGGAATTGACAGTACCAATTGTCGATCGGTCAGGCCGTCGACTGATCCGGGGAGGGCGAGTGTCAATCGGCTCTCAATTTTTTGCAGATTTTCTACCGGTCTCTCGAGAAAAATCTGGACACAGACATTTCCGCCTCTGGAAACGACTGAAAAAGCACCTTCCTCCGCAACCTCAATGATATCTCCTTTCGCCACACCGAGGACAAGCCCTGGCGAGGCGCGCAACTCGTACTTCCCATCTCCCAGAGCAATCACCGGAAGATTCTCGAATACGGGGTTCCCTGAGCTCGCGCGGCCCACCAACAGGTTCAAGGTCTCAATCTGATCGGCCATACGGCGCCGCCTTTGTTGATAAACAGACGGGTCAGTTGCCCCGGTTGTATTATATACTTAAAGATCTCCGGGGGTGTTTCTCGGAATGTTCTCGTGAGCCGGGCGAGGCAACCGCACCCTGATTGACAGGAGGCGATGCCGCATGAACCCCATACCGCTACTCACCACATTTGAAGGCCGCATAAGCCGCTCCAAGCTCTGGCTCGGCGTGCTGTATCTCATGATACTCTCGGCCGTCTTCTACGCCATTCTATACCCGTTCTTCGGCACCGACGTTTTCACCTCGCCCTACAGCGACGGCCTTACGGCCAGGGCGCTCGCAAGCCTGATCGCGACTGCGCTGTTCGCATGGCCTTCCACGGCGATCGCGGTGAAGCGGCTGCGAGATCGCAACCGGCCCCTGTGGTTCGTCGCCTTTTTCTGGGCGCCGACGGTGATAATGATCTTAGCTCAGCTGACTGGGGTAGGCTATGAAAGAGTGCAGGCGCAGGGTGAGGTCTACATGGTTCCCGACACGTTGGGCATGACCGTCTCCTTCCTGAGCCTTCCCGTCGCTCTTTGGGCCATCGTCGAGCTCGGCTTCCTGAAAGGAACGGCCGGTCCGAACCCGCATGGTCCCGACCCATTAGCCGCGAAAGCCTGACGGGCTGGTTCGCGGGCGCGGCCTCCGAGTGGGAAAGGCCGCGCTCCGTTGGTTGAAGCTGGCGCTCGGTGCGAGCCGCGCTGCGATAGACGCAAAAAGCCCACCGTGGCGAGCGGCGGGCTTCTGGTCAGGCAGGCGAGGATCCGCAAGCGTTGTGCAGCCTCGCCGGGTTGGACTGGATGACAATGTTGCCCACCAGGTCGTAGGCATAAGAGAGCTTCTGGAAACTGCGGCCCGTATGCCTCGACGGCGCCATGAGACTGTCGAGTCGGCACGTAGGAGAATCGCGTCTTCGTGCCGCTGCAGGCGCGCCATAGCGGCAGCCGCCGCTAGGCGCAGCGACTACATGTCGAGGAGCGGACAGGGCTTGGTATTGCCTTCCGCCCAGGCGCGAATGGGCCGGGTGAACGCCCCGGTGGCAAGCGGCGCAAAGACAGTGACGTGACTTCCCCCACCGGCTGGCTCGACATCGGCGACGAGATAGACATACCATCCCTCCGCGCCGACATTATTCGGAGAGTAGTGCTCGATGATGAGCGACGAGTGGCCCCCCGCCGTCTCCACCCGCGTGCGGTAGCTGTCCCTGAAGACCGCATTCATGCCCGATCCAGGGCTGCCGCCGAGGCGGGTGAGCGACGTCTGCGAACCGAAGTTCAGGCATTCGGCGGAACGCGAGCGCCATGTCGAGGCAACGGCCGAGGCGGGCCGGCTCACATCATATTCCTGCTTGCCGACAAGCGACGATGAGGCGGCGAACTCGCGATAGCCTTCCACGGTCGTGGGCAATGTCATACAGCTAGCCAGCAGTGCGGTGAGGCCGAGTGCAACGGCGGTTCTGATATGCATGCTTGACGGTCCCCTCAGTGGAAATGAACTGTGGAGTGATGAAGGTTGAGCTGTTCGCTGGAGCGCTCAGTCTCAGCTATTCAAAAATTCTGTGATAGATCTCTCAAAATCTTGATTGAAGCTGTCGGAACGAATCACTAGCCATACCAAAACATACTGACTAGTGAGTGTATTTTCCATTCCCTTCGTGGAGACTGATCGGGCAGGCGAGGGCCTCCGCCGCCGGTGGGTCAATGCGCCGGCAAGCGAACGGTATCAGCGAAGGGAATAAGCGCATGAGCCGCGACATAGTCGAGCGTCCCGAGAACGTCGCCCTTGGGGTGACCATGATCGTGCTGACGGTCTTTGCGATGTCGTTCGCCGATGCTCAAATATGTCAGTGCCGCCTTCCCCACCAGGATCTCGCCGGCCTCGTCCACGCCGACAACGGAAAGGGTCAGCACTTCCCCCAGCGCATTGGGGATCAGGTCCGGGCCGCCCTCGCCGAACACGGCGATCAGCGAGTTGGCGGTACCGAGGTCGATACCGACAAGCGCCACGACCGGGCCCTCCCCTCTCTGCGGCCACCGAAGCGCCAACGCCCCACACCGCCCTGAAGGCCCGAAACAGGCCAGGATCGCCTTGCGGCGTAATCATTCGCTCGGCGTAAACAGTTCGCGATGTACGCGACGAGACCCGGGACTGTTAAGGGGCCGGCGATGTGTTTCAAGGGACTGGTCACCGAGTAGCCACGCGGCATCGGCAAGGAGCGGTGTCCAATTCCAAAGGCCCGTCGGGCACGGCAGTAGCCGAGTTGACGATGCGCCGGCCTGAGGACCGGTCGCGGTATCGGACTGATGCAGCGGCGCCAGTCGGTGCGATCACATGTCCAGGAGCACACAGGGGCCTCGTATCGCCCTCGGCCGATACGCGAAGGGCCTGGTGAATGCCCCTGAGCGATGTCCCGACTTCTTGCTCAACCTGAGAATATCGAAGGCCTGTAGTTGCCGAAGCGGCCCCTTCTCTCACCCTAGGATCTGCTTCAAGAGCTCGTCCGCCTGGCGGTGCCCCTGCGCCGCGGCGGCCTTGAGCCATTTGACGGCTTCCCTCTGATTGCGCGGCACGCCCTCGCCGTCGAGATGCATGCAGCCGATATTGTGCTGGGCGTCCGCGTCGCCTTGATCGGCGGCGAGGTGAAACCACGTCAGGGCTTCCACCAGGTCTCGTTCCACGCCGTGTCCGTTGTAGTACATGAAACCGAGATTGAGCTGCGCGGTAGCGTAACTCTGCTCAGCCGAAAGGCGATACCACCGGACCGATTCCTGATAATCTTGCTGCACGCCCTTGCCGGTGTCGTACCGGTAGCCGAGATGGAACTGGGCGGCGGGTTGTCCCTGTTCGGCGGCCAGCAGAAACCATCTGGTGGCCTCCGCCTGGTCCTCCGGCACGCCCTGACCCCTATTGTACATGTACCCCATATTGTACTGGCCGTCGGCCTCTCCCTGATCGGCTGCGAGAGAGAACCACGTCATCGCTTCGAGATAATCCTGCACCACGCCCCGGCCGGCATGATACATCGTGCCCAGATTGATCTGCGCTGAGGCGTCACCCTGCTCGGCGGCGAGACGGTACCACCTGATCGCCTCCCTGTAGTCCTGAGCGACACCTTCGCCGATCTCGTATTTGTGGCCGAGGTTATGCTGGGCGACAGGGTGGTCCTGCTCGGCGGCAAGCCGAAACCAGCTGATCGCCTCCACGACGTCCCGCTCAGTGCCTTGGCCCTTGTCGTACATGAAACCGAGATTGACTTGCGCGGCAGGATGCCCCTGCTCGGCGGCGAGGCGGTACCATTTGAGCGCCTCCACCTTGCTCCGCGTGACGCCGCGGCCCTTGTCGTACATGAGACCGAGGTTGAACTGGCCGCCGGACTCGCCTTGCTCGGCCGCCAAGCGAAACCAACTGACCGCCGCCTCAGGGTCAGGCTCCACGCCCTCACCATTGAGATACATGACGCCGAGATTGTTCTGGGACCTAACGTATCCCGCCTCGGCGGCAAAGCGGTGCAGCTGCATCGCTTCCCCGTAGTCCTGTTTCACACCCCGGCCATATCGATACATTTCGGCAAGGCAGCACTGCGCGGGCGGATAGCCCTGATCGGCGGCGAACCCGTACCACCTGACCGCCTCCGCATAGTTCCGCTCCACACAGTCGCCCGTCTCGTAGCTGTCGCCGAGATTGTACTGGGCGACAGGGTGACCCTCATCGGCCGCCAGACGGAACCACCTGATCGCTTCATCCAGATCCTGCTCGATGCCCTGGCCGGCGCCGTACATGAAGCCCAAATTGATCTGCGCGGGGGCGTAGCCCTGCTCCGCGGAAAGGCGATACCATTTCAGCGCCTCGCCGTCGCTCTGCTCGACGCCCTGGCCCTTGTCGAACATGAGGCCCATATTGTACTGGCCGAGCGGATCCTCCCGGTCGGCCGCCAAGTGGAACCACTTGACCGCCTCGGCGGGGTCCGGCTCCATGCCCTCGCCGTTGAGAAACATCACGCCGAGATCGTTCAGCGCGTCCACGTCGCCCTGTTCGGCGGCGAGGCGGAACCACCTGACCGCCTCCTCGGCGTCCTGCTCCACGCCCTCGCCGTCGCGGTACATGAGGCCAAGGTTCTTCTGGGCCGCGGCGTCGCCCTGATCGGCAGCAAGACGGAACAGCCTGACGGCCTCCACCGGTGCCTCCTCCATGCCCTCGCCTAACCAATGCATGATGGCGAGATTGTTCTGCGCCTGCGGATGGCCTTGTTCGGCGGCCAGCCGGTACCACTGGGCGGCCTCCACGAGGTCCTCCTCTACGCCCTCGCCATGGCGATACATGATACCGAGATTGATCTGCGCATCGGCATCGCTCGCCTCGGCGGCCTTGCGATACCACCTGGCGGCCTCGGCCGGATCCCGCTCCACACCCTCGCCGTGGTGATAAAAGGTGGCGAGGTTGAACTGTGCGAGCACATGGCCCTGCTCTGCCGCAAGGCGATACCACTTGAGGGCTTCCGCAAGGTCCCGCTCGACGCCTTTGCCTTCGCGGTGAAGATAGCCGAGACTGTTCTGGGCCGAGGCATTTCCCTGCTCGGCGGCGAGACGAAACCATTTGGCCGCCTCCGCATGGTCCTGCTCCACGCCGTCGCCGGTGTGGTAGAGAGTGCCGAGATTGTTCTGCGGGGGCGCGTATCCCCGCTCGGCCGAACGGCGGAGCCATTTCGCGGCCTCCTCGCTGTTCTGCGCAACGCCCTCGCCGAACAGGTACATGAGGGCGAGGTTGTATTGCGCGCCCTTGTGGCCTTGCGCGGCGGCACGACCGTACCACTTGGCAGCCTCCGCCAGGTCCTGCGCCACGCCCTCGCCGGCGTCGTACATGTAGCCGAGACCGTTCTGCGCGCCGGCATGGCCTCCATCGGCAGCGCGTCGATACCACTTGATGGCTTCTTCGCTGCTCTGCTTGACACCCTTTCCCTCCCGGCAGAGACGCGCGATCATCGCTTGCGCGGTGGCATTCCCCTCGTCGGCGAGCGGCCTCGCCAGGGCGAGCGCCCGTCCGTAATCGCCGTCCTCAAAGGCCGTGACCATCTCGTCCGTCCGGTTGTCGGGCGGCGGCGCGGCGGCGGGCTCGGCGGACGGATGCGAGGTCGGATCGGAGGGCTTCATCTATCTTTTCCCGCTTGACTGCTACGGAGGTATTTCGCTGTTCAGGCTCTGATGGAGAAGGTCCGCCTCATTAGGGCGCCGTTCGTCGGGAACTCGCCGGCGGCAGCGTAGTCATAGCCGAAGCCGACCGAATAGTCCGGCAGACCGAGCAGGTGCACGATGGCCTCGTGCGTCTCGATCGCAAAGGCGTTCTGCTCGGCTTGGATCGCGAGGATTTCCCTGATCTGCGTTTGCGAGACGCCAGGCTTGAGCCCAGCCAGCACCTCGGCACCCGAAAGACGTGGCTTCAGGCGCTCCTCACTCGGATTCGCATCGAAATAGCCGGGGCAGGAATTGTATTCAGAGACCTGACTACCGTTATGGAAGGTATCGATCGACAGAATATCGTCATCGTGATTGAGAACACAGATCGCAATGGCCTGCAAATGTTCGGACAATCGCCCCACATGGAGCGCGATGGTCCCAGGATCCTGCGTAACCTCCAGATCGGTATAGCAGGACCATCCGCCTACTTCAGGGCCCACGAACGCATCGTGCTTGCCCTTCAAATATGCAAACAGATCGTCATGGTTGACGTCCTTGACGGACGTATTGACGTAGAAATTTCCCACGGAAGCGTCCCCTACCCCAGATTGCAGGCCGGTGTGTATCACCATGAACGTATCGTGCCGTCAACAGCGACCGCGACCTCAGGCTTTCTGCCAATACGTTGCAATGGGCTCTCTCCGCATGCGGAACGATCGCATCGTAGCAAGGTGCCGACAGAGGAGGCTCAGCAGAATTTTGTTTATACGGCAATTCCTCTTGACCTTGCCCCGTTGAAATAATCCATTTTGAAGTAAGCTCTGGCCCATCGAGAGGACCAGAGAATGAAGCGCAACCGTTTCACTGACGAACAGATCATCGGCATTTTGAAGGAGCACGAGGCAGGCACGCCGGTCTCGGCGCTTTGCCGCAAGCACAGTGTCAGTGAAGCCAGCATCTATAAGTGGAAAGCCAGGTTCGGCGGCATGGAGGTGTCCGAAGCCAAGCGGCTGAAGGCGCTGGAGAACGAAAACACGAAGCTGAAGCGGCTTCTGGCGGATGCCATGCTCGATAATGCAGCTTTGAAGGACCTTTTGGGAAAGAAGTGGTGACGCCCGCAGCAAAGCGGAACGCTGTCGCGCATCTGATGAGCCAACATGAGATGAGCGAACGGCGGGCGTGTAAAGCCATCGGATGTTGCCGGATGACGATCCGTTATGAAACCAGGCGCAGCGACGATCATGGTCTTCGCGAGCGCATGAAGGCGCTGGCGCATGAACGCCGCCGCTTCGGCTACCGCCGCTTCATGTGCTGCTCAGACGCGAGAGCCACCTGGTGAACCACAAGAAGCTCTTCCGGCTCTACCGCGCCGCTGCGAGGCGGCGGCGGGCATTACGCAGGGTCTGGTTCATGCGAGTGTTCCTTTGCGGCTTGGGTGGGAAGAGGTGCGTCGGGAGCATCGACGGCGGCCACGATGCGATAGTCGCCGTCGGAGCCGAGGCCTTCGACGCACGCGAGTTCTGAGAGCCGGCGGGCCGAGCCGCGTCCCGACAGCACTGCCACGAGGTCGATGGTCTCGGCGATCAGCGCGCGCGGAATGGTGACGACGGCTTCCTGGATGAGCTGCTCGAGGCGGCGCAGAGCGCCGAGGGCGGTGCCGGCGTGAATGGTGCCGATGCCGCCGGGGTGGCCGGTGCCCCAGGCCTTCAGAAGATCCAGCGCCTCGCTGCCGCGGACCTCACCGATGGAAATGCGGTGGGACGCAGGCGCAATGAAGAGCGGACGAAATCGGAGAGCGTCGCGACGCCGTCTATCGTCCGCATGGCGACGAGGTTCGGTGCAGCGCATTGCAGCTCGCGCGTGTCCTCGATGATGACGACGCGGTCGGAGGTCTTCCGAACTGTGATGCGAAGCCGCCATCTGATCCCCGATCTCACGGGGACGAACCAGACGGTCCCCGTGCGGGGATGATTAAAAGAGGCTGATTTAGAGCTGATTCAACAACTATTCAGCGTTGGCGTAGCGTAGCGTGCAAATACAGGAAAACGGCGGTGGCCGTAACAGCGACGTGGTAGGCATGGAGGGTAGAAACCATGTCTAGGCAGCTCAGCTTTGCTATGCACACAGTTGCGGTTTGTGAGCCGTAGCTATCCAGGCTCGCGAATCGAATAGCACGCCGTCTGGAGTCAGATGCGACTCCAGCAGAGCGCGCACTCGCTGAGAGACACCCTCCTTCTCGGGGCTCTTTGAATCGCCTGGCTCCATGAACAGGCCGGCCACGGCGTCATAGGCAGCATCGATGTTTGCGCCATAGAAAACGGGTTCATGCACTTCGGCGAACTCGACCGAAGCAAATCCGGTCTTGCTCAGGATGTCCGTCGTCATTGCGCGATCAGCGAGCGAGAACGCGGCGGCGCCCGATGGCGCGCTTCCTGGCGTCAGCGCGTCCGGAATGGCGGTGGCCCACTCGTTGCGGTCTGCGGTTGCCACCATAAGCACAAGGCGGGCTCCCGGGCGCATCGCCCGGCCAATATTGGCGAACGCGGCAATGGGGTCGACGAAAAACATCACGCCGAAACGGCTGATGCAGACATCGAAATGCCCGGTAGGGAACATTTTGGTCTGTGCATCACCCAACTCGAACGCGACATTGCGCACCCCTTCTTCTTTACTGCGCAGACGGGCGACCTGCAGCAGTGCATCCGAGACATCGACACCAAGGACGCGTCCTTCCCCGGCGATGCGGGCGGCGTCTCGCGTGGTTTGCCCCGCACCGCAACGATATCGAGCACGCGGTCCCTCGGTCCGATCTGGAGGGCAGTACGGAAATGCTCGTTGTGCCGGCGCAGTTCGGCGTCATAAAAGTCAGCGCGGTTGAAGGTCACGCGGATTTGTTCCGCGGCACGTAGCGCTGGAACGCCATCCCCGTGGGGAACCTCCGCTCTTCGACAAACTCGAGATCGAGTTGCCCCTCGATGTCCTTGAACACCGGATTGCCCGCGCCGACGATCACTGGAATGGTGTAGAGTGCGTATTCGTCTATCAGACTGGCTTTGATGAACTGCGCAGCCAGCGTCGGGCCGGCGACCGAGATGTCCTTGGTCGATTCCGTCTTGAGCTGCCGGATTTCCTCGGCCCGGAAGTCGCGCATGATCCGCGTCTTGTCACTCGATGCCTGTTCCAGACTTGAGGAGATGACCAGCTTGTCGAGCCCCTTCCAGATACGAGCGAAATCGTTGGCGTATTCGGCTCCACTCTGTTGCTGGTAGGTTTCCCAGTAGACCATGGCCTCGTACATGCGCCGCCCATAGATTTCGGTGCCGTATTTGCGCATCTCATTATTGATGAACCCGAGGGACTCTTCGTCGAGGTGGTCCGAAGGATCGGTGACGAAGCCGTCGAGCGACATCATCATTCCGTATGTCAGCTTGCCCACCTTTTTCCTCCTTTGATCAGATTGAGGTTGCGCCGGGGTCAGCGCAATCGAAAGTCGTTTCGGATATCCCGGGCGATTTCACTCAGGTCGTTGTTGAGCTGATGATCCTGATCTGCGAGCACGTGGGCCGTCGCATGCGGAACGGCTTGCGCGTAGAGCTCAATGTGCTTGAGCGGGACCTCCTCGTCCGCAGTGCCGTGGTAGAGGAAGACGGGGACATCGGCGCGAAGCTCTTCCGTTAAATCTGTCACAGGGTCCGTCTCATCGCCTGGCCACCCGTCATCGCCGAGAAATGGTGCGGCGATAAGCAAAACCGCGCCCCACTTTCGCTTCGGCTGGTGTTCGGCGACGGCATGAATGAGGAATGTGGCACCGATCGAATGGCCGACGAGGATTGCATCGTCGGCCAGTTCCTCGAATTCCCTGAACAGCGTCGCCTTCCAGGCGGGGTAAAGCGGCTCCGCTTCGTTCGGCATGCGGGGGTAGCGGACGGCATACTGCTCGCCAAGCTGAGTCTCGAGGCTCAAGACCAGTTTGTCGTCCCAGGCGTCATGCACGCGCTCGCCAGCGCCTTGGATGAACAGGATCTGCCTGGGCATGCTCAACTCCTGATCATTGCCGGAACGGCCATTCAATACTGACCGCTGCGGGGCCAGGGTTCATCCGGCTACATCGATCGATACCGCCAGGACAAACAAGTTGCGCGCGATCCCGCACGCTGACTAAACTGAATTCTGACAAAACATATGATCAGTGAATGCCATTCTGAAAAAGGACGAAAGTGCTCCGCAAAACAGACGTCATTCGGTCGGCGCCTTCTCCTGGGCGCGTACTCGATGCATTCGACCGAAAAATATTAGCCGCCCTGACCGTCGACGCCGGGATCAGTTACGCAGAGCTTGGGCAGAAGGTTGGACTGTCCGCCCCTGCGGTTCACGAGCGAGTCAAGAAGTTGCGTGCGTCGAACGGCGGCGTTGCTCGATGGGCCGGCAATCGGTAAGCCGCTCCTTGCCTTCGTTCATGTCGATACCGCCAGCTGGGGGGCAACGAAGGAGCTCATGTCGATCGCCGACTTGCCGGAGGTGGAGAAAATTCACTCGGTCACAGGCGACACGAGCATGCTGGTCAAGGTCCGCTGCGCCTCAAGCCGCGCACTTGAAGCCCTTCTCGCGCGTCTCTACGCGGCCCCGGGCGTGAAGAGCACGAGAAACTACATCACCCTGTCGACCTATCTTGAGCGTCCAGCGCAGGCCGGCATCACCGAGTTCGACGGAGAGAGTCCGGCGGAGCCTATGTGAGGAAAACTTTGTCCAGATCGACCCGTCATGTGCCGGAAGTCGAGCTACACCCGCGTTACGCCGGTCGACGCTAGTGAACGTCGCCGACATCCTCGGAAATCTCTTGCCTGAGCTTCGGTCCCCTAGCAAGACGGCGACCCAGAGCGGTGATGAACGCCTCGTAACGCTCACCGGCTTTGGCACGCGCGGCTTGCGCGGTCGGCTCCGGAAGGGCGGGTGTGGTCGCCAGCCAGAATCGGACGAAGATGGCCAGCGTCTCGACGGAAATCCCGACATCGCGCTCCAGTCGCGTCATGCGGCGATCGAGTTGGTCGAGGCGCTTGACGATTGCCGCCTCTCGCCTTTCGGCGTCGTCTGGCGACAGGAAGGAGGCTATGGCCGCCTCCGCGATCATGGACTGTGATTGCTCGCGACGTGCGGCGTAGTCCACCAGCATCGTCATGATGTCCGGATCGAGATAGACGGAGACCTGCGCCTTCTTCTTGCGGCTGGACATAGCCTAGAGCTCCATGCCGTCGTTGGGGTTCAGTGAGACCTGCCGCGCCACACGCTGCATCGTGCGGTTCACCCCGCTCGTGCGCGCAGTCTCCTCTTGTTCGTCATCGGCGGAATCGATCTCAAACTCGTTTTTGAGCGGGGCCTTCTTCTCGATGGGTTTCGTGTGGCTGAGTTCGGGCTGGCGGCGGCGTTCGGAATCGGTCGTGTCCTCCTCTTCCAGTTCGCTGGTGACGGTGTCCACGACAACTTTAGGGCTCTCTGGCAACGACAGTGTGGTCCAGTCGTCGCTCTGGTCCTCTACGGGCGCGGTCTTCGTCGGTGGCGGCTGGATGCGTTCCTCGAAGCGACTGTCCTCCAAGTAGCGAACCTTCTTCGCCCGGATCGGCGGCGTGCCGGCGACCATGACGATCTCGTCTGCGGGTGGGAGTTGCATGATCTCACCGGGGGTGAGCAGCGGTCGTGCCGTCTCTGATCGAGAGACCATGAGGTGACCGAGCCAGGGCGAGAGCCTGTGTCCGGCATAGTTCTTCATCGCCCGCATTTCGGTCGCGGTGCCGAGCGCGTCGGACACGCGTTTGGCAGTGCGTTCGTCGTTGGTGGCGAAACTCACGCTGACGTGGCAATTGTCGAGAATCGAATTGTTCGGCCCATAGGCCTTTTCGATCTGATTGAGAGACTGGGCAATCAGAAGCTCTTGAGACCGTAGCCGGCCATGAAGGCGAGCGCGCTCTCGAAGAAGTCGAGGCGGCCGAGCGCCGGAAATTCGTCCAGCATGAGCAACAATCTGTGCCGCTCGCTACTGGCGTGTAGATCCTCGGTCAGGCGCCGGCCGACCTGGTTGAGGATCAGGCGGATCAGTGGCTTGGTCCGATTGATGTCGGATGGCGGGACAACGAGATAGAGCGTCGTGGGGTGTTTTGCTCCGACCATGTCCATGATGCGCCAGTCGCATCGCCGGGTGACTCGCGCCACCACGGGATCGCGATAGAGGCCGAGAAATGACATGGCTGTGGAGAGCACGCCACTTCGTTCGTTGTCCGACTTGTTCAGCAGTTCCCGCGCAGCGCTCGCTACCACCGGATGGGGTCCACCTTCGCCAAGATGGGGGTCTTCATCATGGCAGCGAGCGTTGACTCGATCGGACGTTTGGGATCGGAAAGAAAGGCGGCAACGCCTGCGAGTGTCTTGTCCTGCTCCGCGTAGAGGACGTGGAGGATCGCGCCGACCAGCAATGCGTGGCTCGTCTTCTCCCAGTGATTGCGCCGCTCGAGCGCGCCAGTCTGCGGGCGTACCGCGGAGGTGCCCCTATTGCCAGGGTTGGCGCATAAGCATGACCGACAGGGCTCGCCGCTTTGTCGTTATACTCGGCGCTTACACTACTCAAGGTACCGGCTGATCTCTATGCCTTCAACAATCTTCTGTTCAAGGCCGTAGCGCTTGCAAGTCGCCGCAGCCGCCGAATGGGTCAGAAGGACGGTCGATAGCGCATCTCGCCATTCTTGCGAAAAGTATGCATATCAAAGCTCGGGAACAAACAAGTCAGACGAAACGGGCGGCGAATTCAAAGTGAATGCCGGGACGAGACACTCCCCTCCGTTACCGCGCGTCGTCCATTTCGGCGAGCTTTTCGACCCGGCGCCGGAATTCCTCGTCGGTCGAGAATTCGGCAGCGAGATACGCCGCGATCAAATCCTTTGCTAGCCACGGCCCGACAATCTGTGCGCCTATGCACATGACGTTGACGTTATCGTGTTCGACGCACTGATGTGCTGAATGCACATCGTGGCACACGGCCGCCCGGATATCCTTGACTTTGTTCGCCGCGATTGCAGCGCCAACACCTGTTCCACAGACAAGGAGCCCGCGTTCGGCGGAGCCGGATGCGATGCGACCGGTCACCGCGCGTGCAATGTCGGGAAAATCGACCGGCTTATCGTCGAACGAGCCGACATCCTCCACTTCATGGCCAAGCGAACGCACGAAGTCCACGACGGTTTCCTTCAGGGGAAAACCAGCGTGGTCGGAACCGATTACGATACGCATCTCACGATCCTTTTAGTTGCGATGTCAGCGGAGTAGACCGGGCAGCAGAAGCACTAACTCGTCCGCAAAAGTGATGACTGCGAGCGTTATAAGCAACGGCAGATAAAACGGCAAAAGCGCGTGCAGCAACTGCCGAAGCGAAATGCCGGCGATGCTCGTCAGCAGGAAGAGGGCCAGTCCCATCGGCGGTGTCAGCAGCCCGAACATTAGGTTGAAAATCACCAGAATGCCCAGATGCACCGGATCGATCCCCGCCAGCACCATGGGCGGCGCGATGATCGGCACCACGAGCAGCGTGGCCGTGGTCGAATCAAGGAACATGCCTGCGATGAAGAAAATGAGATTGGCGATCAGCAACAGGACAATCGGATTGGTGCTGAACTGAAGGATCCAGCGCGCGAAGTCCTGCGGCACCTGCTCGACGGCAAGGATCCAGCCGAACAGCGCCGCGACCGCGACGATGATCAGAATGGCGCCGGTGCTGCGAACCGTCGCCAGCAGCGCGCTCCACAGGTGCGGCAATGTCAGGTCACGGTAGAAAAGCGAGCTGATGAGAATAACGTAGGCAGCCGTTACCGCCGCCGCTTCCGTCGGCGTGAACAGTCCCGCCAGCATGCCGGAAATCATCAGTATCGGTGCGACGAGCGCTGGCACCGCCGGCAGCAGATCGCGCCCGACTTCCGACGGCCGTGGCCACCTTTCGGCTCTCGGCAGATTGCGGCGATAGGAAAGCACGGCCACTGTGATCATCAGCAGCCCGACACAGATGATCGCCGGCAGGATACCTGCAACGAGCAGCTGCACGATCGAGACGCTGGTGATCGAGCCATAGACGATGAGCGGGATGCTTGGAGGGAAAATCGGGCCGACAACGGCGGAGGCTCCGGTCACAGCGGCCGAAAATGGCGCCGTGAACCCGCGTTTGCGCATTGCCTGGATCTCGATTTTACCGAGCCCGCCCACATCGGCGAGTGCGGCGCCCGACATCCCGGAGAAGATGAGGCTGGAAAACACGTTCACCTGCGCCAAACCACCCGGTATGCGCCCCACGAGCGTATCGGCGAAGCGGAAAATGCGATCGGTGATCCCGGCCGAATTCATGAGATTGCCGACAAAGATGAAAATCGGCACCGCGACCAACGGAAAAGAATCGAGTGCGTATGTGACGCGCTGCGCGAGCAGTCCGAACGGCAGGCCTTCAATCAGAACATAAATGATCGAGGGTATGAGAATCGCGTAAACGACCGGAATGCCGATGAGGAAGAGAACGAGAAATGCTGCGATGATCGCCAGGCCCATGACGTCGCCTCACAGAACCTTGGTTTCTTCACGCGGCGGACGCCGAAGATCCAGGAGGTGCAGGAGGGCCGCAACGGCGAATCCGAAAAAGGTCGAGCCGAGAAAAACCCAGAACGGAATCCCGAGCGTCGGGGTCGCATTACTCAGATTCTTGAAAATGGTTCCCCATGTCACATATGCGACGAAACCCGCCGCCAGCGCTCCCGCTACCGCCGTGAGAACGGCCAGTAACCGACGCGCGAAGTGCGGCAGAAGTTCGCGAAGTTCCGCCATCACGATGTTCTCGTGATCCATCACGACGAGCGGAAAAGCCGTGAAGACGAGCACAATGAGAAGAAAGCGCGTGAATTCTTCCGCGCCGACGATCGGAGCTCCAAACAGGTCACGCAACACGACCTGTACGAATGGCACCGCCGTAAGGGCGACGAGCACGAGTACGCAGAAACCGCTCAGGATTGTTCGCACAAGCGACATGGCTGAAACCGTCGGGGGAGAGGTTTAGCGGAAGCGGCAGAACCGCCGCTTCCGCGGATGAGATTGGCTACTGAAGCTGTCCAATCTGCTCGATGTAGGGTTCGTAGCTCGGGAAATCCGTGCGGATTTGCTCCAGCACCCGCTCGCTGAAGGCATTCAGGTCGAGGCCGTCCTCTTCCGTGATTACGGTCATGCCGTGGCCTTCCAGCGTTTCCACCAGCTCGGCCTCGGATTCGGTGGCCCATTGAAGCGACTCGTGTGCCTTCTTGTCCAGCACCTCGGTGATCGCGTCACGATGTTCCTGGGAGAGTCCCTGCCACGCCTCCTCATTGACGAACACGGCGAGGATCGACTGCATGTGGCCGGTCATGGCGACATGCGACTGCACTTCGTAGAGCTTGTTGGCGTTGATCATGGTGAGCGGATTCTCCTGGCCGACGACCAGACCCGTCATAAGGGCCGTGGGCAGTTCGGAGACCTCGACCGGCGTCGGCGTGGCGCCAAAGCCCTTGACCATCGACACCCAGAGGTCGAGCGGCACGGCACGGAACGGCTTGCCGGTGAGGTCCTCGGGCGATTTCACCTCGAAATTCGAGGAAATATGGCGCGCGCCGCGATATATGCGGCCGATAACACGCACGCCGCCTTCTTCGATCAGTTTTTCGTTAATCTCCTGCAGGGCGGGCGAACTGGCCGGGTCGGTGGCCTCCAATGCGTGCGCCCCGTCGCGGTATATAAAAGGCGCGTTGAACACGGCGACGTCCGGCACGATACGGGCGAGCGAAGCGAAGTCATGATGTCCCATGCCGATCGACCCCATGCGCACGCCGTCCACCATCTCGGCCACGCCGCCAAGCTGGCTCGCGGGGAAGACCTGGATCGTTACTTCACCATTGGTGGCTTCCGCGATCGCTTCGGCGGCTTCCGCCGCATACCGGGTCTGAATGTCGCCCTCGGCTCCGACGTGCGCATAGCGGAGTTCCTGTGCGTTGCCGACCGTCGCGGCGAGGCCGAGCGCAAGCGCGGCACCTGCCAGGGCGCGTGAAATGCTGAACGTCTTCATAGTGTCTCCTTCCCTTTTAGCTCAGTCTTTTCTCTGAGGTCCCGCCGCCTTCGAGTAGGCGACGATGTAGCTCTTGCGGCGGAACTCGTCGCCGATGGCGAAATGGTCACGCAGCTTCTGCTCTGACTGGTCTGGATCGCGTGACAGGATGGACAAAAAAACCTCACGGTGCGCGTCGACGAGGTAATCCCTGATGCCCGGAACCGAGACGGTGAGCTGCCGCCGCTCCTTGTGGCTGCGTTTCATGAGTTCGGAGATCGCTTCATAGAGCGTCAGGAGCACCGGGCTGTGACCGGCTTCGACCAGCGCCAGATGAAAAGCGAAATCAGCCTCGCCGCCGGCTTCAGGATCGTCAAGCGTGTCCATCAACTTGGACAGGCAGTTACTGATGCGTGTGAGGTCGCTGTCTCCTGCCCGCTCGCAGGCGAGCCGAATGGCTTGGCACTCAATAGCGATGCGTGCCTGCATGACATCATCGAGAACGTCGGGCTGTTGAGTGAGGCTGAAAGTGAAGAAATCCCGCAGCACCGCCACGTCGGCCGCCTTCACATAAGCCCCCTTGCCGTGACGGATTTCGAGAAAGCCGAGCATTGCCAGGGAGCGCAGGGCCTCCCGCAGCACCGGTCGCGACACGCCGAGCGAAAGGGATAGCTCGCGTTCTCCCGTGAGGCGGTCACCGGTCTTGAGATCACCGGAAAGAAGTTGCTCGCGAAAAAACCCAAACACCTTCTCGGCACCCACCAATTCGTCTCCGCGTTCTATGGAGAGCATGCGCTTCAACTCCTCCCGACTGGTCTTACCAGTTATTACCTCCGCTTTTTCGTGTCAATGGTCAGAGATACCGCTTCGCGTTGGCGCACACTTTCGAAGGCTGCTCCAGTAGCGGCCTCAGATCGGAACTGAGGCCGCCATTGTCGTCAGATTCTGTTCCCTCTGCGAGGGTCAGCGCATCTTCTATGTCCACTTCGAGATACCTGACACTGTTCTGGATTTTGGGTATGGCCAAGCAGGATTTGCACTGCTCGAAGGTTGCCGGTCGTCTTGTAGATGATCGAGGCCTTGGTGCGCTGAAGCGAATGCGTGCCGTAATCCTCGGGCCGAAGATCAATCGCTACAACCCATTCATCGATTAGCTTTGTCGCTGGTAATGTCCGTTTTCAGGCAGCGGATCAGCCAAACTTTACGACCGACTTTGAAGGCGCAAAGGAGCCTCTCGCGTGGCTTGCCGGCAAACTCGCTGGAAAATCATTTCCTGCGGCCGTTGCGGGGCCGGGTTGCAGTCTGGCAGCTTCCTAGTTCTCAACGGCGATTGCAGACGTTCAACATGCTGGGATTGAGGTCGCGAACGAGCCCATAGCCGTAATACGCTATTGCATCGACCCAGCGCCTTTTATAGTGGGATTGCAGTTTCATCTTTGGCGGTACGGATCACCATCATCGTCCAGTAGCGTGCAACATTTGTCCGGTCCTGGAACAGCCGATGGCAAAGTGCATCATACTCTTCCATATCGCGCAGGCGCAGCATCAAGACGGCATCAACGTCCCCTGTGACGGCATGAGCTTGGGCGACTGCATCCTCCCTGACCGCTAAATCGAGAAACTGCCGCGTATTCGGTTCACCGTGAAGCCTCAGTTCCACTGTCACCACGGCTCTCAACGTGCGCCCGGCCTTGGCAGGGTTCAAAATTGCGGCAATCCGGTCGATGACACCCGCCTGACGCAGCCGTCGAATCCGCCGCAAGCAGCTCGAAGGGGACAGGCTGACCTCATCGGCCATGTTGGCGTTCGTTCGTGAGGCATCATGCTGCAGCAGGTTCAGCAATTTCCTGTCAATCCGATCCATCCACATCTCCAAAATCGCAAAATCCAGTATGCAATAAAAATGCACAGAGGCGCAATTTTAGACCGCAAATGCGAATGGGATCAGGCTAGGTAATGACGGCAACAATTTGGGAAGACCGAGATGTCAGCGCTCAGATTCGCCGTCCACAAAACCCGCGAAACACTGCAAATTTACTGGGAACTCGTGCGCATCATGGTTCCGGTCACAATCGTGACCGAGGTGATGTCGCGAACCGGGTTGATTAACCTCGCCGCTCCTGCGCTGGCACCAGTCATGGGACTTTTTGGGCTGCCGCCGGAATTGGGCCTTGCCTGGCTGACGGGAATGCTTGTGGGGATATGGGGCGCGATTGCGATGATCTTCACGCTTGTGCCCACAACTCGATGACCGTTGCCGACATTACAGTATTTTCGGCGCTCGTGGTGATCGCGCACGGCCTGCCGATCGAACAGAAGATCATCCTGAAGGCCGGGCCGGGATTTGCGATCACCACGATGATCCGGATTGCCGGTGCAATCGTCTACGCAATGATTCTCCACCATCTGTTGGCCACTACCGGTTGGCTGGCGGAAACGCTGGATCCAACCTGGATACCGGTGGCTGCCTCCACTGATTGGATCGGTTTCTTTGGCGGGCTCATGGAGGCGCTTATCTACATGCTCGCCATTCTCCTGGCTCTTGCCTGGGGGCTGGAGGTGTTGAAGCAGACAGGCATCATGGCGCTGTTGATGAAGATCCTCGCCCCGGCACTGCGCCTCGCCGGAATAAAGGGCGAAACGGGGCAGTTTACCGCCGTCGGTTTGTTTCTCGGCATATCCTTTGGTGGCGGATTGCTGATCCGCGAAGCGCGATCAGGCAACCTGTCACCCCGCCAAGTCTTCATTTCATGCGTCTTCATGGGATTTGCACATAGCATTATTGAAGACACTTTGATCGTGATGGCTTTGGGCGCGGACGTTCTCGGCGTGCTCGTCGGGCGGCTTGTATTCGCGGTCGCAGTAACTGCTCTGACGGCGCACCTCCTGCGGTCAATCCCGGATAAGGCCTTCTTTGCACTGGCGTTTCGGCGCGCGAATTGCCAATCAGCGGCAAGCTTGTAGATTGGAATTTCGGATAATTTGAACGGTTGTATTTGTGCTCTTTAAGGCCGCTGGCCCTCGTGTCGGCAACTGTTCCGATGCCAGCTTCTTCCGCTACTAAGCCGTTCGGCCGATCCACGCCGAACGGCGATGTTCCACGTGCGCCGTGCGAAGGCGGCGCTTCCCAGTGGGTGCAAGTCCCAGCCGGCAAACGTTCCAGCCGGAAGCAACCGGACGGGCATAGAGGTGACAAAATGCCCGAAGCCCCCGGATAACGGATACAGTGTGGTGGCCGCGCGAGCATGCAGGCTATAACGAGAGTGAACGCTGAGTATTCTCGAACTGCGCCTTTTGAATCCTGGCCGCTTAGCGCTTGTCGTACTCGTCGTGGCGGCGCCACCAGTTTTCTTCGAGCCCGTCCTCGTTCCTGCCCCACGGGGCAAGGTCGAGGAACCGGTAAGTCCCCATGAAGGTCTCGGTGCCACGGGCGTAGGTGGAGTAAGCGTGGTGGACAGCACCGTCCTGGAGAGCAAAGACGCTCATGCCCTCCTTCTGCGGCTCGGCTTTGTCGACATGCTGGTAGTTGTATTCAGCGCCATTTCTCTGCTGCTCCTCGGTGAAGGCGGCGCCAAAGTCGTACTTGAAGTCGCTCCCGAGCGAGGAAACCCACGGGAATCGCCAGCCCATTTGCCGCTTGTAGTCCTGGAGCTCCTGCAACGGGGCAATCGACTCGCAAATGAGGGTGATGTCGCGGCCGTTCAAATGGGGGATGACACTGTCGAAATGATCGGCGATCAGGGAGCATCCGGTGCATCCCCGGCGCTCGTCGGTGAGCCGGAATCCGTAGCCGAACATGAAGTGATAGACGAGGAGTTGCGAGCGCCCTTGGAAGAGATCTGCCAGCGAGGCGCTTCCACCTTCGGTCTCGAAGCGGTACTCCTTGTCGATCCGCACCCACGGCAGGTCCTGCCGCTGCCGTGCCACCTCGTCACCGCGGCGCATATGCTGTTTCTCAGCCTCAAGCAGTTGGAGCCGGGCTGCAAGCCACTCTTCACGTGTTCCGGTCTTATGTGTCTTCATCGCTTCTGTCTCCTTCCTTCGGATCTTCATTTCGCCGTTCGAAGCACTTGGTGCGTTGCTGGATAAACTTAGTGCAGCATGGCAAATCCATGGGAGTGACAAGTGTGACGTGATTGTCCGCAAATCAGGCGTTCCGCGTGCCAGCCCTGGGTGACCGTTCGTCTGCAACTGCGACCTCCAACGTCTTCGCCGGCCATGTCTGCTTCCAGGGAACGGCAAAGCTGGATCTCTACGGCCGAGATTGGGACGCATTGCTGCTCGGCAGCATAGGGTCCCGGCAGGTTTGAGGCTTGGAGTCTTTGGAGCAGACCTTCAGGCATGCGCTTCCAGCGGTGAGTTCGGGTCCCGTCGCATTGAGGCAGACAGGCTCAAGCCTGATGGAGACCTCAAGATGCCGCGAGGCCCGCTTGTGGTGAGGTGTCCCTGTCCCTTGATGGATCCCAGGCTTCGACGATCTCTCCGTCGCGAACGCGCATGATGTTAACTCCTCGGCTGTGAGGCTTGCAGGATCGCTCTCCCGGCCTCAAACCGGAGCCGCACAGCACGGAAGGAAGACCCGCCTTGGAGAGCAATCCGGAGTAACGCTTCGAACAGGATCGCCGGACAGCTCGCCTGACGAGTCGCATTGATATCAAATTTGAAGAGGCCCGGGATATCCTTTCGGTTTCGCCTCAAATTCTTCTTCATCAGGGCGTTAAGTGCTGATTGTGAAGCTTTGGAGACGTTTCTGTGACGGACGTGGCCCCGACAACACGACAATGGCTGCCGCCACTTCTAAAGCCATTTTCCTGGACAGTTCGGAGCCAGGCGTGGGCAGCCCTTTTTGTGATCCTTTCGCTAAATGCCCTCCTCCTCGGAGGAATTCTGGTTCTGGAGTTCCGGTACGATATAGACCACTGGAACCTGGTCCGGGATACCAATGCGGTCGCTGGTCAGCCCGCATATTACGGCTCCTATTCGAATCTGGGTATCCTGATTTGGGCGGTGGCCTCGGCGATAGCGCTGTTTTCCTGGCGGCTCCTGACCCATAGGGGCATCAGAGACACGCGTTGGCGCGTGCTCCTCCTCGGCGGTTTGTTCACAGCGATCGCATGCATTGACGACCTCTTCATGCTGCATGAGCATGCTCATCTTGTCGGCGTACAGGAGCCGATCGTGCTGGCTGGGTATGCCCTCTTCCTGATCGCGTTTGTGATCAGCACGTTGCCCATTCTGCACACAACGCAGTGGCTCCTGCTCGGCGTTGCCTTGGCCTGCTTGGCTCTCTCGACAGTGTCCGATCTGTTGGAATTCCGGGGCAGTGTTTTGCTCGAGGAGGCCTTCAAGTTGAGCGGCATCACCACGCTTGCGGCGTATCTGGTGACGCTGTCGTTCTCCGCGATTGCTGAAGCAGGCGGAAGCTCTGCTTGATCGCTGCGGCCCAGTCGGCCCCATTGTTTTCGACCGCACCGGTTTCTATGCCTGTGATCGTCTCGAACCTTCGTCCTGATCGTCCAGTCCCCGTCAGGCGGACTTCGACTTAGGCGCGGTCTCATGCTGCCACGGGCATCCGTCTGCGGCCGCCTCGGCGACCACCCACGACAAGAACGCCTTCACGTCCCGGCGCGGCTCCCTGCCGCTCGGAACGGTGGCCCAATAGCCGGTTTCGATCGGCAGCGGTGCGAAACCGAGCGTCTCGACCCGCCCGGCGTCGATGTCGCTCCGGCAGAGCGGCTCGCGGGCGAGCGCGATGCCGAGCCCGGCAGCGGCAGCATCCATGGCGAGGGAGATCATGTCTACGTGGAACTGGCCGCGCGATTCGATCGCAAGGCTCTGGCGAGCAAGCCACTCCTCCCAGTCCCGGCTGGCGGTGCGGAGGTGGATGATATTGGCCTCCGTCCACTTCACCTCGCCATCGCGCATGATCTCCCGGCGGTAGGCAGGACTCGCGACGGGCACCAGATATTCGCGGAAAAGCAGCGTCGAGTCCGTGCCCGCCCAGCGGCCTTCGCCCATACGGATGGCAAGATCGACGTCCTCGAGCGGGAAGACAACCTGCCGGTGACTGGTGTCGATCAGTAGCTTGACCTCTGGATGCCTCGCCTGGAACCGGGAAAGGCGTGGGACCAGCCATTGCGATGCGAGAGTCGGTGGTGCACTGATCGAGACGCGGCGGTCGTCCTCCAACGGCGAGACGCGCCTTGCCCCCACCGCGATGAGCGACAGGCCTTCGGAGACATAGGGTAGGAAGTCCTCCGCAGTCTCGGTTAGTATCAGCCGACGGCCCTCACGCCGGAAGAGCGGCGCTCCGACCCAGTTCTGCAGCGTCTCAATTCCGTGACTGATCGCGCTCGGGGTAAGGTTCAGTTCCGCGGCAGCCTCTCGGTAGCTGCCGAGACGAGCGGCAGCTTCAAAGATGCGCAGCGAAGCAAGCGGCGGGAGATTGAGCGGCACGGTTCTTCCTCTGTCGAACGTACAACGGACGAGCGCAATTGCGGCAAACAGCATTGGTCACGAGGCCCTGGCGGTCCGTATCGCCACAACGGATCTTGTCCGCGGACCGTAGGGGAAATCCTCTAGCTCTAGCGTCTGCTGCCGACCCGATGATCGGGCTTCTGGCTCTTCTATCCTGCCCGCTTTCCCCGTTACCGGGTCTGCCTTCAATATCGTAAGCGGAGCATCTGCCTGACACGAGCTTCCGTCCATGAATTTTGCTCTCATCATGCGAATTTTCTTCATCCATTCTCGCCGTGCGTCTCCGCCGTCGTCGATCGGCAAGTTCTCCTCATCAATCGGCAGTCTATCTCGCTTGAACCGCGTCTCGATCGAGGAAACGCTCTTTTCGTTCCAAGAAGGAGAATGGAATCGAGATGACGGTTCTTTGCGAAATCGACAGCGGGATCGCTACCCTCACGCTAAACAGGCCCGAGCGCCTGAATGCGATCAACTACGAGATGGCAGATCGCCTCATGAACCTGCTCGACGAACTGGAGACCGACACGGCAGTGCAGGCGCTCATCTTAACCGGGGCTGGCGGGCGCGCTTTTTCGGCGGGCGGCGACATCCACGAGTTCTCCGAGAGCGTGAGATCCGGCGTGAACGACGCCGTACGTGACTTCGTGCGCCGCGGCCAAGCCATGACCAGTCGGCTGGAATCCTTCACCAAACCGATCATCGCGGCGGTCAATGGACTGGCCTATGGTGGCGGCTGCGAAATCACCGAGGCGGTGCATCTCGCGGTGGCGAGCGAAAACGCCGCATTTGCCAAGCCCGAGATCCGGTTGGGCATGCCGCCCACCTTCGGCGGTACGCAACGTCTGCCGCGCCTCGCCGGGCGCAAGCGTGCACTGGAGCTGCTGCTAATGGGCGAGCCGTTCGATGCGCAGCGAGCATTTGAGATTGGGCTTGTAAACGCGGTTGTTCCAGCCGAGTCGCTGCCTGGCATGGCGCGGGATTTGGCTCGCCGCATCATGCAGCATTCGCCGCTGGCGGTGGCGAGCATTCTCACTGCTGTTACACGCGGATTGAACATGAGCATCAGCGAGGGGCTCATGATGGAAAGTGAGCAGTTCGCGCGCATGGTCCCCAGTCATGACCTGCGCGAGGGGCTGGATGCCTGGATCGAACGACGCCGCGCCAATTATCGAGGTGCCTGAACGACGCGCTTCGAGACTTCAATGCTCCGGCCTGCTCGACGGGCCGGACCTTCTCAGGATCCGCAGGCGAACCGAGCTAGCAAAACAGATTTCGAGTGGGATCGTCCAGGTGAGTTCCCGCAATGGAACGTATCCGCCTGATCGTGTTGTGATCCAGGCAGAGTTCCTTCAACTCGTGATCCGAACGTGTGGCCAGAAACCGGGCCTCGGCTTCCCGTCTCCGCCAGGCAAGGAACATCTTCCACAGCTTGAGCAGCAAGCGGCCGGGCATTCCGTCACCTCATGGGTTTCAGAACCCTTGAGTGCCTGTACAGATCGTCAGCGGCAATCAGGAAGATTTCATCTTTGGAGAATCGAGATCACCTTTCGGTTTTCCTGGAAGCATCGGCGCGGCCACCAAATGGCGCAAAACGCTCAGCCAGCTACCGCCGCAACCGCGCTCTGTTCTCTTCTTTGCTAGAGAACACACGTGCAAATATCCGTGCCAGGACTTTTCGCACGACCTCGGCGCGGTAGCGGCGGACGACCATGTAAATCTGGACGAAGTCGGCGTCGGAACGTGCCATCTCTGTCACAGCGCTGATGAACTGAGCCTCATCACTGCTCGCAACCGCCTCCCCAGCCCCATGGCAGATGTCCCTCTCAGGTTGGCAAGTGGCTCTGGCGGGTCCGAGCGCCGCGGCTGTGGGATTCTGGTTGAGCCTATCCATGGTAGAACCTCCTCAACAGCGCTAGAAGCGATACCGGTCTACGCCGGGCGCTTCCGTGCCAATGTCCTGCCATCCCGCCGCGACATCGATGCGGGTTGGCGCCGCTTCAGGGATCGTTCGCGCCAGATCGCGATTAGCGCCAGCGCCTCTCGGATGACCCCGGCCGCAGTCCGGTAGCGCCTTTCCTCGCGCTGCGGATGAGCCCCTGCATTTGGTGATCCGCGGTGAGGCGGTCGGGAGGGCACGCTCCCAAACTTCCTCAATTCCTGCTGGCCTACCGGTGTGCCGATAGTGTCGGGGTGCCACAACCAAAAACATTTCACGTTACTGGAGAGGATTTCACTACGCCCGGCACTTCGTGGCCTCTCGCCCAGGCCATGGCTTGATCGCGCGAACCTGTCCTCGACTGTCTGGGCGTTGGAAGCATCCAGGTCCGCTCGCCACCCACCATGGACATTGACAACCCGCCCCGATCGCTGGGCGGATGCCATTCCTCACTAAAGCCCCAAATTTTGCTCACGCTGCTTACCGGACCGAGCCAGGTTGAAGCCGCGCTCATGCAAGGAGGCAAGGTGATGGCGGGAGACTTGGAGAACGGCGGCGGACGACGACGGAGCGGTTGGAGGTTGGCGGGCTGGGGCGCGGCTGCGCTCGTATTGCTGGTGCCCCTGGTAGCGAAGCAGTTCACCGACGAGGTGAAATGGGATGCTGGCGACTTCGCCTTCGCCGCTGCCCTGATCGTCAGCACCGGTGTCATTCTTGAGCTGGCAGCGAAGCTGACGAGCAACAAGGATTATCAAGCCGCCGTCGGCATTGCACTTGCCGCAGCGTTCCTCCTCATCTGGATCAATGCTGCCGTTGGCATCATTGGGTCCGAGGGCAACCCCGCCAACCTGTTGTATGGTGGAGTGCTGGCGGTCGTAATCACCGGCGCCGTTGTCGCGCGTTTCAAGCCGGACGGCATGGCCACTGCGTTGTTGGTGACCGCGCTCGCTCAGGCGGTGGTAGGTGTCATCGCACTGGCTGCCGGATTTCGGGCCACGGCACCGAGCTTTCCAGAAGCCATCGTGTTCCTGACCGTGTTCTTCGCGGCGCTGTGGCTCTTATCGGCATATCTGTTCCGGAAGGCGGCGCGGGAGCAAACCTCCGCGCGCGTAGCGCGGTAGGTTGACCGCGATTTCCGCACTCCACCGCCAATTAGCAGCGTTCAGGGAACTCCGTGAGTATCGGCCGCCGGTGTGGTGATGCCTTCTTCGGTGATCACGAGGTCCAACGCAATGTCGTGCGGCTGAGGGTAGATCGTCTGGATAGCCGCTTGGCTGTAGCCGACGCCGAGGACACGCGGACGCCTGGACAGTGCCGCAAGCGTGCGATCGAAGAAACCACCGCCATAGCCGAGGCGATAGCAGGAAGGGTCGAAACCGACCACCGGCGCGATGAGGATGTCGGGGATGATTTCTTCAGCGCTTTCGGGGGGCACGGGAATGTTCCAAACGCCTTTTTCGAGCGGCCCGCCAGGCGCCCATGCGCGGAAGATCAGTGGAGCGCCGCGCCGGACCACAACCGGGAGGGCGG
>NZ_JAXQNM010000030.1:0-242630 GCF_034427935.1 Chelativorans sp. M5D2P16 | reverse complement strand
CCGCCCTCCCGGTTGTGGTCCGGCGCGGCGCTCCACTGATCTTCCGCGCATGGGCGCCTGGCGGGCCGCTCGAAAAAGGCGTTTGGAACATTCCCCTTACGCCAATGCGCCTTCCAGAAGGAATTTGGGTGCGATTGGTCAGATGGGCGAGTTACGATGATGGTCCGCTATCTGAGAGAAAATCTCGGCTATTAGCTGTCAGAAACAGGGTAAACTCGCGCCAAAGCGCGAGCGAACTCGAACGGGTCATCTGGGAGATGTCCGCGTCAGCCGAATGTGTTCCGAAAGCGGACTGACAACTTCCGGCCCCTCAGTGGCCGTTGAGCCTTTTCATCTCAAGGATCTACACCGCAAATTCTATGGGGGTTAAAAACGCCTATGGTGCTAGGTGGTAGTGCCGGGCCATCTAGTCGAGGTCGGTCTGGATCCAACGCGGCGAATGGTGGACGTCTATCGTCTGTAAGCGCCCTGGTCCCAGATTTTCGAACCGGTGCGGGATGCCGGCCGGGCCAAACACAACCTGTCCGGCAGTCGCGTCGAGAACTGTATCTCCAACGAAAAAGCGGGCCCGACCCTCGGTCACGACAAACACCTCGTCATAGGGATGCACGTGAAGACGTGGGCCTTCGCCAGTTCGGTCGGTGCCGTAAGCGAGCACGGTCACCGGTGCTCCGAGCGCTTCACCCGGCAAAGAGCCACGCCAGGGACCTTCAGCACCTGGATCGAAAAGCGTTGCCTGAACAGGCGCGCTTCCGCTTGGCCTGATCGAATTGACGTCGAAATCATTGCGCGTCATGTCATCTCTCGCGAATGGTCCATCTCTGTATCTCGCAGTCCAGTATGAAGCCCGCCGGCGTTCTTCGTCAGCGGCGACGCGGATCGATCGGCATCAGAGTGTTGAGGTCGAGCAGGCGCTCGAGCTCGGCGGCGGCACCCAACAGATGCGCTTCGCCGCGCGGGCGGGCGACGATCTGCAATCCTACCGGCAGGCCCTCGGCCGTGAAGCCGCAGGGCAGCGAAAGCGCCGGCGCGGTGGTGAGCGAGACGGCGTAGGCGATCGCCAGCCAGTCGATGTAGTTGTCGAAGGTGATGCCCGCGCATTCACTCACGTAGCGCTCTTCCACCGGATAGGGCGGCACGATGGTGGCCGGCGTCATCAGGAGATCGTATACCTCAAAGAAGGCGAGCGTTCCCGCGATGATATCGCGCCGCTCGCCTTCGGCCTCGATGATCTCCTCTACCGAGAGTTTCAGGCCCTTCTCCACGTTCCAGACCATTTCCGGCTTCAGAAGCTCGGGGTAGTCCTTCAGCTTCCGGGAATGGGAAGCGGCGAAACCCGCAGCACGCAATGTCTGGAACGCATGCCGCGCTTTGCTGAAGTCCGGATGCGCCTCCTCAACCGCGATGCCGAGCTCGGCAAAGCGCGAGGCGGCGCGGCGGCAGATCTCGGCCACCTCCGGGTCGACCGGGGTGATGCCCAGATCGGCGCTGAAGGCGACGCGCTTCAGCCGCGGTAACCGGCGTGCTGCTTGGAGGAAGGAGATGCCGCCGCGCGGCAGCGAGACGGGATCGCCTGCATCCTCGCCGCACATGGCGTCGAGCAGCAGGGCCAGATCCTCGACCGTGCGTGCCATCGGGCCCTCGACGCTCAGGAGGTCGTCGACCTTTACGCCCGGATCCTTTGCGACACGGCCGGGGCTCGGCCGCATGCCGACGATGCCGCAGAAGCTTGCCGGATTGCGCAGAGACCCGCCGAGGTCGGAGCCGTGCGCCACCCAGGCCATGCCGGTGGCGAGCGAAACCGCCGCGCCGCCGCTGGAGCCGGCCGCCGAGCGGCTGATGTTCCACGGATTGCGCGTGGCGCCGAAGACCTCGTTGAAGGTGTTGGCGCCGGCGCCGAATTCGGGCGTGTTGGACTTGGCGTAGACGATCACGCCCGCGCCCTCCAGATGCCGCACCAGGATATCGGAGCGCTGCGGCACGTGATCCTTGAAGATGGGTGAGCCGAAGGTGGTACGCACGCCTTCCACCTCGATAAGGTCCTTGATGGGGACGGGCAGGCCGGCAAGGACGCCGCGCTCTTCAACCGGCAAGTCCATCAACCGGCGGGCATGCGTGCGGGCGCGGTCGAAACAGAGCGTCGGCAGCGCGTTCACAATCGGATCGACCTCGGCGATGCGCGCCTCCAGCGCGTCGAGCAGATCGAGCGGCGTGATCGCGCCAGCCTTCAGTTGCTCAACGAGCGAGACGGCCGATTGCCGGATGAGATCCATCTTCCCCTCCCTTCAGCGCAGCACGTCGACGAGGAAACGTGAAAGTTGCGGGAAGGCTGCGATCAGGGCAAGGCCGAAAAGGCTCGTCAGCAGAAAGGGCAAGGCGCCCCGCGCGATGCGCTCCAGCGGCAGGCGCGTGATGTTGGCCGCGACATAGAGGTTGATGCCGACGGGCGGCGTGAAGAGACCGATGGCGAGATTGACCATGACGAGCACGCCGAACCAGACCGGATCCCACCCCATCTCGCGCGCGACGGGCAGGAAGATCGGCAGCGAGATGAACATGATGGTGATGGCGTCCATGAACATACCGGCGACGAGCAGCACCAGCATGATGACGAGCAGGATGACCCACTGACTGTCGCTGAGCCCGATCAGGAATGACGAATACTGCCCGATCAGGTCGTCCACGGTCACCACCCAGCCGAACAGCCCCGCATAGGCGACGACCAGCATCACCACCGCCGAGGAGGCGCTGGCCTCGACCAGCGATTTGTAGAGGCCGGAGAAGCTGAGCGTACGGTAGATGAGCCCGCCGACGAAGAGCGCGTAGACCGTTGCGACGATCGCCGCCTCCGTCGCCGTGAAGGCGCCGGAATAGATGCCGCCGAGGATGACGACCGGCGTGAGAAGGCCCCAGAAGGCATCTAGAAAGCTGCGCCATAGCCGCTTGCCGTAAGGCAGTTCCGCATGTGGCTGCGGCATCAGCTTCTCCAGGCTGGCCGCACCGTGCCCCGCCTGCTTGCCTGCAAAGGGGAGCGTGAACAGCATCAAAAGGCCCATGAAGAGCCCGGGGATGATCGCCGCGATGAAGAGCTCCGAGATCGAGGTCTCGGCGATCACGCCGTAGACGACGAGGCCGATCGATGGCGGGATGACGATGGAAAGTGCCGCCCCCGTGCACACCAGGCCGGCGGCGAAGCCGCGCGGATAGCCGTCCTCCTCCATGCCCTTTATGATCAGCGGCCCGATGGCCGCCACCGAGGCGGGGCCGGAGCCGCTGACCGCGCCCCAGAACAGGCACACCACCGTGCCGACGATGCCCATGCCGCCCGGCAGCACCCCGACGAGCACGCGGAAGAAGCGCACCATCCGCTCGGCAATGCCGAGCGAGCCCATCAGCGTGCCCGCGAGGATGAAGAAGGGGATGGCGAGGAGCGAAAACCGCGCGATGCCGGCGGCGATGAGATCGCCGACGAGATCAAGCCCGAAGCCCAACACCCACATCGCATAGATCGCCGACAGGCCGAGCGCGAAGGCGACCGGCAGGCGCAGCGCAAGCAGCACGAAAAACAGGATCACCATTTGCGAGCCGGCGCCGATGTCAGGCATGGCCGTCCGCTCCCTCGTCAAGCGCGCGCCAGGTCTCGCGGGCATGCTGGACATAACGGATGAGCACCAGCGCAAAGGCGAAGGGCAGGCCGGCGCTGTAGTACCAGGCCGGGACCTGCAATGCGTAGGAGCGCGAGCCGGTGGCGAGCTGGTTGGAAAGAAGCTGCCAGGAGAACCATGTCGAGAGCGCCAAAAGCAGCACTGCCAGCGCACCGGAAAGGAGGAGCAGCGCCTTGCGGGCCGGCGGCGGCAGGAGGTCGTAGACGAGGGTGACGGCGAGGTGGTCGCCGATGCGTGCCGCAACCGCCGCGCCGAAGATGGTCAGGAGCAGGAAGCCGTTGACCAGCAGTTCCTCGGTGGCGGCAAGCGAATAGTTGGTGAGGTAGCGGACGGCGACATTGACGAAGCCGAGCGCCGTCATGGCGAGGAAAAGCACTGCGCAGATGATCTTCTCCGCATCGCGCAGTACGAATCGCATCTCGCCCTCCCTCCCGGAAAACATGGAAAGAGGACCGGTATGGCCGGTCCTCTTCCGTCAAGCGCTTAGGCTTCAGTTGGACGCGTCGATCGCGTTCTGGAAGGACTGGACAATGTCCTCGCCGACCTTGGCGGCCCATGTGTCGAAGGCCGGCTGGGTCGCCTCGCGGAAGGCCTGCAGCTCGTCGGCCGTCGGCTCGTAGACCTCCATGCCCTGCTCACGCAGGAAGTCGATGCCCTTGGCCGTGTCCTCGCGGGTGATCTGCTTCTGATAGGCCATCGCCTCGATGGCAGCGCCCCTCACCTTCTCCTGCGTCTCCGCGTCCCAGGTTTCCCAGAGCTGGCGGCTGACGCCGAGGAAGAGCGGATCGTAGGAATAGTGCCAGGCGGTCAGGTACTTCTGCACCTCATAGACGCGCTGCGGAATGATGACGGCGCCGATGGGGTTTTCCTGGCCGTCGACGACGCCCTGCTGCAACGCGGTGAAGGTTTCGCTCCACTGCATCTGCTGCGGGTTGGCGCCTAGCGCGTTCATGACGTCGATATACATCGGCCCGGCGACGCGCATCTTCAGGCCCTGCAGGTCCTCCGGCGTCTTGATGGGGTGAACGTTGTTGGTGACCTCGCGGAAGCCGTTCTCGCCCCAGGCGAGCACGATGACGTCGTGCCCGGCCATGATCTCCGCCATGCGCTCGCCCGGCGCACCATCCGTGGTGGCGTCCACATCCTCGTAGGAGGAATAGAGATAGGGCAGCGAGAAGACCGCCATCTCCGGCGCGAGCGGCGTGACGTTGATCGCCGACGTGACGACGAAATCGATCGCCCCGCGGCCGACCATCTCCGCCTGCTTCATCTGGTCGCCGCCCGAAAGCTGGGCATTGGGGAAGACGCGCACGCTGAATGCGCCGTCGGTTGCCTCGCTCAGAAGCTCACCGAACCTCTCCGCGCCCTTGTGCCAGGTCGTCGTGTCGCCCGTGTTGTGCGAAAGACGGAATGTCTCCGCCTGTGCGGCGCCCAGCGCGGCCATTCCGGCCAGCATGGAACCAAGGGCGATCGCGCCCAGCTTTCTCAACCTCATCGGATGCTCCTCCGTTCATTTTTCAGACCGGCCTGAGGCGACCTCCTCCACCGTTCGGCGGCACCATAGATTCGCGTACCGGCTTGTCAATTGCGACACCACGGCTGCCGGCTCCTCGCTCCTGCTTGCGGGCCATCGCATATGGAATGGATTCCGGCCGTCGCTCCACTCAGCCGGGAACGAGGGCGGGGCGACCCACCTGCCCGCGTCCCGCTCTTGCGTTTGCCAAGCTCGTTCCTTTACTTCGCAAAATCCGGGCAATAAGCTTTCTCTCGGCTGGCATGCTCGCCTCTCCTGCGAGTTGCCTGGATAAGAGGAAGACCCTCACAAATACCCGGAACGAGAGCCCGCCATGAACAAGGCACAGATCGTCGGCTGGGCGCATGCGCCCTTCGGGAAATCGGAAGAGCCCGACACGGAGGCGCTGATGGCCTCGGTCGTGGACCCGGCCCTCACGCATGCAGGTGTCGAGCCGGGCGAGGTGGACGGCATCTTTGTCGGCGTCATGAACAACGGCTTTTCCAAGCAGGATTTCCAGGCCGCGCTCGTCGGCATGACGGATGAGGCGCTCGCCCACACGCCCGCCATGCGGCTCGAAAACGCCTGCGCGACGGGCTCGGCCGCCATCTACACGGCAATGGATTTTATTGAGTCGGGGCGCGGGAGCATCGCGCTGGTGGTCGGGGCGGAGAAGATGACCGCCACGCCGACGGCGGAAGTGGGTGACATCCTGCTCGGCGCCAGCTACCGCAAGGAGGAAGCCGACATCGACGGCGGCTTCACCGGCCTCTTCGCCCGCATCGCGCAGAACTATTTCCAGCGCTATGGGGACCGTTCCGAAGAGCTGGCGATGATCGCCGCCAAGAACCACGCCAACGGCACGGCGAACCCTTACGCCCATATGCGCAAGGATTTCGGCTTCGACTTCTGCAACACGGTCTCGGAGAAAAACCCTTACGTGGCCGAACCGCTGCGCCGTACGGACTGCTCGCTGATCTCCGACGGCGCGGCCGCCCTCGTGCTGGCCGACGCGGAGACGGCGGCCGCGCTGGAGCGCGCGATCGCGTTCCGCGCGCGCAGCCACGCCAACGACATCCTGGCCATGAGCCGGCGCGACGTCACCGCCTTCGAAGGCGCACGCCGCGCCTGGGCGGGGGCCCTCGAGCAGGCCGGCCTTTCGCTCGACGACCTCTCGCTCGTGGAGACCCACGACTGCTTCACCATCGCCGAGCTGATCGAGTACGAGGCCATGGGCCTGGCCAGGCCCGGCGAGGGCCACCGGGTGGTACGCGAGGGCATCGCCCGCAAGGACGGTAAGCTGCCGGTCAATCCTTCCGGCGGACTCAAGGCGAAGGGCCACCCGATCGGCGCTACCGGCGTCTCAATGCATGTCATGGCAGCCATGCAGCTCATGGGCGAGGCGGGCGACATGCAGATCCAGGACGCCGCTCTTGCCGGTGTCTTCAATATGGGCGGTGCCGCCGTCGCCAATTATGTATCCATCCTGGAGCGCGCGAAGTGACGACGGAGGCGCCGCGGGGCGGCGTGGTGCCGGCCACCACGCGGGTCATGAACCTCTCCCATTTCCTCACCCAGGCAGCCCGCCGCCACCCCGACGACATCGGCTTCGTCTGGGGGGACAGGACCTGGAGCTGGGGCGAGATGGAAGCGCGGGTGAACGCGTTTGCCGCAGCACTCCGCGACCGGTTCGGCGTCGAGAAGGGCGACCGCATCCTGGTGCAGTCGGCCAACTGCAACCAGATGTTCGAATCCATGTTTGCCTGCTTCCGGCTCGGCGCGGTGTGGGTGCCCACCAATTACCGGCAGTCGCCCGACGAGGTCGCCTATCTCGCCAGGGCGAGCGGCGCGCGCGGCATGATTTGTCAGGCGCGGTTTCCCGATCACGCCGCGGCCTGCCGCGAGGCGGCCGACCTCACCTTTGTCGTTTCGATCGGCGAAGCGGAGTTCGGGGAGGACTACGATAGCCTTGTCCGGGCCCATGAGAGCGCTACCGTGGCGAGCGCGGCGGTCGAACGCGACGACCCGTGCTGGTTCTTCTTCACCTCAGGCACGACGGGCCGGCCCAAGGCCGCCGTCCTGACCCACGGGCAAATGGCCTTTGTCGTCACCAATCATCTGTGCGACCTGATGCCGGACACGACGCGCACGGATGCATCCATCGTCGTGGCGCCGCTGTCGCACGGGGCCGGCGTGCATCAACTCGCCCAGGTGGCGCGTGGGGTGAAGACGATCCTGCCGGCGGCCGAAAAACTCGATCCCCCGACGATCTGGCGACTGGTCGAGGAATGGCGCGTGACGAACGCCTTCACCGTGCCCACCATCCTGAAGCTCCTGGTGGAGGACCCCTCCGTCGACCGCTTCGACCATTCCTCGCTGCGCTACGTCATCTATGCCGGCGCGCCCATGTACCGGGCCGACCAGAAGCGGGCGCTGGAGATGCTCGGGCCGGTGCTGGTGCAATATTTCGGCCTCGGCGAGGTGACGGGCAACATCACCGTGCTGTCCCCTGCCCTTCACAGCCTGGAGGACGGACCCGAGGCGCGCATCGGCACCTGCGGCTTCGCCCGCACGGGCATGCAGGTTGAGATCCAGAACGATGCCGGAGAGGAAGTCGCAGCCGGTGAAACGGGCGAGATCTGCGTCATCGGCCCGGCGGTCTTCGCCGGCTATTACGAGAATCCGGAAGCCAACGCCAACGCCTTCCGCAACGGCTGGTTCCGCACCGGCGACCTCGGCCATATGGACGAAAGCGGCTTCCTCTACATCACCGGCCGGGCTTCCGATATGTATATTTCCGGCGGCTCCAACATTTATCCGCGCGAGATCGAGGAGAAGCTTCTCCAGCATCCCGACATCAGCGAGGCGGCCGTGCTCGGCGTGCCCGATCCCGTCTGGGGCGAGGTCGGCGTTGCCGTCTGCGTCGCCTGGCCGGAGGCAGATGCGTCCGCGCTCGATCTCGCCGGCTGGCTCGACGGAAAGATGGCACGCTACAAGATCCCCAAGCGCTTCCTCTTCTGGGACGCGCTGCCGAAATCCGCCTATGGCAAGATCACGAAGAAGATGATCCGCGCGGAGATGGCGCGCCGGGGCTTGCTCGACACTCTTCAGAATGAGCAGGCGCGATGAGCAGAACGAAGCCGCACGCTCCCACGCGATCCATCCGCCATCCCGGCCCGCCGCAGGCGAAGCGCATCGCCAGCGTCGAGGCGAATGCCTGCCCGCTGACGCTCAAACTGAAGCGCGGCCTCAGCATGAACGAGGCCGTCACGCGCGCCTTCCGTGATCACGGCTTCCAGGGCGGCTATGCGCGGCTCGAAGGGTTGGCGCTCGACCCGCTGCATTACGTGCTGCCCGCCCCCTCGCCCGACGAGAGCCATGCCGCCTGGTACAGCGAGACGCAGACGCCCGCCGGCCCGGCCACGGTGGAGCGGGCCGACATCATCGCCGGCCTGCGGGACGGCGCCCCTTTCATTCACTGCCACGGCCTGTGGCGGCTGGCGGACGGCACGCTGCGCATGGGCCATCTCCTGCCTTTCGAAACGATGTTGGCCGAAGACGCGCAGGCAAGCGCGATCGGCGTCGCGAACGCCGTCTTCGATGCTGCCGACGATAAGGAAACGCATTTCAAGCTGTTCGCGCCGCGCCCGCACCGCGTTACTGGAGAACCGGCGGGCGAACGCGGCTTCATCTGCGCCATGCGCCCCAACGAGGACATCACAACCGCCATCGAGACCGCCTGCCGCCGCCACGGCCTGCCGGAGGCCAGCGTCCACGGTATCGGCAGCCTCGTCGGCGCGGCGTTCTTAGATGGCCGGACGGTCGAATCCTATGCCACCGAGGTGCTGGTCCGCACCGGCGCGGTGACGGCAAGCGCCGACGGCCCGCAATGCAGCCTCGACATCGCTCTCGTGGACATGGACGGAAAGATCACCGAGGGCCGGCTTGTGCGAGGAGCGAACCCGGTCTGCGTGACCTTCGAAGTGGCGGTTATACCGGCGGCCAGTTGACCGCCTTGCCGGAACGTCATTCTCGCTATCTCATCTTCGGATGAGTTCGGCGACAGATTCGGATTCGCCATAGGTCTTTAGGCTTGGCGTTCTTGCAGGCAAAGTCAGAGAGCGGCAAGGTAACGGACCTCCCGGGCAATGGGTAAATACCCGGATCGTTACCCACAATTAGTGCGTTGCAACGGTACGCGGAGGGTCGTCATGAGCAGCAATATCCGGCTAACTCATTGATCTATCACCAACCGTGGGACGCTATGAGAAGTCATGGGAAGGGGTAATGGTGCCAGGGGCGGCATCTAAGACTAGGAAATGTCGCTTGTTTTCCAAGTAGTTGGAGGCTGATCGTTGGAATCTGAACCAACAGAAATACCAACAAAATATTTCTGTGGATTGGTTCGGTTCCCGCATATACTTCAATCGGCTCGATCGTACCGCATTGGCGCAAGGCTTCAACCTGCTTTTTGGGGGACGGAAGGAGACGGTCGGCTTATGGACATGGACCTGCCGAAGCGGACAATTCCCCAGGCCATGCACACCGCCGGGTCCCGCCCGAAGCCCTCATCAGATTGCCATTTTGACGAACTTCGCCCATTTTTGGCATTCGGCGCTGCTGGTTGGAACTTTCGAAATGCGTTCGTTGAGGACTATCTTCTTCACTCCGACGCATAGGCAACTACTGTCTCAGTACTTGCTGGCATAGCAATCAAGTCGAGGAGTCGAAGAAGCGCTGGCGCCCGCGGGGAAAGACGATAACGCAGCAGATCGCCACGCTTCTCCAGCCTTGTCGCGAATTCCGGCACGGACTTAAGCGCTCGATTGTTGTTGTACTTGCGTACCGCAAATCCCTGTTCCGCAGTCACGGCGGCGATCTCATCGCATGTCGCGGCGCGGCCGATCTTTCGCAGGGCACGCAGCGAACGATGCAATTCGGATGGGCTCTGGCGTCCATCCGGTAAAGTATCAATTGTGCTAACCAACTCGTCGATACGACGGAAGTAGGAACGCAGATCGGAATCATTTCGAACAACGACATCAGCGATCTCATGCGCGACGCGCAGAGCTCCGAATCGCATCTGCTCCTCGTCGAGGCGGGTAAACTCCTTAAAGGTTTGGGCGTCATCTGAGCGCGCTCGTTTTACGTGCCGCTCAAAACGGGTACGGGGATCGGCCTCGATCAATACCACGCGCGCCGCCGGCAACTTCGAACGCAACCACAGCACCTCTTCGACCGTTCGCATGCCAGTGACGATGTTGATGTCGGCGTTCTCCCGCGCGATATAGTCGGCGGCTCGCTTCGCCACGATGTCCCAACCCCGCTTTTCGAGGAAGGCCATTGCGTCAGCCGAGTTGCTGATCGTGATCCCCTCTTCTTCGGCTATCTGGCGCAGAAGGGTGCTGCCCTCCAGCGCAAAAACTCCCGTGCGCTGCCCCATCAAAAAGTCGCTAAAGGTGGATTTGCCAGCGCATTTGTGACCGATCACGATGAGCACCTCGCGCCGATCCAACGGAAGAAGCGAAAGTTGACTTCCAACCTCTCTTTCCGCGTCCGCTGCTTGGCGCACCACGTGGTTCCATCGTCCAAGGTTGATAACAGCGTTCAGCTCCTCCAGCCGCTCGATTAGCAGTGTAAGAGACTTCGCACGGAAGTCGTATGGGAGTGACTCTTCGAACTCCATTTCACCCAGTCGCCGGTTCGTCCCCTCAGGGACGAACCATCCATTGAATGTGTCTGGCGTGAGCCAAGGATACTGCGGCGAGGTCGTGAATGCCGGTGGGGCCTCCGCAACATATCCTGACGTTTCGCCATGGAAGAAAACCGGCCGCGACAGAGTCGGCAGCCGGAGCGCAATATCAGACTTGACTGTGCAACGTCGGTCGCCGCCGCGCAGCGCGATTTGGCGATCAAGTTCCGCAAAACTCGTCTCCGAGAACCACTCCTTCACGCGCGTTCCCGGATAGTCTGTTGTGCCGCTGACCGCCTCGATCCGCAGTGACGTGTCCTCGACGAACAAGACCGAGCGGCGTTCGAACTCCTGGCTGACCTGCTTCAGTGCCTGGGTGAGTAGCCCCTGTGTGTCAAGGGAATAGTCTTCGTCATAGGGTTCATGCTGGCTGCGATAGTGGGTGAGCTGATACCCGCTACGCATGAAGATCAGCCTAGCCTGGATCAGCTTGTCGGCATTCGAGGTGTAGAAAAAAATCCTGAGCAGCCGTTGGAACCGGAAGACGTCGCCATATCGAAACCTCATGCGAATTTGTCCCGCGAAGCTCTTGCGCCGCAATTCAGACCGCTATGACATCCTAGCCAATGTGCATTGTGGGCGACACAAAGCGCCCGCAACTCGGCGGCGGCACGTGTATCACTGGCTGCGAAAATTACATATACGAGTGGACCCATACTGCTCATGCTCGCAGCATAGCCCTTTGCGCGAAGGTCCCCCAATAGCTCGACGACATTCTCGCCGCACCGCTCGATCTCAAGACGCTTGAAACCCTTACAGGAAATCGAAGCAAGCGAGGACGCAAGCAGCTTCAGATTCTCAAGACGAAAGGCAGGCAGGATTCCGTGATACAGCAACGCCATTGTTTCTAGCGCGTCGCCGGGCGCGATAGGCGCATTCTCTTCAAAGAAGCGCTGTTCTTCCAGGCCGTGCGATAATTCGGCCTTAGGTAAGCACAAGCCGACCCGCCATGAAGTTGGAAACGTCAGCCGAAGCATCAGAACCGGTGTGGAGGTGGCCGGTCTCGCGCCAGAGGGAAGCAGATGATCGATCTCCTCGGCGGGTCTACCCGCGTCCCACAACACACCGCCCTCGAAGAAACCATGAATGCCGATGCCCGACGCCCCACCGCGGCCGCTCAGGCTTTGCTGCTCAGCCCGACCGCCTGGAAGCTCAACTAAGTGGTGATATGCTGAGATGACCGCGAGCTTGAGGGCAGTCTTTGTGCCGAGACCAATATGCTGAATCGCATGACTATGGATGATAGCCCGAACCGGTCTTTTACCTGCCTCGGCAAGCGTCTCAAGGAGAGCTGTCAACTCAAACTGGCATGGCTTGTCAAGGTCGGTTGCCCCCTCTAACGACACTACGGGCGCACACCTTAGTTCGACGTCGGCGGCTATCTTGTCGAGCATGAAGCCAACACCGCCGAATGCGCGGGGCGATGCAAAGCCCATATCAGCTAGGGCAATATGAATGCGCGACCCCGCGCTCACTCGGACGGCCAACTGTTCACTCCTGCGCTGCTGGCTTGGCCGCTTGCCATGTCGCCTCAAAATGGCGCTCCAAATGGTCGAACATGAAACCGCCTCCATGCACGAGGATGGTAGGCGAGTTGCGGCTCCGCTCCGTCATCAAATACGGACCCCAGAAGATCTCGTCATCGATCCGCAGCAGGTTGATCGCGGGAATGGAGCGCATGCGGCGCACCTGGAATCTGGTGCGATCTATATTTTCATCGTTATCGACGGCTTCTTGGAATGCTTCGATGTCGGCGCGAATTTCCCCTTTTGCGCCGCCTTCCTCAAGGTCGCGGTAATCAGCGAGACTATGTGCTTTCGTCGGGAAGTCCGGATCCAGCACAAGAATTCGCACGTTGGCCTTACGTGACCATTCGGCGAACTCGCGGGCGTAGTCCTCACGGAATGACGACAAGCCGAGGCCGATCAGGTCGATCCGCTTCGCCGACCTGAGACGACGGTCGTATTGATCCTTGATCCGCACCGAACGATGCGGAAAAACGCTTGAGATGCCGGCACGGGCGATCACCTCAAGCTTATTCTGCGTCCGCTCGGTTAGACGGATGTAGAGGTACAGGGCCATCCCGGCGATACCCGTCGCAAGCAGGCCGCTACCCACGCTTTGTGCAAGTGTTGCACCGAAAACTCTTTCACCCTCGGTGGTCATACACAGCATGCCGCCGAACACGAGGATCAAATGAATGCCAAGCCACATCAGGCTCGTCGGCGACCACCAAGACCGCATTTTCTCCCCCCTTCCGCGAGCACAACAAGGCGAACTGCGTGCACGTAACGAAAACCTGTAGCCGCGCTGCGACTCATGGTTAGCTTAACCGAGTATTTATAGGCGTTGCACGCTTTGGCAAAATACAATCCGGCGTTCTCTCGCAGTAGGCAGGTGAGCAATGCAGCTATCAGCCAGAAATAAGTGCGATTATAGTCTCCCGCCTTGCTGAATTTCGGGGCCGCAAGAGGACCGTCAGCTTTGCGCCCGGATACTTGGGTAAGCGGACTTTCGAGTGGCACGGTAAAGTGGTCCCGCGGCTCAGGGAGACGAGGCTGTCGGCGGCGAGAAGCATGGTCGGCAGATTGCGTGGCCCGCCCCGCGCAAACTATGCCCGCGCGGGCGGGCATGTCATCCCTCGAGAGAGAGACCGCAGCGAACGGCCCGGTATGCGGGCAGCCGGCGCGGCCGGGTCGCAGGCTGTCATGCGAAGGATGGAGAGGTCAAGGAGGATTGGCGAGGGCGGACTGCACGGTTACGATCGCCGAAGCGTAGGGGGCAAGATGAACGAGAGCGCTAGCATCCAGCTTAAATCGGCAGGCGATATAGCGAAGAGCTTCGTCCGGCCGAGAAGAATGTATACTACTGCCTGGCCACGCTTCATGGCCAACCTTATGCCGAAGGTCTGGAGGGCGATCCAAACGAGCTGGTTTCGATGAATCGACATAGTTGGAACGCTTGGGCGTCGCGTTTCCTCTCCCCTCCCGAGCGCGAACGGCTGGCGGCACGAGGCATTGAAGGCCTCTTTCCTGCCATAACAGTTGAGGTATGGCGAGAACTGGAAGGGCTCCTCGCTGCTCTTCCTCATTGGCTTGGCGCTGCGGAACCGGTTCCGGATGCGCTGAGATCCACATTGGAATGGACACGATGGAGAAGATCGCAGGGATAGACCGTAGGGTCGCTATCCCCAGCGCAGATGAAGGGCGCGAGAGCGAGACCCAAAGAGTAAGCGATCTGCGTGGGGAACCGTACGTGGTCCTGCTGGGCGAGCCCGGTATCGGAAAGTCGACGGTCTTCAGGATCGAGGCCGAGCAGGAGGGTGGTACCCTTCTCAGAGTGCGACAGCTCGTCAATGGCAGCCGGCCGCCGCCTGGAACCACGCTCTTCATAGACGCTCTTGACGAATACCGTTCCGACGGCAGCGCCGCCGACAAGGCCGACAAACTCGCTCAGGCGATCGCGGAGTCGAAAGTAGCCCGCTGGCGCCTTTCGTGTCGTTCGGAGGATTGGCGCAATGCCTCGGACATTGCGGCGATCCAGTCGACGACGGCGGGGCATGACATAGTTGTCGCCCATCTACTGCCCCTTGAGGAAACGGAGGCAAGCCCACTGCTCGCTGCCTGGGGTGAGCCCGATCCAGGCGCGTTCCTGGAACAGGCATCGCGGATGGGCGTGGCCGCGTTCGCGCAAAACCCCCTAGGGCTGAGGATGCTGAACAAGGCGGTGCAACGCAACGGGACGTGGCCATCCACACGTTTCGCAGTGATGGCCGAGGGCACTAGGCAGCTCGCGCACGAGCACAACAGTCTCCATACACACGACCGCGGATGGCCGGGCGCGCACGCAATTATCGAGGCTGCGGCCCGATCCTGCCTCATGCTTCTGACGACTGGCGCGCAAGCAATCTGGCGATCCAACGCGGTCCCGCCGGAACTCGGAGAACACCGTGCTCTGCCCACCCTGGAGGACCTCGGACTTTCTGCTCGCGTTTTTGGGGACATGCTCGACACTCCCCTCTTCCGGGGCGAGGGCGACGCGTTCGAGCCGATGCATCGCGTCGTAGCCGAATTCCTCGCAGCGAAGGCGCTTGCCGATGCCGTGATCGGCAGCAAGAACCGAGCGACTTTGCCGCTCTCCCGTGCCGTTGCAATGATCACGAGCTCCGATGGCCGCCCACCTACCGAGCTCCGAGGGCTTTATGCTTGGCTTGCCGCGCACCTGGCGGAGGCCGGAGACGCCGCGGGCGCCAGGAGGTTGATTGAAGCGGATGCCGTGACGGTCCTTGCCTACGGCGACGCGGCGATCTTCCGGACATCGGAACGCCGCGCCATCCTCGAAAACATCGGCAGTGACGATCCTTACTTCCGCTCTTCGGAGAGCGGAATCACCGCCTTTGGCGGCTTGGCTGGAGAAGATCTCGCCGACGATTTCCGCGCCATCCTCACAGGCCCGGTCAATTCGCAGAAGTTTATCACTGTATTCGATGCGCTGACGATCGGCCACCCTGTCCATTCGCTGCGCCCGCTGCTTCGGGAAATCGCCCTGGACAGCGGCAGGGAGAGCTGGCATCGCTGGAGGGCGGCCGACGCTTGGCTGAATGGGGCAGAGGATGCGACGGTGGCAAGGCTGGAACTCCTCGATGCGCTCGACAGAGAAGCACTGTCGAGCAGCAGGGAGGTTCTCCGGCTCCATATTGCCGCCGAAGTACCATCTGTACTGCTCGGCGCGACCCGCTTGCGGTCGATCGTCGGCGATTTCGATGCAGCACCGGACGACAATACGATCGGCCACCTCTTCTCCCTGGGCAGGCGGCTGGAGTGCGAGCCTCTGCCGGAACTGCTGGACGAGTTCGTCTCTTCCTGGCGCCCGCCTCAAGGCAGCCGCCACAGAGCGTTCGAGGTTGACTCGTTTCTGGACCGGCTGGCCGCACACTATATCGCCACACTGTCCCCGGACAGCAGAACTGTCTGGCGTTGGACGCGAAACCTAAACGACGACGAATCCCTTGCGGATCGCCACCGCGAGGAGACGAGGAAAGCGCTTTCACAATGGTTCGACGCGGACCCGCGGCACGAATGTGAAATCCTTGATCTGATCCTCAAAGAATATCAGCCGATCGATCCGAAAAACCGCCCGTGGCAACCCGCCCACGATTATTTTCGATTCGCCAAGCGGCCGGTGTCGAGGCCTTTGGCCCAATACATACTCACCCAGGCAGCAGAGGCCGCTTCGGGCGAGGAGCGTCGATGGGTGGAGAAAGTCGCGGTCTTCCTAGTGAAGGAAGCCAATGCCGACCCTAGCGCCTACTGGTCGGTGTACGATTATCTGACGAAGGGGCGGGGGCGAAAGCGCCTACTTGCGCAGCTGGTGGCGTCGAAATTGAGTGGGTCTCAACTGAGGCACCGCAGCTGGCAAATCAAACGCAGTCGGGAAAACGCACGGCGCCGGACAAAGGACATCGCGATACTTTCCTCTCAACTCGAAGCGCTTCGCGAAGGGCGGCACCATCACAACCTCTTCATCGTCGCGGAAAACTATTTGCGGAAGTCCAAAGACGACGGGCTGGCGCCATTCGATTGGCTCGTCGCGGAACTCAACGAACCGGTCGCCGTAGCCGTCCGCTCGGGTTGGCAGCGGCTGGTGACTCAGCCACCAGATTTTCTGACGACTGCCGCGTTGGGAAGAGCCGCGGGCCAGAACGAGGGGTGGCGCATAGAACATGCCGTTGTAGCCGGCTTAGACCTGATGCTGCGGGAGAGCTGCGTCCCGGCCAACGAGTCCATTCCGGTGGAAACCGCGCTCATCGCCCTCAAGTCGGGAGTTTACGCAGAAGCCGAAGAACGGCGCGACGCGGTCTACGATTGGGCTGCAGCTCGTTTGGGTTCTAACTCGGATGAAGGTATCGCCGCGCTGACGACATTCTGGATCGAGGGCCTGGAGGCCGGCGGCGACGGCCTGGACGGCCTGTGGCCGCTCACCCGGCCGCATCGCGTCAATGAGGTCGTCAGGAGAGCGTTTTGGGCAGTGCTCGAGGCTCGGCCTAACATGCATGAGGCGGCCCTAAAGCACGCACTCACGGAAGCGTTCGATCTGTTCGAGCCGATCGCGATCGGGGAACTGGCCCAGGCAGCTCTGACGACTGCAGGCCTGACGCTGCGACAAGAGCTACTCTGGACCTTCGTCGCCTTTTCAGTCGCTCCGGGCGCCACGCGCGATCGCCTCCTGACTTTATCCAGGAGGGCAAGCCCGAGTGACCTGGCTTTTCTCGGGCTCGACAGGGAGTTGGGCTCAGTAGTCCAGGGACTGGATCACGCATTCGAGAGATTGGAGGTTATTGCTCTGATGGCGGGGGCGCACTCCACCCCAGAAGGCCGGCATGGACGGAGTGGTCGGGTCAACGATGTTCATCATCTGGCTGACGCCACGACGGGCGCCATCACATCGCTTTCAATGCAGAAGGAAGCGCCAGCGGGCGATGCGCTTCTCCGTCTCAGCTTGGAGCCTTCTTTGGAACAGTGGCGCCAGTCGATACTGCATGCGTTGGCCGAGCAGATGCGTCTGAGGCGCGATGAGGAATTCCGGCATCCGACCGCCGCGCAGATCGCCGATGCGCTGGCCGGAGGCGCCCCCGTAAATGCGTCCGATCTGCGGGCGATTGCGAGGGAGGAGCTGGTGCGTCTGCGGGACGAACTGCGCACTGTCGACACCGGTGATTGGAAGATGTGCTGGAACCGCGATGGCAACATCGCGATGAAGCCGTTGCACGAAAACGAATGCCGTGACTATCTGCTCAGCAGGCTGCGCGACCGAATGTCGAAATACCGCATCGCGGCTGCGGCACCCGAAGCTCAGCGTGCCGGCGAGACGCGCGCGGATATGCTCATTCTGAGCGGAGCTGGCGGGAATCTGCCCGTCGAGGTGAAACGCCACTATCACCCGGAGGTCTGGACGGCCGCGGCGACCCAATTGCAGGGCTACGCCTCGGCGCCCGATGCGGACGGCCTCGGCATCTACCTTGTGATCTGGTTCGGCGCCGACGTGCAGCCGATGCCGCCGAGGTCGGACGGAACGGCGCGGCCGACGGCGGCGGCCGAGTTGGAGGGAATGCTCATAGCGGACTTGCCCGAAGGACTGAGGGAGAGGACGGAAGTGATCGTCTTCGATGTCTCGCGAACGCAGGCGGAAATCGAAAGGCTGCAAGGGCGCCGCGCCCGACGGCCTAGGTCAGCCGGCCACTGAGTGGGACCAAGGTGCCGCACGGATGCGGCGACATTACGCCTTCGCATGCTCGCATTCGAGATCGCTCGACTGGTTTCCGGAGGTCGCGGTTGCGGACTTTCGAGACGATCGGATTGGCAATTGGAACTGACGCGTTCGACCCGGTGCGGACGTTCGTGTTACTGGTGTCGCTCCTTAGCCTTGCGCGATCCTTGTTTCGTCGATTGTGACATTCTCAGGACCGACTTCTTTACTTCATCGTCATCAAATATGGCAGATTCGAGCCCTTTCGCCCCAGTAAAATCACACTCAAGGACGCCATCCGCTCCACGGAAATCCGCGTTTTTGAATGTCGCATCAACGAAAGATGCTCCTTGCAAGTCAGCGCGCCAAAATGGCGGGTAATGGGTTTGCTGAAAAGCTGGCGGTTCGTCGGGGAATTCATGCCAGATGCCCAGCTCGTCCGGATGTTCCTCTGTCCACTTCAAATGGGCGCCTTTAAACACCGCATTCGCCAAATCGGCTTCCGCGAAATTGCAATCCTTTATAGAAGCAAACACAATATCCAAGGTGAACCCGGCAAAGGGGTGAAACTTGGAAAAGACCACCTCACGGCAATCGACGGAATGAAAATCGACCCTTTCAAGCTTCACATCGTCCCGGCTGCCCATCTCTCCCCAGGTGCCGTCATAAAACGTTGAGCCTCTGATGCTCCTAATGTCATGCCGCCGAAAGGAGAAATCAGATACTTCAATTCCTCCGAAATCGATGTCGGTTTTCCCGAACCGATTTAAGCGCCGAATTGCACCGGCGATGCGGAACCTGCCTTCATCGCTGTTCCATTTCTTGTAGTCGTCGATGATTTCCTGCTGACGCTGGACTTCGCGGCGCCGCTCCATCGCACGAACGAACAAAGCAATCAGGATGCCGAACACAACGACATCGAAGAGCATTCCGTTGAACTCGACAAATACGCCGTTGAAAAACCCATCCTGCAATCCCGGTATCGCCAAGTACAGTGTAACGACCAACGAAACGCCGGCGACGAGAACAAGCAACGACAGAAGAATCGTATACTCAAGAAATTCGCGTTTCGTCCACCGTACCAAGCGGCCAATTGATCCGGTGGTCCTACGAGAGATTCCCTGTATTCGCTTCACAAGCGGCCCGGGGAGAGTTCCAGATCGGCCCTTAGCTACTGTCTGTCGCCATCGTGGCTTTACGGTCACCGTGCTTTCTCAACTTTGTCAGTGGGACGGTCGTGGATGTATCAGATAGCATGAAACGGGGGAATGGTGGCAGCGTCTGCTGGCCACCCTCCAGCGCCACTGACGCCGTGCCTAGGTAATGACCGGTTCGGGCTCGATCGTGCCGTCAACCGCGAGCCTCTTGATCGACGATTCCGCTGACTGAAGCGGTCGTCGCCAAGCTGATCGCCAAATGACGCATTCGGGGCCGTGAGCGGACTGTCCGGTCACCGGTCGATTTGAGCGGCAAGCGGTCGTTCCGTTACCATTCCCGAATCAGCCGTGATCAGTTCCGCCCGGCGCTGATCATCAATCTGTGATTCAGCAGATTGACGCACTGAGATTTCATGATGCGGTCGTCATCTGCTTACAGAGCCCGGGCAAAGCTGGCGGATCGAGCCGTGACGACAGCGCGTCTTGTGCCAACAGCTTTGGGGACAGATAGGGGTGGAACTTCTCGAAGAGAAGGTTCGTTCCATCCGTGAAAAGATCCGCTTCCTCCCCGACAGCCATGCGCGCCAGCGTTTCGGCTACGGGTGGGGTCTCCTCTCCAGCATCAACCTCGAGAAAGCCGTCATGCCGCTCGACAGTATAACCAAACCCCCGAAGTGCCAGCGCGAGCGTCGCAGTCTTTACGGTCCCGACCCGTGTCGCGAGGATAGCCGAACTTGCCCCAGGGGATACGATGCGACTTTCCCGAAAGCCCATTCGCGCGTAGTTCAGCCGGGCCTCCTCCAGCATCTGTATCGAGACGGGATCCATGTAGGCGGGCTCCACTTCGCCTTCGAGGAAGTCGAACATTCGCTCGATAACCCTGTCATGGATGTCGCCGGGATCGCCACCGAATATGGGCGGTGTGCCCGCCTTCGCAGGGGTGACCATGATGACTTTCTCGCGGTCATGAATCTCCTGAACAAGCCAGCGGCGACCCGAGAAGATGAGCATCATTCCTGGAGAGAGAACGTTGTCGACCGGCAGGGTTCCCAGGTCACGGCCGTTGGCGACCAGACGGTACTCCTCAGGCGTCTTGAACACTGCGTAGAAGCTGTAATGTTCGACCAGTCTTTCACCCGTGGGTCCCAAAAGGAGAAGGCCACCCTCAGTCTGTTCAATCAGATCGGTCTCGGCATCGCCCAGTGCACGTAGCACGTCCGTGAAGATAGGAGTTGAGACCATCCGGAACGGACCCTCGCGACACAAGACGTGATAAAGGTGGCTTGCAGAGGCACCGCCCCGTTCGGCGATGACCGAGAGGATCTGGTGCACCAGCGTCGAGAGGTGGAGTGCCTGTGGCTTCGGCGGCTCACACCAACCATCGAGCAGAAGGTCGATCATCGCGATGGCCCGGACAAGGCCGATCCTGAGGCGGTCAACGAAATTGCTTTCGGCGGTCAGCCTTGCCTCAACTGCGTACTGTCTCAAGATCGCGGGTTGACCTTCTCGGCGTCCAGACCGTCCAAGGCGCTGTCTGAGCGCCGCAACACTGAACGGCGCACCAATCTGCGCGACGCAGGCCACGTCTCCGATGTCGATACCCAATTCGAGGGTTGAGGTGCAGATCGCCGTCGTGGGTTTGGCGGCATCCTTGAGGCGGCGCTCGACGAAATCCCGATGATCTCGGGACAGGCTCGCGTGATGCGGGTAGAACTCCTGCGGCAGATGCTCCCGCTCGCAAAGGTCGCGAAGCCGATCCGCGTAGATTTCGACGGACTGTCGCGCGCCGGCGAAGACCAGATTGTCGCTGCCGCGCAGGTGCTGGAACAGGTGTGAAGCAATAGCATTGGTGGCCGAGGGTGCGTTTTCATCCTCCTCGCCGGAGAGGTAGCCGCGAAGTTGGAGCCGGAGTTCCGCTTCACCGCCCTCCGCCTTGATAAGGTCGACATTCAGCGCATCGTCCGGCCGGAGATAGGCGCGGGCAAGCTCCATATCCCCGAGGGTTGCCGAGAGCCCGATCCTGCGGATGGGGCGTTTGACCGCGAGTTCAAGACGGGTTAGCAGCGAGCGCATCTGCACGCCTCGTTCGCTGTCGAGCACGTTGTGGAGCTCATCGATCACCACGGCACGCGTCGCACCGAACAGGCGTGGAATTTCAAGTCCCCGCCGAATGAACAGCGCCTCGAGGGATTCCGGCGTGATCAGCAGGATGCCGCCGGGTTTCTTCAGCGCTCGGGACTTGACCGACTGCGCTACATCGCCGTGCCACGGGACGACGGGAAGTTCCGCCTCGCGGCAGATATCCTCGAGACGACCCGCCTGGTCCGTGATCAGGGCCTTGAGCGGGCCTATATATAGCAGGTCGAACCCCTCATTGTCCGCGGGTGCGTCCAGCACTTGCGAGATAAGGGGAAGGAATGCGGCCTCTGTCTTTCCTCCTGCGGTGGACGCAGCGACGATCAAATCTCTGTCGCTGTCACAGATGGACCTGATCGCACGGGCCTGGATGTCGCGCAATTCGCGCCATCCCTGCAACCGGATCCATTTCTGAACCGGACGCGCCAGCTTTTCGAAGGTCCCACTCACCGCACGGCTTCAGAGTTTGAAGCTGACAAGGTCATCTTCGCCCGGGGAGCGCTGCGCGCCGGTGGCCTCATCCACATCCGCGAGGTCTTCGCCACGATCCTCCGTGACCTCGATCTTCTCGATGAGGTCGCTCCATTCCACACCCGGATTCTGTTCGAGGATCGAAAGAAGGTTCACGAAGGCGGTGACTGTATTCCTCGGTGTTCGGAAGTACGCCTCGCCGATCCGGTCGGAACAATGCGCCATGAACGCTTCGAGCGCCTCGTCCGGCAGGGCGCTGTCTTCACCGTGCATCACTCTACGGACATTCGAGAGCAGAACGAAAAGGTCCTCGGGCGTTAGGCTGGCCAGGCGGATCACAGGCCCCGACAGATCCACCAGCCCGTCACGTGCGAAGGTATTTTCCGCAAGGCGGGACTGCAGGGCTTCATAGCTGTAGAGGCCACGGCGGGTATTCATCAGGAATTCCGGGGTGCCGCCCATCAGGAAGCCCAGATGCTCGGCGCTCCCCTGAAGAACGTCATTCAGAACCCGCAGCACCTGCTCGTAGTTGGCGTTCCGCGCCTGGGCCGACGTGAGTTTGTAAAGGTTCACCATTTCGTCGAGACCGACGAGCAGACCTTTGTATCCAGCCTCCCGCACGAACGCCGACATCAGCTTGAGGTGGTCGTAGACGCTGGCGTCATCGATGATAGTGCGGACGCCGAGCGCTTTGCGCGCATCCGTCCGGGTCGCGAACTCCCCGCGAAGCCAGCGAAGGGCGGCGGATTTCAGCTCGTCGTCGCCGGTCTCGTGACCCTCCCAGTAGCGCCGGATCACCTCCGCAAATTCGAAGCCGCCCGTTAGCTCTTCGAAATGTCCGAGCCGTTCACGGATGACGGTGCCGGTCGGCAAGTCCCGCTCCTCCGCGTCGCGATGCGCCTGCGAGACGAAACGCTCCACAACGCTCGCGAGCGCTCCGCCGTCGGGTTTGGTGCGGGTCGACAGGTTGCGGGCCATCTCCGCGTAAAGGCCGCGGGCCTGGCCGCCAGTCGCGTGGAGCCGCCGGTCTGGCGCAAGGTCCGCGAACATCACGACAAGCCCCTTCTCCAAGGCCACGAGCCGGATGAGGTTCATGAAGAAGGTTTTGCCCGATCCGTATTCACCGATGATGAAGCGGATGGCCGCTCCACCGTCGGCGATCCGGTCCATGTCCTTGACCAGTTCCTCGATCTCGCGCACGCGGCCGACCTGGATGTGGCGCAGGCCGAGTTTGGGGACGACACCCGCACGCAGCGCCTGAACGATGGCATCGCGTTCACGCGGTTTCAGTCTGGACATATCCGCCCTCCTTGGTGAGTTCCTGTTTTACCGCTTGGGCGATCTCCGGGATGACGTCATATCCGTGGTATTCATCAAGCAGCGCCTCGTCATAGGTCTCGAAAGCCCATTCGTTGACCGCTTCCAGTGCTCCGGAGGCGAGGAGCGAATACTTTGAGCAAAGCTGCTCGAAGGCGTCTTCCGTCCAATGCTCCCGTTCCACCAGATCCTGCACCAAGGCCGCGTGTTTCCGATCGAGCCCGGCGAGCAACACGGCCTCATTTCCCGTTGCAGCGTCTACGTCGTATTCGCCGGCATCGAAGATCTGCCCCAGCACGGAGGAAACGCGCTCCGTGTCAGACCTGATCGACGCGATCCGCGACGCGTCGAGCGTGGGTCCCGTGGGCTGTCGATCATCCGGAATCGCCTCCCCCGGCGCACCTGGCTGTGCCGCACGTACAGTGCGAGGTGCATCTGGAATGTCACCGGCGTGAAGATCGGAGTAGGCAAGGGCCGGATCGAGGCCGAGCGCCTTGTAGACTTTCTCGATGCTCGCGACCTCCTCGGACTGGATCATCCCGTCGGAATGGGCGGCAGCCACCAATGCGGCACGCATGGCGGCTTGGTTGGCCTCTCCCACGTCCTTGAGTTTGCGGCGCAGGAGGCTCATGTCCGGCGGGACGGCGAGGAACCAGCTGAGATTGGCGCGAAGCCGTCGTTTTTCCTGCTCGTTCAACCCTTCGGTTGCGACGACCTGTTCCTCCAGGGACCGGCGCTCGGTGTCTGCGATGTGACCGTCTGCGTGGGCGACGAAGGAGCCCAGTGCCAGTTCCATGAGGGCCGTGCGGTATTGCGGTGAAACATCCTCGAGCTTCTCGACTCTCTCGCCGAGCTCAAACACGACAACCGGCTCGTCGTGCTTGGGTGACCGCAACGCAAATCGCGGGTCGGGAGCAAGACCGAAACCGATCCGAGCGAGCGCATCAGCCGCTCCGGCAAGCTGCCTCTTTCCAATCTTCTGCGGCCGCTCGCCTTCCAGTCGTTCGATCGCACTTGCGAGTGGCACGAGGCCGCCGGCGGCCACTATCTCGGCAGCCCAGGATTTGAGGTTTTCCAGCCCCTCTGAAGGAAATAGGGCCCAGAGCTCAGATGGAAGAAGGGCGTGCGCCTCCAAGCTTCCGCGTCCGTCCGGGTTGCGACCAAGAAACCGGCTGAACTTGTCCAGATCGTCCATCACCCCGTCCGCGATCTCCTGCGCAATCTCGACGGGCCTTCGCAACCCCGAGATATCCGGGATCGGCTTGCCATCCATCGAAGGGTTGATGGTTCCCTCGAACTCGCTGGATGCCGCCCGATAGGACGCCTTCAGCGTTTTTCGCGGCTTGTTCACTTTCAAGCCGTCGGGAAAACGTTCGTCAAAACGCATCTTGAAGAGCGCGATGAATTCGTCCCGGCATCGTGTTGCTGGCGTCCTGAGGTTCCGTTCGGGATGGCAAAGGAGCCAGCTCAACGTCCAGTCAGCGTTAAGTTGTTCCCCCTTGTCGAGGCGCGTTCCGATCGCTAGCTGCAAGGAGAGGGGCAGTTCCCAGCTGGAACTCTCGAAAATCGGCTCGATCTTGTCGATCTCGGTCGTAGCCACTTTAGCGACCTCGATGAATTCACCGAGATAGCGTTGGACGGATCGGTTGTCGGCGAATGTCTGAGCAAGCCGCTGAACCTCGTCAACGAGCTGTCGTTTTTCCTCAGCCGGCGGATCATCAACGAAGAAGTGTCGTTCGAGCCCATAGAAATACAGGAACATGTACCCGGGATTGTAGGAGCCATCGGCGCGCCCGCCCGCGAGCCAGTCTAGATAGGTGGCTCGGCACTGCGGAGAAATATCGGAGTAGCCAGGCCAGTAAGGCATTCCATGACCGTCTCGGTCGCTACCCAACCGCGCCACCGTGAGCGACGGATCGATGTAGGCGCGGCACTTGTCCCTGTAGCCGTAGGTGTTCAATAAGGGTGGTGTGCCTACATAAATCATCCCACCCAGTTCCCGGCCCGCGACCGACACGGTCTCGCCGGCAGGGATCCAGCCTTGACTGCGCATTCTACGGCTGCGTGGCGCTTTCTCTCCTTCTCTCCGAGCGGCGATTGCAGCCAGCTCTGGTCCGACTTCCCGCGCTTTCCGGATGAGTGCCGTATTGTCCTGCTGCGGCGGAACGTAACGTGGAGGGGCTGTAGGCAGTGGCTCCACTCTGCTTGACTGCCTTGGTACTGCTGGAGCCTCTGATGCAAGCTCCCGCGGCGAAACTGGGGTATGTATCTCGGGTTCTATCCTGCGAGATAGACTGATTTCGCGCTTCGCGGAGCGACGTCGCTCAATCCACCACACAATTGCTAGCGGCGATGCGAACACAAAGAGAATTTGTGCGCCGACCGGCCAAGCTGTCGCCCAAAATGCAATCGCAATCAGGCTAAGAAGGAAGAATACCGCATATAACAACAGAATTCTTAGCAATCGAAAAATAGCATGCATTCTGTTGCCTCCCCCCAATATACAGCCTGCCCCCTAGGACCCATATCAGAGCCATGGTCATCTTTGAAGAAAGGAACGCCTTCCATTAGCTCCCACCGCCCTTTTCAATCATCTGCGCCAGCATGTCTTTGCCACGACATTTATTCCGCATTGGGCTGAAAATTGCCCATCCGCTTTCACGGTGCAGTTAGCAACAAGGGTCGTTCGCGGCTCTCGGCATGGTCGCTCAGAAAGTAAATTCCCGGACCCGATGCAGATGGTATTCAGCTGCTTCGAGAATCTCTGTGCTGCGGGAAACATTCGCCCAACACCAAACGGCCACGCACACACTCTTCAGGTCAGCATAGCGCCTAACGAGTGCTTGGTCGGCATCGCTAAAATGCGACCACGCGGCGAGCGGCAAGCCAGCGATGTCATATTCGCGAGGCCCGCGGCATGCGTCCTCAAAATCCGTCCATAGAGGGCCACGTTCGCCAAGCAGGAGATTGCCGAGATGAGCGTCTCCGTGGAGGGGAACCCAATCGCGGGTCGTTTCCTCGACTTCGTGACGAAGGCGGCGATATTGCGTCTTCAGGAGATCTCTATCGTGCCTGCTGAGTGCGGCAGACGCTCCATTGTCGGCAAGCACAGCCCAACAGCGATCCATCGCCTGCGTGTACGGCGGCAGTTTGCCACGAAAATCCAGCAGAGCTTCATGGACGGAAGCGAGCGTCGTGGCGGCGAGTGCCGCATCAGCCTCATCGGCCGTCCGCTCGTGCTTCACATAAGGCCATAGCGTCACGACAGAAGACGCGACGATGTGTGGTCCCGCCTGATCCACCAGCGGCGCGACGACGGGCGCGCTGCGGGCGGCAAGATGACGTGCGACGGCAACTTCCCTGATCGCCCGTTGCCGAGCCGCGTCGATCGGCTCGGAGGATTGGACCCTCGCAACTATCGTGAGAGGAGAAATCAGGAGCGTAGTGTGGTGTGCCGTCTTCAGAATAGTAGGCGTGACCTCGCCCAGTCCGAGGTCTCTGCATATGGTGGAAACCACCGCAATCTCATCGTGAAGGTCCGGCCGGGACATGTTCATCAAAATGCGCGAGAAGCTGACCTTCCACAATACCACCCGCGAAGACGTGTTTGGCTGTTCCGGGCCTTAGCGGACTGTCGGCTTGCCGACACCAATCGGCAGAAGCCGACACTTGCCCGTGCTGGTCACGTTGCCGTCCCCGGCCCTAAACCTGCCGTTTGATAAAGGGCCAGCATGCTGGGGGCGGTCTGCCAATCCTGCCATTAGCTTCGGGTGCGAGCCCCTGAGACCTCGGTACACAAGAATGGAGCCGAACGCGCGCTGCAGGATACCCTAATGGTCGACACCGCTGGAAGGGTAGAGACGCTGCTTGTGCCCGCTGAAACTGGGCGGCGAAGGTACTCTTGTCCGCGACAAAGGCCTGCGTTATCCGGATAGTTTACGTGCCAAGAAGCTGGAATGCAGACTGAAGAGCTGCCGAATGATATTGGTTCTTCTAATTTTCAAAGAGTAAGTCGCTTGATCAAAGAAGAGGATCTCAAAGAGATTAAGCCTAAGCCCGCAACGTGCTCGGCATCACCGGAGCATGTGAGCAGCGGCGTGCCAATCCCCAAGGTAATGCGCATTCGCACCTTCAGTCCGGACGATTGGGAAGACTTTATCGAGGAATGGTCTACGAGTTTGTCAGGGGCATATCTCAAGGTCCGACGCTTCGGCGGATCGGGCGATCTAGGAGTCGATATTGCCGGGTTCACGTCCGAGGATGGTTTTCAAGACGTTTGGGATAACTACCAGTGCAAACGCTATGATCACCCTCTACGCCCTAGCGATATATGGGTCGAGATAGGGAAGATCATCTACTACTCTTTCAAAGGGGAGTACCTCCCACCGAGATTGCACTACTTCGTGGCATCGCAGGGTATCGGCACCTCCCTCGAACAGCTTCTCAACAAGCCTGATGCTCTGAAGGCCAAGGCGCGGGAAAATTGGGGAAAGCACTGCGAAAAAGGGATTACGTCGACCGAGAAGATTTCTCTTACCGGCGCTCTCGAAACTTACTTCAACGCCTTTGACTTCAGCATCTTTACCTCAAAGTCGCATGTCGACCTGATCAACGGCCACAGCACCACTGTCTACCATGCCGTCCGTTTCGGTGGTGGCTTGCCGCCGCGCCCTGATCCCGATAAGCCGCCGGAGACCCCGGCGGAGACCGAGAGCCGTTATATCAGGCAGCTCCTCGACGCCTACGGTGACCAGTTGGGGCCCCCCATGAGCGACCCGGTTTCGCTTGACGCTCACGCTCCGATAAAGCGGGACTTCCTTCGGCAGCGAGAGCGCTTCTACCATGCTGAGTCGCTGCGGAATTTTGCACGTGACACAGTCCCAGAGGGAACGTTCGCGGCGCTACAAGATGAAGTTTGCCACGGGGTTATCGATATCTGCGAGGGACATCATCCGGACGGGTTCGAGCGGATGCGGGCAACGCTGACGCAGGCAGCTGCGCTCTCGCTCACGGCAAACCCGCTCTCGTCCGTGACCAAGAAACAAGACTGCCAAGGGATTTGTCATCAGTTAGCTAACGAAGATCGACTGACGTGGGTGCCGGATGATGGATAGCGATCACAAACCCACACCATTCAATAGCCCGCTGGAGACCGGTGTAAGGTCGCTGGCGATCCTGCATGCGGCTTTTCCTGTAGCCTTTGACCTCCAGCGCTTAGTTGAGATGGACTATCTCGTCGTCCATTCCGGTGACGCTGGAGGTCCGGACAGTCTGCATGCCCCGCTACCTCTGCGTGCTGGGGAATTGCTTGTTCGCAGAGGTCTGATTGAAAAGGGCCTGATTTTGATGATGAGCCGCGGTCTCGTTCGAAGACTGCCTGCGCAGGAGGGATTCACCTACATCGCCGGTGAATCCGCGGCTCCGTTCATCGCCTCATTGAGCGACGAGTATTCGGTGAACCTGAAAGTGCGTGCAGTTTGGGCGGTAGAACGTTTCGCTGACATGCCGACGGATGAAGTGCGCAGATTTACACATCAGTTCTTCGCGCGCTGGTCTAGCCAGTTCCAGTCCGTCCAGCAGCTAGGAGAGGGCCCATGAGTGACAGCTATCTCCAGCTTCGAAGGATCCTTTTCCGAGGCCCCAAGGCCTCGGTGGAGCTCGATTTCCGATCCGGCGTGAATGTGATCTGCGGCGCTTCTGATACCGGAAAATCGTTCTTGGCGGACTCCATCGACTTTATGCTGGGCGGCTCCGCACTGAAGGAAATTCCAGAGCGGGCAAAGTATGATCAAATCAGCCTCTGTTTGGCGGCGATCGAAGATGAAGAGTTCAAGTTGCGCCGCTCGATGTCCGGCGGCAATTTTCAACTGATTGATCTGGGCGAAGGTGATGATGCCGAGCCTCTAACGCTCAAACAGAATCACGCGCACGATAAAACGGACAATCTGTCGGGCTATCTCCTCGACAAAATCGGGCTCCTCGGAAAGCGAATCCTTAAAAGCAAGCTAAAGGGTACGACCCAAAGCCTGAGTTTCAGAAATCTGGCACGGCTCGTCATTGTCCAGGAAGGTGAAATCCAGCAGACAGGATCACCGTTTTGGAGCGGCCAGTACACGACCAAGACCTCCGAGATCGCCACAGTCAAACTGCTTTTGACCGGTATCGACGACTCTTCAGTTGTTCCTGATGCCGATCAGTCACCTGATAATACCCGCCAAATCGCACTGATCGACGAGCTTCTCTCAGACCTACAAACTGAGATCGAAGACCTTGGCGAAGACCGGGAAGAGTTGGAAGCCCAGCTCGAAAGGCTGGAAGGGTCGATTGAAACCCGGCGCGAAGAGCTTTCTGCTTCCCAGAAAGCTCTCGATGGGCTTGTAAGCAATCGCCGAGAGCTGTTCGAGCAGAAGCAAGAAACGTCGGACAGGCTCGACGAAATTAGTGATCTTCTTGCACGTTTCGGGTTGCTGGCCGAGCACTATGATGTCGATATCAAAAGGCTCACCGCCATACAGGAGAGCGGCTCGATGTTTGCCCACGTCGAGCAGGTGGCCTGTCCGCTCTGCGGTGCGGAACCAGAGGCGCAACACCTCGACGAGACATGTGACGGCGATGTTGAAGCAGTGGTCGCGGCAGCAACTGCCGAAATCGGAAAGATTCAGCGCCTTCAGGCGGAGCTGGACTCGACCGTTTCGGATTTGACGACGGAGTCAGCAGAACTCACGGAGTCCTTGAAGGTCATCGAAGCTGAATACGAAGCGCTTAATAAAGAAATCAAAGAATCCGTCGGGCCTGACGTAACCGAGGTTCGGGCCTCCTTTTCCGCGCTCGTAGAGGAGCGTTCCGGTGCGCAAAAGGCCGCTGATCTATTTGCGAGATACGACAAGCTCGTAGCCAGAAAGACCGGCTTACTCGAAGAAGAAGACGCTCCTGAATCCGCAAGTGCGGAAGTGACGACCGGTATCCCAGAGTCCGTCGCACACGCGTTCTCTTCAAAGGTCTCCGAAATATTGAAGGCATGGCATTTCCCTGGAGAATGTCATGTGTATTACGATAAGGATTCATCCGATTTCGTTATCGACGGAAAGCCCAGATCGAGTCGCGGTAAAGGTCTTCGCGCGATCACTCATGCCGCAGTGAACATAGCCTTGCTCGAATACTGTCAGTTGAACGGTCTTTCGCATCCGGGCTTCGTGGTCCTTGATTCTCCCTTGCTCGCATATTTCAAGCCTGAAGGTGACGAAGAACTCGCTCTACGAGGAACAGACCTTAAAGAACGCTTCTACGACTATCTCATCGAACACCACTGTCAGGACAGTCAGGTCATCATCATTGAGAACCAGCATCCGCCCGAGCGCATTGAGGAGCAAGTGGCCCTGACGGTGTTCACGGGCAATCCCAACGCCGGTCGATACGGTCTGCTTTGAATGGCACTCATCACCGGTTTTCAATCCGGCAACACGAACGGCTGGTTTCGAGCTCATTGAGACCGAGTGTGAACGGCTGTTATGGGCGCGAAGCAGCCGGCCAAGCTACCTGTGGCGAAAGCCGGTTTCGATGAGCCTAAAGCGGTTGTTGAAAGGTGGCTCAGGGATAAAAGTCAATTCGCCGCTTCTATGCTGCCAAATTCCTTTTTTTCCAGAAATGCCTAGCAATTTGGACTTTTGATAGGCATATTTGTGCCAAGCAAAAACTGAAAGTGATAGGCATGACTCCACTCAGCAGCATTGCGATGAGCGCGTATACCGATCTGGTACGGCTCTTGAGGGACGATGCAGTGTCCGGCGTCGAGGGCAAACCGACCCTAAAACAACGCGGCGACAAGGCCTATTGGTATGCCGCACGCCGCGTCGGATCAGAGATGCGCTTCTTCTACATCGGCGAAGACAGTGACGAAACGCGCGAGCGCATCGACCGTATCGAGGCACTGCGCACGACAGCGAAGGAACGGCAGGCTGAGCGGTCACGGCTGGTCCGTCTGCTGCGGGCGGAGGGCATGACACCGACGGACCGGGCGACCGGTTCCATCCTATCCGCCATGGCGGACGCAGGGACGTTTCGGCTGGGCGGCACCATCGTCGGGACGAATGCGTTTCGCCTATATGAAGGTGAGCTTGGCATCCGCTTGCCCTTGGGCGGAATGGCAAATACTGGCGACATCGACATCGCCCAATTCGAGAAGCTCAGCGTCGCTCTGGAGGATCAAGTCGACCCGGGCCTAGCCGAGACGTTCTCGGCGCTGAAGTTCGATCCTCTCCCGGAACTCGACCGGGGGCGCATATGGCGCTGGGCGCAGGGCGGCAGTGGCCAGTTGGTCGAGTTCCTCACCCCCGCATTCGGTGAGGAGACTATCCGCGACCTACCCGCACTCGGCGTTAACGCGCAGGCACTTAACTACCTGAATTTCCTTATCGCCGAACCAATCCACGCAGCGGCCATCTACAGATCCGGCGTTCTGGTGCAGGTGCCCCGCCCCGAAAGGTACGCGATCCACAAGCTGATTATCGCTGATCGACGGCGCGATGGTGCAGGCAGCCTGAAAGCGTCGAAGGACCGGGAGCAGGCGGCGTTTCTGATCGAGGCGATGGCCGAGGACCGGCCGGACGATCTGCGCCGAGCCTATGAAACCGCAATGGACGTCGGCCCCCGCTGGCGCGAACACATAGCGAACTCGTTGAAGCGGATGCCGGACACAATGAACACCCTGAACAGTACTTAGTGGCGAACGTCGTGGCGATGATCGGCACGATCAGACCGAAAGCCGTGATCGACATCATGATGCTGATGTAGGCGCCGATCATGGTCGTTTACAGTTTCCCAAGCGGCAATGGCATCGACGAGATCGCTTACGCCGATACTGGACGGGATCGACCACGGGCTTCGCTGGGCGATGTCTGACGAGAACATCAGGAGACTGCCATATCTCGCATTGCTGACGTTGAAAATCCAATGCAAAGCGTCCGCTTTCGGGACCACCATGAGCGATCGGAACGATCGACTTGGACGCGCGAAGCGCCGTTCGCACCATGTGCGACGAAGAGCGTTTTCGGGTCGATGCATGCCATCAAGGCAATTCGCCTGACTGCCGTTCACGAAACGCTGGGCCCGCCTCTCTGCCGTCCGATCGTCCAGGAGATGCCTTCGCGCCGCACCATGCCGGAGACCTCCTGGCCGATGTGGCGGTCGAGAACCGACCGCCATGGCACCAGCGTGAACTCCCGCGACTTTTCGACGACCGCGAATTTGCTACTGGCGAGTTCGACCGAACGGCGGAGGGTGCCCTCGACCATCTCGCCGGGGTGAGCCTCGGCATAGGCAAGGCCGAGCTCTTGAGAGAGCTGACTGGCGACACGATTCAGCTCACGACTGTACAGGGCGCGCAGCATGTTGTTGCGATAGACAAGCCGGTCCTGCTCCCTGTGAGCGAATCCCTGAGCGACGAGCCACTGCCGCCGACGGGCCTGGGCCTGACGCACCTCGCGCCCGAAACCGGCATCATGCAAGGGCTCGGGGCTACCGGAAACCAGCTCACGGTCGATCCAGGTGGCGCCGTCAAAACCGACCTGTTGATCGAGCGACAGTGAGGAGAGCCTGTCGACGATGACACGCACGGCCCTGGCCCTCTCACGCTCGTAATCCGCAACGCGCTCGAGATGATCCGGCGCAATGATCCACGTACCGTCCGGCTCGCGCTCCACGCCTCCGGTCGCGCGCCGGATCGCCTCCAGCCGCCGCACGTGTGTTTCGGCGAAGCGCTCGGTGGCGGACGCGTCATGCTTCAGATGGATATCGATGTTGTAGCGCCCGTCATTGGTACCGGCGATTTCGGCCACGGTGCGGTCGACCTGCCGGGGCTCGGTGCTCCTCGGCGTAACGCGCACGATGCAGCCGTCAGGTGTCGGTTCCGTCGCATCGCCCTTGCCGATGTCGATGTAGTGGCTCTTGCCGTCCACGCCGTCGACGATGAGGTAATGCCGGTCATCAAGTTCGTCCGCGAGCCCACGCGCGACAACGCGGCCGACGACGGACTGGGCTGGCTCGTCGGATCGATCGTGGATCACACAGTCGGCGGCGCTGCGGGCGAGTCCCTTTCCGGTCAGCTCGCGGTGCATGGTCTTGATGATGTCGCCGCGCTCCCCCATGCGGCGCAGGGTGATTTCCAGATCATCGTTCAGATGCCAGCGACCCGAGCCGGTCTCCTCGGCCAGACCCATGCGTTCCAGCTTACGCAGGCGACCTTGATGGAGCGTTTGACGGAATGCGTCGCGGCCGGACGGCGAGACAAGGCCATCATCATCACGCATGCGCATGAGCTGCCGATCGATGCTGGTGAAGCGTTCCTGTCCCATCTCCCGGCGCAGATGCTGCTCGATCTCGCGATCCGTGCGTGGACCGAGATCGAGGCTTATCAGTTCGGTCGCCCGCTCCCGAATGCCGCTCGAAACATACTCCCGCGCGATGACGAGATTTTCGCCGCGGTCGTCCTTGCCGCGGACCATGATGTGGGTGTGGGGATGACCGGTGTTGAAATGATCGACGGCGACCCAGTCGAGCTTCGTGCCGAGGTCTTCTTCCATCTGCGCCATCAGGCGCCGCGTGAGCGGCCTGAGATCGTCATACTGGATGCCGTCTTCCGGCGCGATGATGAAGCGGAACTGATGCCGGTCGCCGTCCGCGCGATCGAGGAAGTCCCTGCCGTCCAAGCTATCCCGATCGGGCCCGTAGAGCTCGCCCGGCTCGCCCTCGCGGGTGACGCCGTCGCGCTGGATGTAGCGCAGATGCGCGCGGGCGCCGTCCATACCCTTGCCGGCCAGCCTGACGATGCGCGCCTTGACGACGACCCGCCGCTGGCGGAAGGCGGCATGACGATCACGCGATCTGAGCAGTGCTGCAGCCGCCCCGCCGCGTCCCGTCCGGCTGCCCGCAAAGCGTGCGCCACGCGCAGACCTGCCGCCGGCCCGGTTGATCGCGGCGCGGACCTGACCGGCATAGCGCTTGCCTGCCTTCGAACTGCGTGACCGTATCCTGCCGAGCTTGGGCCTGAACTCGTCATCCTTCATGCCGACCTCCGGGCCGTTCCAGCCAAATCAGTGACTTGCACGCCCAACCCTCCAGGCGTTGCGAGGGGCCTCCTGGAAAAACGATGTGCAGACAAGGACCTGACCGCCTGCAGGAGGCTGTACCTTTATCTTGCCTTCCGCGCCCCCCGCCCGGCCCACCGCACCTTCTGCGCTCACCTGCGATCCGGCCGCTTCGCACCCGTCCGCTCCGATCGGAGCGGCATGAGAATTCCGCCATCCGACCGAACCTCGGGAACGCCGTTTCGCAGGAAAAACAGCGACCGCCCGGACGGTATATCCGGCGCCTTCGAGGAACGGGATTTGCCCCTGAATCCGTCCATGTCGGCGGCCGAAAGACCTGCTTCCTTGAGGCCTTTCAGATAGGAAACCGTTTCCTTTGGAAGCGATCTGCCGTGCTGCAGATGCTCCTGGTATCGACCCGGTCCGGCGTGGTAGGCGGCAAACAGCCCGGGGAAGCCGAAACGGTCATACATGGCGCGAAGATAGGCCGTCCCGGCCAGAATATTGTCGCGCGGATCATGGGGATCGGCGCCGAGATCGTGCTCGCGGCGCATGTCCCGCCAGGTCTCGGGCATCACCTGCATGAGGCCCATGGCGCCGGCGCCGGATGTGATCGGCCGGCCGTCGAGCATGGTCTGGCCGTTGCTTTCGGCCTCCATGACGGCATAAATCCAGCTCTCGGGAATCCCGAACCGGCGCGAGGCTTCCGAGACGTGGTCCTGCCAGCGCGCCAGCCTCTGATCGACCGAAACCGCAGCCGGCTCGGCGACGGTGGAGGCGGAGCAGGCGCATGGCGCGACCGCAATCGCGCCCAGCATCAGGAGGGTCAGCCGGTCCATAGCGGCACGAGCCTCCCGATGACGTTTTCGATCGGGACCGGCCCGAAATAACGGCTGTCGAAGGAGCCGAGTGCGTCGCCGTTGAGCAGGAAGACCTCGTTTTGCGAGAGCCTGCGGCACGCGTCCCACCAGGGCAGTGGACGACCCTGGCGGTCCGTCTCGAGACGGCGTGCGACGATATCGCCGCCGATGATGATGACCTCATTGAAGGCGCAGACATGCTCGCCCGGCTGTGCCGCGATGCGCTTCACCAACGGCACGCTGCGGGGCAGATAGCCGCGCCTGCCGGCGAGCTCAGCGACGGATTCCGGCACGCGGACGAGCACGAGGTCGCCGTGCGCGGGCGCATCGAAACCAACAAAGTAAAGGCCGATGGGCGCGCTCGCCGAACGATTCCAGACCAGCCAGGGCGACGGTTCGGTGAAGGCGGTAAAGCCGATCAGGCCGAGGCCGACCGATGCGATGGCAATGGCCCTGCGGGCCCGGGCGCGCCTCAGGCGGCTGCCGATCAGACGGATGGAAGGCCGCCCGCTCATGGCCGGCCTCCACTGTCGGTGTGGCCGGAACCGGCCTGATCGTCATCGGAATCGGTGTCCTGCGAGCGACCTTTCGACCAGTCGTCGAGCTCGTCGATGTGGTAGCGGACATAGCGGCCGTGCTTGCGGTATTTCGGGCCGCCGCCGATCACTCGCATCTTTTCCAGCGTGCGCTGGGACAGGCCGATATAGAAGGCGGCCTGTGCGGTGTTGAGAAACGGGCTGCCCTTCTTGGCGCGGGCGGCGCGCTGGTTTTCGTCGTCCATGATCGTCCTCGCATCGGTTCTGGAGAAGCGGCGGCGAGGATGGGGACGCGAGGGCGATCAGGGGACGGGCAAAGAGTCGGACGGGAGTTTTCGCCGCCCCTGGGGCGGACGAGATTCGGACGGGAAGACCTGGAAAAAGCCCCCGCGCCGACAGCGGCGCGAGGGCTCGGATCGCCGGTCAGTCGACCGGGTTCCAGATGACGGCGAAAGTGTCGTCGTCGTCCTGACCGGCGGCGCGGCCGAGATTGGCGTAGAGCTTGCGGGGCCCGAACTCCGGTGCGGCGATTGCGAGGCTCACATAGTCCCTGCCGGAGGTCTCGCCGGTGCGGATCCACCCCGCGCCCACCTCGACGCCCTGCGTCAGCACCCGGAAGTCGGGATGATTGTCGGCGCTCTTGGCCTTGTTGGGGACGATGTCGATGTCGGCGCGGACGCTGAGCGTCCTGAGCTGGCCCTTGTAGCCACCGCTTTCATGCCTGGTGACGTATCCGATTGCAGTCATGTTCCTGTCTCCCTTGCTTGTCGCCGGGGACCATTCCCCTGCGATGGCTGACCGTGATGGGCGTGTCCGGCCCGCCTGAACCCGGCAGGGCCGCAGCGTGAGCGCAGGACACGAGCGGACGGCTCTTTTGCAGCGAAGCGGCGCGAGGAAGCCGCCGCAGGCGGCGGGGAAAAAAGCTGGCGGTGAGGGTTTCGGGCGGGCCGGACCCGCCCATAGGTCAAGAGGCCAGCGGCAGGGGAATGGTCCTTAAGTCGAGCAAGGGAGACAGGCAAGACGAGCGGTCGGTGCAGCAGGCAGGTGACGCAGGTTCGACGGGTTTGCTCACGTTCAGATGCCGTGCCGGATGGCATTGCGCCGAAGGAGCCATCGCCAAATCGGCAGAGCCGCGCGGGTGTTCCGAGCGCCCGGCGTGGGAGATTGTGCGGCTGAATCCGGACGAATGCCGTGCTGTGGCGAAGGCCGTGCCAGGCAGCCGCCGGGACCGGAAGGCGGGCAAGCGGCGGCAGTTCGAATGCCGCCGCTTGCCGTCCAGTGCTCATTCGGAGATGAACAGATGGCGGACCCTTGACCACTGGTCGGCGGTGCGGAAGCCGCCGCGATCGGTATAGCCTTCGACCGGGAATTTCATCCAGCGCGGCATCCAGGCCTCGACCTTTCGTCTGCCGTTCTCGCCGAACAGGAAGTCATGGACGATCTTCTTCTGCGTCTTCACCTTCTCGCTGACATTGCCGTCCGCGACATGTTTGCCGGCGATGTCGGCCAGCATGGCGTTGACGATTTTCTTGTCGCGCAGGAGGTCGAAGAAGGCGTCGTCCGGCTGCCACCAGTCGCTCATGTCGACGTTCAGATGGTTGCCGAGCGCCTCGACCACCGCGCTGCCGGCCTCAAGCGTCTCGGCCATCACGACGGCCAGAACGCGCATGACATCGTCGTCCGACAATGTCAGCAATCGAGCGAACACGCTTGCGGCGGCAAAGTCGTCGCCGTTGCCGCCGGTGACTCTGCCGTCCTCGTCGGGTGAGCCGAGCAGGGCCAGCACCTCGTGCCGCTTTTCGGCGAAAACGGCTTCCGCCTTGCTTCCGGCGATGCTCGCGGCAATGGTGTCGTTGGCCGCCCGCTGCGGCTCGAGGCGCACCTGCCACAGGCCGGAACCGGTGATGGCGTGCGCCACCATCAGGCGCAGTACGATGCCCGGACGGTCGAGCATGACCGTGCGCACGGCGGCATGGCGATGCAGGTCGACATAGTTCTGCATCGGTCCTGTGAGTTCGGGCCGCGACGGTCTGACCGGCATTTCGGCGCCCTCGCCGGCCTCGCCCTTCGATCGGACGCGGCGGGCTTCCCTGTGCGACAGCCAGCCCTCGTGGCACTCGACCTCGCCGCGATACGAGACGGTGACGAAGACCTTGCCGCCCTTCTTCTTCGGCGTCTTTTCGTGCTCCCAGGAATGGAAGTACTGCCCCGGCTCGAGCACGACCACCTCGGGCCATCCGGCCTCGAGATAGGCATCGCGTCTGGCTGCAATCGCCTCGTTCTGCTTCTGCCAGAACAGATCGGCGTTCGCGAAATAGCTCTCCTCGCCGAACAGGTCGGAGACGATCAGGCCGGGATAATCCTCGATGGCAAACAGCGCCACCTTCGTGGAAATCGATTGTCCGCCGAACAGCCATTGCTTCAGCTGGAAGCCGTGCGGGGCGTGCTGCTCGGGATCGGCAAAAAGCGCCAGCCATTCCTTCTGCTGCGCCCTGGAGGCCATGGTGAGATGGCGCACGGTCTCGGCGTCTACCTCCTCGCGCCGATAGGCCTCGCGTATCTTCGGGAGCAGGTCGCCGAGCGCCAGAATGCGTTTGACGAGAAGCTCGGTGATGCCGAAGGTGGCGGCGATCTCGGGGACGGTGCGGCCTTCCCTGATCAGCCGCGCAAAGGTCTCCCATTGCGAAACCTCGTCCGGCTCGAGACGGGCGAGGTTCTCGATCAGCGAGGCTTCGAGCGCATCGGCATCGTCGCCATCCTCCATGATCGCACAGGGCAGCGGCTCGGCCTCGCCGCGCTCGTCGGCGACGGTTCTGGCCGCGAAATAGCGCCGCCTGCCGGCCACGATCTCGAAGTGCTCCGGCTTGCCATTGGGGCGCACCAGAAGCGGCACCAGCACGCCGCGTGCGCGGACGGACGGCAGGATGTCGGAGATGTCCGGCGCGCGCTTGGCATGGCGCATGTTGACTACCGAGACGTTCAGGCGCTCGATGGGAATGTGGGCAAGCTGCATCGTTTCTCTCCCTAGACTGGGTTGGAATGGTCCCGCCGCTGACGCCGGAGGCGGCGCGACGGAGACGGTTTGCGCCTACGGGCACTCTTGTCCCGCCGCGTCGGGCGGAAGCTCGGAATGGGGACTGGAAAGCCTGATGGCGGCTCGACGCAGAAGACGTTCGGCCTGTGTGATGTGGCCGGCAATGTGCGCGGCCTCGGCATAAACCGACAGCGGAAAGCTCGCCTCGAACCAGAGGTCGCGCTCGATGCCGAGGCCGAACGCGCCCTTGACGACGCTTTCAAGCTCGGCGAGGCTGACGCTGCCAAGCTCCGGGCATCCGAAGCCGAGATCGCAAAGGCCGAAAAGGGTGTCGCCGTCGGCATCCAGTTCGGTGAGGAGCCAGGTCGCGGCGCCTGCGGGATCGAACAGTTTCACGACGGGGAAATGATCGGTCTCGGTTTCGGCGGCGCCATTGGCGAGAAGCCGGGCACGGATGTCATCGGTAATCAGAATCATTGCTAGTCCTCCGTTCAGAACAGGTCGAGCTGGTTGCGCCGGTCTTCATCGCACAGGCCGACATCGAGCGGCTTCTGCGCCGCGCGCGGACGCATCGGCGCGTCCATCAGGACCGCCAGCCGGTCGCGCGTGGTGATCGGATGGACGCCGGGGAAGAGCGTCTGCTCGCGTTCCGGGGTCGGCTCGGCCTGAAGCGTCTGGGGATCGCGGTTCGTCATGCCGCGATCTCCGCAAGCGCCTCGTCTTCGGCACCGGATCGGAAAGCGAGAAGGAAATCGGCGGCTTTCGATGCATGGCTGGCGGCGCGGAAGATGGCGCGATTGTCCTCGCGCAGCACGTTCAGCCACGAGCCGATATAGTCGGCATGGCGCACCGTCGGCGCGATGCCGAGCGCCGAGCACACGAAGGCGGCAGCCATTTCCGCGACCAGCTCCTCGCGGGCATAGGCCTTCGAGCCGAACGAGCCAGAGAGGTCACGGCCAAGCCGCGACGGGTGGCCGGTCCAGTGGCCAAGCTCGTGAAAGCAGGTGCGGTAGTAGTCGATCTGCTCGAAGAAGGCGGGCTGCGGCGGCAGCTGGATGTAATCGCCGGCCTGGGTATAGAAGGCACGCGCGCCGCCGATCCGCACATCCGCGCCACTCGCCTGCATGAGGGCTTCGGCCTGCGGGATGATCTCGCGTTCGGGCAGCGGTTCGGCGCTGCCGTGAAGGTGCTCGGGCAGGCCGTCGCACTGCGCGACATTGAAGACGGTGAAGCGCTTGAGGTACCGCACCGCCTGCGGCTCGTCGCCTTGCGTCTTGGCGCGCTCCTTCTCCTCCTTCGGAATGAAGCGGTCGGCATGAACGATGGTCGTGCCGCGCTCGCCCTTCCTGACATTGCCGTCGAGGGACAGCGCCTGCCGGAAGGTCAGCCAGTTCTGGCCGGGATAACCGCACTCAATGACCGCACCCCACAGGATCAGGATGTTGATGCCGGAATAGGTGCGGCCGGTGGCGGCGTTCCTCGGCAGGCCAAGGGCCGCCTTCGCCCGCCCCCATGGCTTGACCCAGGGCACGGCACCACGCTCCAGTTCGGCGATGATGCGGTCGGTGATTTCGGAATAAAGGCTGGCCGTCGGGCGCTGCCCCTTTTTCGCGCCGGCCTTGCCACGGGCAGGATGCTTGCCGGTCTTGCGCATGATCTCGTCCTCCGCTCGCAAATCTCGCGCGCCCTTCCCCGGAAGCGGGGTGGGCGGCGAGAAACGACCGGAAAGACCCGCCGTAGGAGGCGGCCGGCATCCGAAGGACCGAAACGAAGTGGAGGACCCGGAGCGCCAGCGGAGGGTTGCGGGGCGCCGCGGCGGGTCTAGAAGGGAGTGCCGCCCACCCTGCGCCACCGGGGAAAGGCCATCAAGCAAAGACGCCGCCCGCAAAGGGTGGCGGCCGCACCAGCCCGCAAGGGCTGCCCGCGCCAGGGGGCGAAGCCGCATGGCCGAGACCGCCTGAGCGAAGCGAGGAAAAAGCGGGCTCGGTTCACGAGCACCCGGTGCGCGGCATCAGGCGCGCAGGCGCCCTCAAGTCAACTGGCTATTTGAAAGCTTAATCCTGCTCGTCAGGCAGAACCAGTTCCACATGGCTCACATGGAGTGCGGCCGCCAGCTCATAGAGCGTGACGATAGTGGGATTTCTGCGGCCCTTTTCAAGACCGCTGATGTACTGCTGACTGAAGCCGGATATTTCGGCAAGCTGCTCCTGCGTCAGGCCGGCTTTCTCCCTGATTCTTCGTGCATTCCGTCCGACCAGCTTGCGCATATCCATGCGCCAAAGTCAGCGGATCAATCGCCTTGAGTTTATCAACTATAGTATGTATTCCACATTGATCGACCGGTGCTGCCCGGTCAAAGCTTTGCAGAAGCTGTCTTTTCGGAGATACGGTCAAGCATGTCGCACGCCGAACCAAACCCAGAAATAGCCGATGAAGTCCCCTGGTCGGACAGCCTGACGGCTTATGACAACGAGCACTTCACGACCTATATGAGGCTCCTGGACGCCTCTGCCGACGATGCCAGCGAAGAGGAAATGGCCCAGGTCGTCTTCGGCATCGATCCGGTGCTGGAACCCGACCGCGCCCGCCGGACCGTTCGCAGCCATCTGAACCGGGCAAACTGGATGGTCACGACGGGATACAAGGAACTCTTCGCGCGCTGACCGGCGTGCACGAGACCACACCCAGTTTCCCTTCACACGAGGAAATCCCGATAGCCACGATTCATGAGCATGTGGCCGCGCCGAATGGCGCGACGGATGCGGTCACGGAGGTGGTCGCCCGGATCCGTCCAGTCGGCCTGGACGCGTTGCTTGCCCAACAAGGCCGTCGCGATTTCTCGATGAGACGCTCCAGCCAGCGATCCGTCGAGCGCCTGAAGCACAAAGCGCAGGCGGTTGCCGCGCGCCTCGGGTGGGAACAGCCTGTCCGGGAGTTGTTCGGTCGCGTGAAGAGCATTGAGGCATTCGAGCACATACATGCGATGTCTCGACTGGTTGGCCGGCCAGATAGCGTCGGTGCGGAGCCGAACGGGCTGCAGAACGTTCGAGCCCGTCACCAAGAGCTGGAGATCTCTGCCGGCATCTCGCAGCAGGACATGCTGCCGACCATCGGCCGTTTTCAGGATCGTTGCCCGACATGGCAATGTAGCGAGCTCGAACGAACATCCTGCGGACGGTGACGATGCCAGTTCGGCGACGACCGGCAGCACATGCGGGCATTGGCGGGGGCACCAAAATACCGCCGCATCACTCCTCAAGGAGCTTGCGAAACAGGAGCCCCCAACCCGCCAGGTCGAAGGAGGATTTGATCACGCCGACATCCCTGCGCCTTTCGACATACCGGACGTGCTTCAGAGCGCGCATCAGATCACGCCGGAATGCCGGATTGCGCCGCAGAAACTCCCAGGCCCAGCCGCGTCGTGTCAGGCGCAGTGTATAGCCATAGGTGTTCCGATCCTGCCAATCCGGCCAATCGGCGACGCCGCCCGACACAACCATGTCACGCAGCGATGCAGGCTACAGGCGCCCACAGCACGGGACCGCCGAGACCGCCATTGTGACGGATTGCAGCAAGGCTCTCATCGGAGACGTCCAGAAAACCGGCAACGGCGCGAGTGGTGCCAATGGTTTCCGGGTTGCCTATCCGGTCAAGGGGCCAGCCGGCTCGACGCAGAATCCGCTCCATGCGCAGGTCGGTTACCGTCACGATCCTGCGCAGACGGCGCGACAGGCCGAACTCGATCATGCCGGCGAAGAGTTCATACGTGCCGAGCGCAATCCCTCCTGCCCGTTTCGGTGCCGATGACGGCAGATCAAGCGCGAAGCGGCTGCTTTCCCAGATTTGGGGCGTCTGGGGTGCCGACATGCCATTCAGAAGCGTTGAGAACGTATCGCGCAGCATTGTGGGCCCGGTTGACGGAAGAAGACGCACGCAACCATTGACGCCTCCTTCATCACCGCGCAGCAGCAGGTAGCGTGGTTTCAGCGCATCGAACGCGTCGATTTCGAACCCGCCGCGCGTGCGCACGTCCCAGCCGAGCCGCTCCTTGAAGACACGGTGTCGCAAGCGATGCATTTCATGGAGTTCGTCGGCAAAAGCACCGTACCAGTCGGGCGCAATAAGCTGCATCATTGTGGCCTCCTTGCAGGAATGACCCTGCCATTGGAGGCGAATGCTCACGCCGAGGCAGCCTGCGCACACGCACAGGTAGATTCGGTATCTCAGAGAGTTGAAGATCTTGAAGTGGCCAGCAACACCACTGCCTGACTGATGGTGCGCACGCCGAGTTTCCTTCTCGCATTGTCAAGATGGAAGGAAGCGGTGCGCTTCCTGATTCCGAGGATACTGCCGATCTCCCAGGCAGACTTTCCGCGGGCAGCCCACTGCAGACATTCGTACTCACGAGGCGTCAGCGTCACGCCGTCCACCGTTCGGTCGCCAGACAGCTTCCGGCGGACGCTTATATGAAAGCACATCGCCATGAGCTGGAGCGCCTGCCCATAGCGCTCGGCGACGCGCAGGAACGTCGGATCTGGTTCATCCGCGGCGAAGGTCATCGCAGCGACACCACCGCGGCGATCAACAACCGGGATCGTCAGACCGCAACAGATACCGAAAGCCGCTGCCTCATCGAACACCTGCCGCTGCAGTTTCGATGAGCCGATGCGACCGAACTTCGGGCCCCAACGAAAGGGGCACGTATCGCACCGCGCGCGCTCGATCACCGGATCGAAATCTTCGTATCGCTTGCGCAGGTAATACGATGTCCAGCGCGACGGGTAGTTCGAGATCAGCCTGGGTTTGGCCGCAGTTTCGACAGGCAGGGACAGATAGGCGAACGCGCTCAGACCGAGCTCGCCAGCCGCTGCGGCCATGGCCTCGCGGAAGTCCACCTCGTCAACGCTCTCTGACAAGCGCTCCAGGAACGTCTCGAAAACAAGCTGCATGGTTTGCTGCCGGTATCAACTCCACGATGACTTGTTGATTTGCAGGCATGAAAAGCTGGAGGCGCGTTTCTCACAGATGAGATCCGCTCATAATTCCGCGATCACCCTTCTTCGGAATCCGGAACGTTCACGACGGTAACCTTCACGTTCAAGGCGCGCAGGGTCTGCAGATTTTCAGGTGCTATACCGTCATCCGTGATGATTTCGTCTATCTGCTCAACAGTTGCAAATTCGGAGAATGCCGGGGCTCTGAACTTCGAGCTGTCGATGACCAAGATGATACGACGAGCCGCCTTGATCATGACGCGTTTCAGCGATGCTATCTCGGGAGACGGATCCGTAAGCGCCTTTTCCCAGACGGCATAGGCCCCGACAATGCAGATATCCGCATGAATCGTCTTCAGGAATGTCTCCGCAACCTCGCCATACATCATCTGCCAACCCGGCCGCACAAGTCCGCCCAGCGTATAGACGCGCCAATCCGGGCAGGAGGCGCACAATTGGGCGATATCCAGGCTGTTGGTGACGGCCGTGAGAGGAATACCGCGCGTGCTCAGTTCGCGAGCGCAGGCATGTACCGTCGACGAACCGTCAAGGATGACACTTTCGCCCGGCTCGATGCGTTCGGCAGCCACTTTCCCGATTGCAGCCTTTTGTTGATGACGGAACTGGACATTCTTCGCCGGCTCGCGTTCGAACGTCGACAGGGGGTCCGACACCAGCACCGCACCGCCATAGGTACGCACCAGATATCCTTCCGCGGTCAGGTGTTCCAAGTCGCGCCTGATCGTGGAAATAGAGGCCTTGATCTCGCGCGACAGTTCCTGAAGACTGGCCGCACCGTCACGTCGCAATCGCTCCAGAACCAAGGCGCGACGTTTGGCTGGCAAAAGCTCCACTCTCTTAGCTTGTCCGGACATTCAGACTCCAAAGGCTCAGCCGCCAAGCGGCTCCAGGACGGGCAGGTAAATTCACCAGATTGTATACCCGCAGTCCACGGTTAAGACGGTTCCCGTGATCGCGCTTGCCCCGTCTCCAACAAGGAACAGCACTGCCGAAGCAATCTCGTCTGCCTTTGCCACGCGCTTCATCGGCGTGTTTTCCATCCATATCGGGAACATGGTCTCATCTTCCATCCCGCCTCTGGACATCAATGTGTCGACGTAGGTGGGCGCGACACAGTTGACGCGCACACCCCTCTCGGCCCACTCACCGGCAAGGGAGCGGGTCAGGTGATGGACGCCTGCTTTCGCCGCATTGTAATGCGCCTGTCGCTGGGGCTTGTTCGATATCAGGCCCGACATGGAGCCGAGGGTGACGATTGATCCCTTGCCACGCTCCAGCATCCGTGGCGCGAAGGCTCGGCACGTCCAGAAACAACCGTTGAGGTTGACGTCGACGATACGCAGCCACACATCGTCGGGCATTTCCTCGGCGCCCGTGTCGGGCCATGCCATCCCCGCATTTGCTACAACGATATCCGCATGCCCGTGCCGCTGCCGCACCGTTTCAGCGGCTATTGTCACGTCATCCGGTCTGGTGACGTCCAGCACCAGCCCATCCGCCTTAAAGCCCAAGGCGCGGAGTTCCTCCTGCCCCTGCCCGAGTATGTCGGGATTGACATCGGAAATGACCACTCGCGCACCAGCTTCAAGCATGGCATGCGCGCATGCCAGCCCGATTCCGCGTCCTCCACCGGTAATGAATGCAAGTCGGCCATCAAGGCGAAGTCTGTCCAAGTACATTTCGTGCAACCTTCATTTCAAGCGGCGTTACGCATCACGGCGCGGCCGTTGGCGTCGAATACATGCATGCGTGACGGATCGACCTCCACTCGCAGTGGCTCACCGATCTTCACGGCGGTCGGCTGGTGACACCGGACCGTCAGGAGATCTTCCGTGCCAATGTTCAGGTAGATCAGCTGCTCGGCACCCAGGTGCTCGACAACTTCAACCTTTCCAACCAAATCCCCGGAGTTAGAAATCTGCACGGCTTCCGGCCGGATGCCCACAGTGATCTGCCTGCCGGACACAGGCCAATTCCCGAGTTTCAGACGGTTCTGCTCCGAAAGGATGACAACAGTGCTGTCATGGCTCCGCTCGATCGCAGACACGTCAAACAGGTTCATCTTCGGCGAGCCCAGAAAGCCGGCGACGAAAGCGGTTGCCGGATTTTGATATAGTTCGACCGGCGGTCCCATCTGTTCAATTGACCCGTTGCGCAGCACCACGATCCTGTCGGCCATGGTCATGGCCTCGACCTGGTCATGCGTCACATAGACCATCGTGGCTTCGAGCTCCTGGTGCATCTTCGCGAGCTCAATACGCATCTGGCCGCGCAAGGCCGCGTCAAGATTGCTCAGGGGCTCGTCGAAAAGGAATGCCTTCGGGTCGCGAACGATCGTACGGCCAATGGCTACGCGCTGTCTCTGTCCACCCGAAAGCTCGCTCGGGCGGCGGTCAAGCATGCTTTCAAGCTGGAGCTTCCGAGCCGCGTCAAGCACCTTCTGGTGCCTGACATCCTTCGGCACACCAGCGAGCCGCAGGGCGAAACCCATGTTCTGCTCGACGGTCATGTGCGGATAAAGGGCATAGCTTTGAAACACCATCGCCAAGCCGCGTTCGTCCGGCTCACGGCCATTGACCCGCTCGCCATCGATGAAAAGGTCGCCCGACGAAATTGTCTCCAGCCCCGCAATCATTCGCAGCAAGGTCGACTTCCCGCAGCCGGAGGGGCCGACCAGAACAACGAACTCTCTGTCCTTGATGTCCAGGTTGATGTCCCTGACGGCCTGGAAGTTGCCGAACGACTTCGAGATAGCCTTGAGTTGAAGGTGTGCCATTTTCTTGTCCCAGATATCCTACTTTACGGCGCCGAACGTGAGCCCGCGCACAAGATGACGTTGGGTCAGCCAGCCAAAGACGACGATCGGGCCTATGGCCATGAGCGAGGCCGCGGAGAGCTTGGCCCAGAACAGCCCCTCCGGACTTGAAAACGAGGCAATGAACGCCGTCAGCGGCGCAGCGCGCCAACTGGTCAGATTGATGCTCCAGAAAGCTTCATTCCAAGCCAGTATGAACGACAGGAGCGCGGTGGAGGCGATGCCGGGCGCGGCGAGCGGAATGAGCAGAAAGAAGAATTGATGGCGGGGCTTTGCCCCGTCCATACGGGCAGCCTCAATGATCTCCCCGGGTATCTCACGAAAGTAGGTGAAAAGCATCCATACAATAATCGGAAGATTGATCAGCATGTTGATGATCAGGAGCGCGATGGCCGAATCCAGAAGCCCGAGCGTGCGGGACAGAAGGTATATGGGCACCAGCACGCCAACCGCAGGCATCATCTTGGTCGACAACATCCACACCAGAATATCCTTGGTGCGCTTGCCGGGAAAAAACGCGAAGGCGTATGCTGCAGGCAATCCCACGACTATTCCGAGAAGCGTAGAGCCTCCGGCAATGATGACACTGTTCAGAAAGTAGCTCGGATAGTTTGCGCGCCTCAGAACAGCGGCGAAATTCTCAAGCGTCGGCTCAAAGAGCAGAACGGGTGGTGTCGCAATGGCTTGGGCTTCGGTCTTGAAGGCGGCCAGCGTCATCCAGAGCACCGGAAGTGCCATCAGGAACGTGACGCCCCAGCCGAGCACGAATGGCCATGAAACGATGCGCTTTGCACTTGTCATTATTGGCGCTCCAGAGTGTGTGCAATCGTGCGGATCAGGAAGAGCGCCACGATGTTCGCGAGAATGATCGCGACGACACCCCCGGCCGATGCGATACCGACGTTCCAATCGAGCATGGCGATCTTGTAGATGAGGTAGGGCAAAGTCGTAGAACTGTTGCCTGGACCGCCGGCGGTCGTCACGAGGATCTCGGCGAAGATCGACAAGAGGAAGATCGTCTCGATCATCGCGACGATCGTCAGTGACCGACAGAGATGCGGCAGTGTGATGTTCGTGAAAAGCGACCATCCCCGCGCGCCATCCATGCGCGCGGCCTCGACCTGCTCGCGGTCAAGTGACTGCAGCGAGGTCAGGAGGACAAGCGTCGCAAAGGGTATCCATTGCCAGGCAACGATGATGCCGATTGAAAAGAGCGGCAGATCGGTGAACCAGTCCACCACGGGCAGATTCAGGGATTTCGAAATCCAGGCGAAAAGCCCGTTGACGGGATGCATGAGCAGGTTCTTCCAGACCAGCGCGCTCACTGTCGGCATGACGAAGAACGGGAGGATGCAGAACAGCCGGGCAACGGAGTTGCCGGCGAACTCCTGATTGAGCAGGACTGCGCACACGAGACCAAGAACCAGTGTGGCGATCAAGACTCCGCCGACAAGCAGGATCGTGTTGAAGATTGCGTTCCAGAGCGCTCCGTTTGCCAACAGGAACGCGTAGTTGTTGAACCCTGCAAAACCGCTGATGTTCGGACTGAGCAGGTTGTATCGCTGGAAGGAGAACCAGAGGGTCATTCCCAGTGGCACGATCATCCATGCCAACAGGAGCACGACCGAGGGGGCAAGCAGCGGAGCTGTCTTGACGCCCGGTGCGTCCTTGTCAGGGGTCGAATCCGCCTCGGACTGCACGACATCCGCTGGGATTGCTTCGTTGCTTGCCATCATTATTTGCCCATAGGTGCGGTCGGCGACTTGCGGTCGCCGACCGGGATTGGCTTGGCTAGTTCTTGATGTAACCAGCCTGTTCCATCGCGGTTCGGGTTGCGTCCTGCGCAGCCTGCAGGGCTTCTTCCACGGTCTTGCTGCCCGCGATGGCTGCTGCAAACTCCTGTCCGACCGTCGTGCCGAAGCTCTGAAATTCGGGAATACCCACATAGGAGATGCCCACATACGGCACCGGCTCCTGGGTGGCATCCGTCGGGTCCGCGGTCTGAATCGTATCGAACGTCAATTGGGCGAAGGGAGCCGCCTCGATATAATTCGGATTCGCATAGGTAGACTCGCGGGTTCCCGGCGGCACGGAAGCCCAGCCCGAATGCTCCGCAACCAGCTTGATGTACTCCTTGCTGGTTGCCCAGTAGATGAACTTCTGCGCCGCTTCGGCGGACTTGGAACTTGTCGGCACAGCCAGCGCCCAGGACCACAAATAGTGGTTCCCCTTCTCGTATTTGCCTACGGGCGGATGCGCATAGCCGACCTTGTCATGGACCTTGCTTTCGTCGGGGTTGGTCAGGAAGCCCGCAGACACGGTAGCGTCAACCCAGATGCCGCAATGGCCGCCGGCAAAGAGCGCCAGCGTCTCGTTATAGCCGTTCGATGCCACACCCGGAGGACCATATTCCCGGAGAAGGCCAACATATCTGCCCAGCGCCTCCTTCCATTCAGGAGAGGTGAGCTGAGGCTCCCAATCCATGTCGAACCAGCGGGCGCCGTAGCTGTTGGCCACCGGCGTGATCTGACCGACATTTTCGCCCCAGCCTGGCTTGCCGCGCAGACAGATGCCGTAGACGTCGTTTTCCGGATCGTTGATTGCGGCTGCAATGCGCTCGATATCGTCCCAGGTCGGTTGATCGGGCATTGTCTCGCCGGCCGCGTCAAGCAGGTCCTTGCGGTAGAACGTCATCTGGCTTTCCGCATAGAACGGCAGAGCATAGAGCTTGCCGCCGGTCGAAAGCCCATCGCGAACCGACTGCAATACGTCGTCAAGGTCATAGTCGGCGGGGACGTTTTCGAAGGGGACAAGCCAGTCGCGTTCGCCCCAGATCGGGGTCTCGAACAGGCCGATCGTCAGGATGTCGAACTGCCCGCCGCCCGTGGCGATGTCGGTGGTCAGACGCTGGCGCAGAACGTTCTCTTCAAGGATCACCCAGTTGAGCTGGATGTCGGGATTCTCTTCCTCGAATTTCGACGACAGCTCCTGCATGACGACCATGTCATTGTTGTTCACGGTTGCAATGGTCACCTGTGTCTGTGCCATCGCCTGCCACGAGAACAATGTGGCTGCCCCCAGCACGGCACTTTTGATGCATGTATCGGGTTTCACGACTACTCCTCCTTGTTGCTCTTACGCGGTTGCCCGGACTTCAGCCGAGTTCGGACCCGGCGTCGCGGGAGACGCTAGGGATTTCTGCATGGCCGCCCAACACGAGCAGGCAGCCGGCGGTAAACGTGTCACCGAGCCCGAGCGTCGTTGCTGGCGAGGGCAAGTATGGGGAGGGGCAAGATACGAATGCCCACTCGCCAAGCTCCTGCCGTTCGGCAAAGGGAAGCTTGGCAAAGTGGGCATCCGCCGGGAGGACCTTTGGGAAGCCGTGGGCGCCGGAAGAGGCCCGAGCAGATGCCAACAGGCATCCGCTCATCAGGGCTTCGATTTCGACCTCTGGATCGTCAAGGGTAACGGCCGCAGCCCATTCGTCAGCGTGTACCGCAAGCCGCCTCAAGCCCAACGACGAAGCAAGGCGACAAAGTGCGCCGGAAAAGTCCGATCCGCCGAAGTAAAGCTTGAACTCCGACAAGCTCATGCCAAGGGAGTTGTAGCTCCCTCTCAATGCTCGCAGCGCCTGCTCGCACAGCTCCGAGGATTCGTATCCAGCGAGCTCAAGATGCACAAAAGGCACGCCGGCTGCGATCCAGCCCGAGCTCATGGAAGACAAACGCGCATACTCATCCCGAAGCTGGTGATCCGAAACGCACTGGAAGCCACCGATCAATCCCGCGCCTGCATAGTGCGCCAAGCGCGCGGTCAATTCCCCGAAGTCCGCGTCATCTTCTATGCCAATGTCCCCGAACCGGACGATGATCCGCGACGAACGCGGGAGAGTCTTTCCGCCACACACCTCGCCGGCCGAAAATTCGATGATGAAAACCTCCGCGCTCTCGCCATGCCGGCGCACCGCGCCACCCGAACGAACGAGGCGTCCATTCTCAGCCAAGAGGACACCAGCCGGGATCCGTGAGAGAACAAGCTCGCCTCGTGCACCCAGAGCATTGACTGCAGGCGCCCCGAGAGCAGCCAGAGCCATCGAGGCATGTGGTCCGGTTCCGCCCCAGGAACATGTCACTGGCGCTGCGGTTTTGAGCCAAGTGCCCCCACCAGGCCAGTTGACGACAACTTCGCCACCAACACCGCTCTGTGCTCGAGTTACGATCTGATCGAGAAATTTCGCCGCGTCCGGATTCTGTATGCTCCGCGGGTCGGGCAATTCACGAAGAAACAGAGAGACGTCAAGGCAGCTGCTGGTGCAGCATATGGTCAGCCTGGCACTGGAGGCCACGTCGGGGAACCGACGAAGCAAAGCCTCATATCGCGACCGCCAACTCGCCCCACTCACCTCGACCTCCCTTCGAGAAACTTTTTGCACTTTGTTGACACAGTTTGATAACATTTGGAGCGGCTGTCAAGCGCCTTGAGCGGATTCTTGCCTTCATAGACGACTCCGATACTCTGCCGAACTGGCGCGAAATAGCAGGAGGAAGACGAATGTACGAGGTGCAATGCCGCCGCCGCCAGATGATATAGTTTAAAAAATATGATAGAGTTTGCATGAAAATGGCTGGACATCCATCACCCAACCCGCCTAACCTTGCCACCATCTCGCCCCATGCCGACAGGGACAGCGAGGTTGATACGCAACGTGCTATTGAGGAGAGACAAGTGACCCGCTTGGATGAAAAGCTGGCGCGCATTCGCGCTGGCCAATACCGGAAATCCGACTTCATAATTGCAGATGCCAAGGATGCGGATATGGGGAGCGGCATTACCGGCCTCGGTCCCAAGCGCAAGAACGATGGCACTTCATCGCGTTATCGTACGCGTGACGAATTCGAGTCCCAGATCAGGTCCATTCTGGATGCGGACATCGTCGACATCATGCTTGTCTCGAGCTCCATCCTCGAGCGGCTGATGACCGCCAATGCATTCGCAAAGAGTGGCACCAAGCCGGCGATCCGAGCGAATGATACTACGGATTGCTGGGGAGCCATCCGCCACGGAAGCTATGCCGGCCATCCCTCGCGCCCATTCCGCACCGCAAATTTGCAGCGCGTCATGTACGGCACCCTGACATCAACACCGGAAGCATCCATTACCGGCACCGACCTGGGTCTTTACTCGGTTACCTTCGTCAACGACATCGACATCGATACCCACGCACTCAATGAGTTTGCGAAATTCCGCGATGAAGCCGGGCTGTTGGGATTCAAGTATTTCCTCGAGGTCTTCAATCCCAATGTGTCCACCGGACTCGATGCTCGGCAAACCGCCGAGTTCGTCAACGACTGCATTTTGCGCTGCCTGGCGGGTGTCATGGAAGCTGACCGGCCTCAATTCCTCAAGATCCCCTTCAACGGTCCTCGCGCCATGGAGGAGTTAGCTTCATTCGATTCGAAACTGATCGTCGGCGTTCTGGGTGGAGGCGCGGGAACAACGCGTGATGCCTTTGAACTTATCGCACAAGCCGAAAAATACGGTGCGCGCTTGGCTCTGTTCGGCCGCAAGATCAACTTGGCCGAGTCCCAGGAACTCATGATCACCTATCTGCGCAGGGTCGTCGAAGGCGAGGTAAGACCAGCCGAAGCGGTTCGCGCCTATCACGGCGATCTGGAAAAGATGAAGATCTTGCCGCACCGCTCGCTGAGCGAGGATATTGAGATCACCGAAGCGCCGCTAAAGGAGGGTGCGATATCGAAAGCAGCGTAGCCGTCAGTCGCTCTTGCAGCACCGATCCTATCGGGAGCACACCCGGAACGCGGGCCATTGCAACTTCACCCGCCAAAAAACAAGTTGCCTGAATACGTCAGGTCGACGTCTTGGCGCCCCATCCTCTTGCGTTGGTGGCGCCGAGACAATGCAGCGGCTGAAGTGGGTTGGCATCATATCCGGTTCATGCTGATCAGCTTAAGGAAGTGCTTGAGTCATCCCGCTCTGCGCCACAATCTCGATTCGGAAAACAAGACCTCTATGAACGACGGGATAAGGGCGGAATTGCTCGGATCATCGGAGCAGACTGGCGGAGATAAGGGAGCGCACATCATGACGCGGGAGGAACTCTACACACTCGTGTGGCAGACACCGATGTCACGGTTGGCGAAGAGATTTGGGTTGTCCGATGTCGGGCTGCGAAAAATCTGCGTGAAGCACGATATACCGACCCCACCGCTGGGTTATTGGGCCAAGCTGGCACACGGTAAGCCCGTGCATCAGCCTCCTCTTTCGCCAGTTGCCGAAGGCCGAAATTCCGCAATTCATCTCAGCGTGCGTATCGCTCCTGAAACCCCAGCGGTGGTGGCCACCGCCCAAGCGACTGCACTTGCGCGCGAGGCAGAACATCCGGACGTCGTCGTTCCGACCGAGCGCCCCGCGAAGCTCCATCATGCCGCTGCTGGCACGGCGAAAGCATTGAGAGCATCCAGGATCGACGACGAGGGTTTCAAAAAAGCGTCAAGTCCCTCGGCTGTCGACGCAACAATTGGTCCGGATTCCATCGACCGCGCCCTGTGTGTCATCGACGCCTTGGCCCGCGCCGCGGAGGAGCGTGGATACCGTCTCGCCGAGCACGACGACGGTGTTCGCATTGTTGTCGATGACGTGCCGATCGGGTGGCGCCTTTACGAAATCAAGGATCGGAAGCCGCATGAGCCAACCCAGAAGGAACTCAAGGAGCTGGCGGGCCTGGAGGAAAGCCGTGCCCGGTGGCCGAGCCTGTATTCATCACGACGCGAAACCAAAGCCTATCGGTCATGGGACTATTATCCGTCCGGACGGCTGGCCATGACATTCACCGATGCCACGCGATTCAGATGGGGTCGCGACAGGAATATCGGTCATTGGCATGACCGCAAGAACAAGCGGCTTGAAGATTACCTCGGCGAGGCGTTGGCTGCGCTGGCCACGGGAGCGGTCGCGATAAACCACCGACTGTCGGAGGAAGCCGAGGAACAGCGCCGGCGCGCCGAAGAGGCGGAACGCAGGCGCCGAGCCCAAGCGCGGCGCGAGCGGGCGCAGAAGCGGCAAGAATACTTGATGCGGAAAGCGGAGGAATATGTTCGCTATCAGAAGCTGGCGGCTCTTGCCGAATTCATGGGGCGCAAGGTCTACAGATATTCAGACGAACCGGTCGATCTCCTGATTGGCGAATTGAGAACGCTCGTCACGGTCGTTGGACGGGAATTCGAGCGAGAGACACTGAAGCGTGAGATCGATGGCTTGGAACTTTATGGCGACGACGACAGTCCTTCCGCAAAAGCAGGTGATTGACGTCGGAAGAGCGCTGTTGGTTTGCAGTAATGACATGACGTCGCCTGGGGTGCCGGACTTTCACAGCAACCTCTTGGGCGCCCGCAATTCTCCCTCCGCATTGCGATCAATAGGCTCGCAACTGAATGCTATTCGCCACGGCAAATCATGACCCAAGGTGGTGCTCGCATTTCAGATTCTGAACGGCAGTTCTGCGCCCCCTTTTACGCCGTTCGACGCTCGGAGCGGGTAGCCTGAAAACGGTCATTCCCTCGGGTTCACGGCCTAGTCTTTTTGGGATGGCCGATTGTGCAATTCACGGGGGGGTAGGCAGCTTACGCTGCCTCGTCGTCTCCAGTGTCCTGCCGCGCAGCGGCTTCCATTTCGGCGACGTCATCCGTGAAGTCGATGATCATCTGAATGGGCTCTTCACCCGGATGCTCGTCATTGAAGTGATCGACATCCTGCTTGATCTGAAAACAGTCGTCCGCAATCGATTTACGACGCTGACCGAAAGACTTTTCCAAGAAGGAACGGGGCGCAGTGTCGATATCAGCCCACAGGCTCAGCTGCTGACCTTTGATCCAGGTTCGGACCGAATGTTTGGCGCGATATTTGCGCCCTTTCTCATCGACCCGTCTCTCTTGGCGCAGGCTGTCGGCCAAAGCGTCGCGACAGATTTTCACGATGTCACGCGGGGCAGGCTTGTAAAGGCCGCGCTCGATTGCCCAGGCCGCGACCTCATCCAGCGAGACCGGGTCCGCACTTACTTCTTCGGTATAGCGTCCGAAGATCGCCTGCATCTGTTCGCTAAAGGTCGCCACTTGTAGATCCTATTCTCTAAAGCTGTGCTTCGGCCACATTGCCCCAGCCATCGGCAAGGGCTTCCTTGAGGAGATGCGCCCGAACCGGAACCTGATATCTGCGCAGATAATCATAGCGTTGCATACGCTTCTGGAGTTGACCAACCACGATCGCCGGGTGGACGGCCATTAATGCTGCGAAGCCAACTACGTCGCGCTCCGAAAAATAGGGATACTTGCGGGCATAGAATGATGACATCTTCGCAGATGGGACACAGAAGTCGGCGGCCGCTATGTTGGCAACCTTCTCCTCATCCGCCTCTCCGCTTAATTCGTTGGCGCTCTCGCCCGTTAGATGATCGACCATTCCGATCGATTGTTTGCCATGACCCTGCAATACATGCTCAATCTCATGCCGTAGCACGAACCAGAAGTTATCGAGCCTATCGTACAGCGTAGACATGCCGATTACGGGGGATGCGTCGTCAAGCCAGGTACAGACCCCATCGATCTTTGCGTTTGGCAGAACCTCAACGACGACAAAACGCACTCCGCAGCCCGCCAAGAGGCTTGGCACCGAGGCGACCGCCTCGGGATCGACCATCAAGCTGCGCAATTTGGGCAGAAGTGCGCCAAGCTTTTCGGTCGAAAAAGTTTCGACCTTCATCTGCCTGGCAAGCTGGCGTACTCGAAATACCCACGCGAGTTGATGCGGCGGCGTAGCGTCATAGTGCGTGCGCTTCGCAGCGAATGTGATGTCACCCAGCTTATCGTCATTCGCTGCTTCGAAGAAGCGAGACATTTGGAGCTGGAGCAGGGATGCTTCGCCATCTTGAATCCAACCGCGCCGGATCATGTCGCGTACAGGGAAATGAGCTTGCAGCCCGGCCCGAGTCTTCACCGCCGGATCTGGGTCCTTGGCATTCTGCAAGTCATAACGGCCCTGGAGATTCAAGAAAAACTCCGGCGACGTATCGAACGCATCGCCAAGCAGGCGCGCCATATCGGGAGTGATGCCACGTTTGCCAGACAAAAGCGGATTGAGCTGCTGCTCGCTCTGGCCAAGAATGAAGGCTAGATCGCGCTGGGACCATCCGCGCGCTTCCAGTTCCATCTTGATGAACGTACCCGGCGGCTCAATAGCCACCTGATTGCTGGTCCCCGTCATGCCACCCCCCGCTGTTGCTCTTCCATAGCTGTTACGACTACCGTCATCATGCTGTTCTTTTCTATGAGTTTGATCGCTATCGCCCACTGCGGCGAGAGCACCACGAGGTACTCTGCTGATCCACTGCGTGGCTTCAATCTTAGACTTTTCCAGTTATGCAGCGTGCGCGCGTCAGGGGCTGCCCGCATGATGCTAAAGCGTCGACGTGCGCTCTGAATAACGGCGACCGGCAATCGGGTGTCCGCTGCGGCTTCTGTTTCAATCAGCGCTAGGCGCGGGTCTGCAAACTCGATGTCCATCACGCCCCAACATAGCCGACATTTCCGACTTGTCAACGCTACTTAACGCAAGTAGTTAAGTTAGATGATATCGGTGGGAAATGCTTTTGTTCGCCTGAGCGCTTGGAGACCGGGGTGGAAGGGAGCTGTCGGATTCCGACAGTTCAGCCGAAATTCGGCGTATTCGACGTTCTTCACTGGAGAATGCATTTCAACTGCCCCTCCTCATCGCCCTACAGCGCGTCCCGCCAACGAAAATTTCGGCGGCATCCAGCGGAGCTCCGCTCCAGCGGCTGCGCAAATCAAGCACCAACGCATCAGCCTGGGACAGTCGCCCTACCGAGAGCTCTTCTCGCAAAAGCTGCATCGTCTCGGTCGAGGTAACAGCCCAAAACCGGATTTGCTCAGTGCAGAATGTCCGGTTTGTGGTCGCGCTATCAAGTCCAATGAATGACTTGGAAGAGGTCGGTAGCCGAACGGCAGCTTGCCCAAATCCTCGGCCAGAACCGGACAGGCAGCGAACGGCCCCGAATACGCCGTTCGGAAATCAGCTTGGCGAAGTCCGGGCATGTCCGCGAAATCGTCGACCAAGAGGGCAGCGGCGGCCGGCTCTATTGCACCCACTGTGGACATTCCGGAACATGCCTTCGACTGGCCGCCTGGCGCAGCTAGGTGATCAAAGCCGGCCGATTGATCGCACCTGATCGCACATAGGGGCACTTCGATTTCCTGACACTCGGCACAATACTTGTTCCGTTTAAATTAGCGGAGCAGCGCCCATGACACCGACAAAGCTCCTTGTCGGCCAGATCACCGTGGTGTTCGCCATTGTCATCCTTGGCGTATGGGCAGCGACGCAGTGGTGCGCCGATATGCTGGGCCATCAGGAGCAACTCGGCTCGCCATGGTTTGTGGCGGCCGGCTGGCCGATCTACAAGCCGTGGAAACTGTTCGAGTGGTGGTTCCAGTTCGAGGCCTATGCGCCGGAGGTCTTCAACAAGGCTGGGATGCTTGCAGCTGCCAGCGGCTTCATGGGCTGCGCCGCCGCGATCGCCGGCTCGTTGTGGCGTGCGCGGCAGCGTGGGCTCGTCACGACCTATGGCTCCTCGCGTTGGGCTTTGAAGCGTGAAATCGAGAAGGCTGGACTGTTTCGGCCGGCGGGCGTTTTCCTCGGCAAGCTGCAAGACCGCTATCTGCGCCATGACGGGCCGGAGCACGTCATGGCCTTTGCGCCGACGCGCTCGGGCAAGGGTGTGGGTCTGGTCGTTCCGACGCTTCTTTCCTGGACCGGCTCGGCGGTGATCCACGACATCAAGGGCGAGAACTGGCAGCTGACCGCCGGCTGGCGCTCGAAGTTCTCGCACTGCCTCCTGTTCAATCCGACCGATCCGCGATCGGCGCGCTACAATCCGCTGCTGGAAGTACGCAAGGGCCCGCACGAGGTCCGCGACGTCCAGAACATCGCCGACATCCTCGTCGATCCCGAAGGTGCGCTGGAGCGGCGGAACCATTGGGAAAAGACCAGCCACGCTCTGCTGGTCGGCGCCATCCTGCATGTTCTCTACGCCGAGGAGCAGAAGACGCTTGCCCGCGTCGCCACTTTCCTGTCGGATCCCCAGCGATCGTTTGCCGCGACGCTGCGGCGGATGATGGCCACCAACCATCTCGGCACGAAGGAAAGGCCTCGGGTGCATCCGGTGGTCGCCTCGGCAGCCCGCGAGGTGCTGAACAAATCGGAAAACGAACGCTCCGGCGTCCTGTCCACGGCGATGAGCTTCCTCGGGCTTTATCGCGATCCGACCGTGGCGGCGACGACATCGGCCTGCGACTGGCGAATTTCCGACCTCATGGATGCAGACCGGCCGGTGTCTCTCTATCTCGTCGTGCCACCTTCGGACATTTCGCGCACCAAACCGCTAGTGCGACTGGTGCTCAATCAGATCGGCAGGCGGCTGACTGAGCGGCTTGACGGCGATCCGAAGAAGAGCAGGAAACATCAGCTGCTCATGATGCTGGACGAGTTCCCAGCGCTGGGAAGGCTCGATTTCTTCGAAACCGCACTTGCCTTCATGGCCGGCTATGGCATCCGCGCCTATCTGATCGCGCAGTCGCTCAACCAGATCTCCAAGGCCTATGGCGAGAACAATGCCATTCTCGATAACTGCCATGTGCGGATTGCATTTTCCTCGAACGACGAGCGCACGGCCAAGCGCATCTCGGACGCGCTCGGCATGGCGACGGAACTGAGGGCCATGCGCAACTATGCCGGCCATCGGCTGGCACCGTGGCTTTCTCACGTCATGGTGAGCCGCCAGGAGACCGCACGCCCGTTGTTGACGCCGGGCGAGGTGATGCAGTTGCCGCCGGCCGACGAACTGGTCCTGGTCTCCGGCCTGCCGCCGATCCGGGCGAAGAAGTTGCGCTACTACGAAGACCGGAACTTCACCGAGCGCGTTCTGCCTTCGCCAATCCTGCACGATGGTCCTTATGCAGATTGCCCTGCTCAACGTCCCGAAGATTGGAGCGGTCAGGTACGCGGCGTGGACCGTCGTCTTGCCGCCGACGATGAGAGCGCCGAAACCGCATCCGAAGACGAAGGCGGCGTCCAGAAGCAGCGTCATCCGGGGTTGCCCGGAGAAAGCGAAAGGAAAGCCGAACAGCCTGACCAGGGCGACCTGTTCAGACCCGCCGACGATGACGGCGAGACGGTCGCCGACGGACAAGTCATGGACCCGATCTCCAATGCTGCGCGCGCCTATGGCGTCAACGAGGGCATGGGCGAGGACAAGGACATTCTGCCCGGTTTCTGACGTTTCCGTGGCCGGGCGTATCTCGGCGTAGATAAGGGCCATAAGCGAATCCGGGCATCTAAACGATGCTCGTTCCGCATCCGGCGCATGGGCGCCGGCAACCGGAACGAGCCGCATGAAGCCCGAACGCATCCGTCATCAGTTTCTCCTTGATCCCGAGTTGAGCAGGAAGCTCGACCAACTCAGTCGCAATCCCTCGACCACCAAGTCGGAGATCGTGGCGAAAGCGGTCGAGGCCTTCATCGAGCAACGCGGCGAGAACGAGCTCGACCGGCGCTATGGCAAGAGGCTCGATCGTCTTTCGCGCGACCTCGATCATGTCCGGCGCGATGCCGAGATGATCCTGGAGAGCCTGGCGCTCTTCATCCGCTTTTCCATCACGCTTCACGCCCACACGCCGGTGCCGGACAAGGCGACACAGGCGATCGCGCAGGAGCGCTTCCGGAAATTCGTCGAGCAGGTCGGCCGCCAGATCGCCTCCGGCAAGCGTTCGCTTGATGAAGGCGATGCCGGGGGAGAAGAAGGATGACCACGCATCCCGAGGCCGATCACCGCCGCCGCACCATGCTGCGCACCGCCATGGGGCAGGCGATCGCCGATGCGCTGGCCGATCCCTCCGTCATCGAGGTGATGGTGAACCCCGACGGCGCTCTGCGGCTCGACCGGCTGGGGGAGGGCCGGGTCGACACCGGCGTGCGCATGCATCCGACCGAGGCGGAACGCATCATCCGCCTGGTCGCCTCCCACGTGCGCGCCGAAGCGCATGCCGACAATCCGATCGTCAGCGCCGAATTGCCAATTTCAGATGGTTTGGGCGGCGAGCGCTTCGAGGGCCTGCTGCCTCCGGTGGTCTTGGCACCATGCTTTGCGATCCGCAAGCCGGCCGCACGTGTCTATACACTCGCCGATTATGTCACCGACCGGATCATGATGCCGGTCCAGGCCGATGCGCTCAGGAAGGCGGTCCGGGAGCGTCGCAATATCCTGGTCGCCGGCGGCACGTCGTCGGGTAAGACGACACTTGCCAATGCTCTGCTCGCTGAAGTGGCCGAATGTGACGAGCGCGTAATACTGATCGAGGACACGCGCGAACTGCAATGCGCGGCGAAGGATTGCGCTGCGCTCCGTACTCGGCGCGGCTCGGTCACCCTCGCCGATCTCGTGCGCTCGACGCTGCGGCTCAGACCCGATCGCATCATCGTCGGCGAGGTCCGGGGCGCGGAAGCCCTCGACATGCTGAAGGCGTGGAACACCGGTCATCCGGGCGGCATCGCCACGGTCCATGCCAATTCGGCACGCTCGGCGCTCTACCGTATCGAGCAGCTCGCTCAGGAAGCCGTCGTCACCGTTCCCCGTCGTCTCATCGCCGAAGCGATCGATCTGATCGTCTTCATCGCCGGGCGTGGCTCATCGCGCCGCATTGACGCGATCGCCGAAGTCGCCGGTCTCGACGGCAATGGCGACTACGCCGTCACACAGCTCACCCTCCCGCAACTCCAGCAGCTTTGAGAGGATTTTCATGCGCAAGAAGCTTCGTTTTTGTTCGTCCGCCGCCCTCCCGCTTCTTCTCACGCTTCCGGCCCATGCGGCCGGTTCCGGCATGCCGTGGGAAGAGCCGCTGCAACAGATCCTGGAATCGGTGCAGGGGCCGGTCGCCAAGATCATCGCGGTGATCATCATTATCATCACAGGTCTGACGCTCGCCTTCGGCGACACGGCGGGCGGCTTCCGCCGGCTGATCCAGATCGTCTTCGGCCTGTCGATCGCCTTTGCCGCTTCGAGCTTCTTCCTCTCCTTCTTCTCCTTCGGTGGCGGGGCGCTCATCTGATGCCGGCCGGGGAGCAGCATATCGAAGGTTTCGAAGTTCCGGTCCATCAATCGCTGACCGAGCAGATCCTGCTTGGCGGTGCGCCACGGGCCGTGGCGATCCTCAACGGCACGGTAGCCGCGGCGATCGGGCTCGGGATGCAGCAATGGATCGCCGGCTTGTTGCTCTGGATCGCGGGCCACACGCTCGCCGTCTTTGCCGCCCGGCGCGACCCGGACTTCGCAAGCGTGTTCGTCCGTCACCTTCGCCAGAAGGGGTGGCTCGCATGCTGAACCTTGTCGAATACCGAAACCGCGCTGACCGGCTTGCCGACCATCTGCCCTGGGCGGCGCTGGTGGCGCCCGGCGTCGTTCTCAACAAGGACGGCAGCTTTCAGCGGACGTTCCGATTCCGCGGACCCGATCTGGAAAGCGCGACGGAAGCCGAGCTCGTCGGCATCTGTGCGCGGGCGAACAATGCGCTGAGACGCCTCGGCACCGGCTGGGCCCTGTTCTTCGAGGCCGAACGCATCGAGGCGCTGGATTATCCGAAGGCGCAGTTCCCCGACGCCGCCTCGTGGCTGGTCGACGAGGAGCGGCGCGCGGCGTTCGAGGGCAAGGTCGCGCATTTCGAGAGCCGCTATCACCTGACCCTGCTGTTCATGCCGCCACCGGACGGCCAGGCACGCGCCGAAAGCGCCCTGGTCGAGTCCGATCATTCGGAAGGGACACGGAACTGGCGCCAGGAGCTGACGCGGTTCCGCGACGAGACCGACCGGGTGCTCGATCTCCTGTCAGGCTTCATGCCCGAGATGTACGCGCTCGACGACGCCGAGACGCTGGCCTTCCTGCACGGCACGATCGCGACCAGGCGTCATCCGGTCGCCGTGCCGGAGACGCCGATCTATCTCGATGGCGTGCTGGTCGACACGCCGCTTACCGGCGGGCTGGAGCCGATGCTGGGCGAACAGCATCTGCGTACGCTCTCCATTCTCGGTTTCCCGAATACCACCCGGCCCGGAGTCCTCGACGCCCTCAATCATCAGGATTTTGCCTATCGCTGGGTGACCCGCTTCATTCCCCTTGACAAGACGGAGGCTACGAAGACGCTGACCAGGCTGCGTCGGCAGTGGTTCGCCAAGCGCAAGTCGATCGCCGCCATCCTGCGCGAGGTGGTGACCAACGAGCCGGTGCCGCTCGTCGACAGCGATGCCGACAACAAGGCACTCGATGCCGATGCAGCACTCCAGGCCCTGGGTGGCGATCATGTCGGCTTCGGCTATCTCACCACCACGGTGACGATCCGGGACGAGGACCGTCAGGCCGCCGAGGAGAAGCTTCGCGCGGTCGAACGCATCATAAACGGGCTCGGCTTCACGACCATCCGCGAGAGCGTCAATGCGGTCGAGGCCTGGCTCGGCTCGCTGCCCGGCCACGTCTATGCCAATGTCCGCCAGCCGCTAATCCACACGCTGAACCTCGCCCATCTGATGCCGCTGTCGTCGGTGTGGGCCGGTCCGGCGCGCAACGACCATCTTGCCAGGATCACGGGGACAGAAGCTCCGCCGCTGCTCTTTGCCGAGACCAGCGGTTCGACACCGTTCCGGCTTTCCACTCATGTCGGCGATGTCGGTCACATGCTGATCGTCGGGCCGACCGGTGCCGGCAAGTCAGTGCTGCTTTCGCTCATCGCCTTGCAGTTTCGCCGCTATGCCGGCGCGCAGGTCTATCTCTTCGACAAGGGCAATTCCGCGCGCGCGGTCACACTCGCCATGAGCGGCGAGCACCATGCACTGGGCGCCGACGGCTCATTCGCCTTCCAGCCGCTGCGCAACATCGATGATCAGACCGTCCGCAGCTGGGCTGCCGAATGGATTGCCGGCCTGCTGGCTCATGAGAACATCACCGTCACGCCGGAGGTGAAGGAGGCGGTCTGGTCGGCGCTCACCAGCCTGGCGACCGCGCCGGCGGCAGAACGCACGCTCACCGGCCTGTCGGTGCTCCTTCAGGTGAATGCGCTGAAAGCTGCCCTCATGCCCTATACGCTGGACGGCCCCTTCGGCCGGCTGCTCGATGCCGATGACGACCGGCTGGCGCTGTCGGACGTGCAGTGCTTCGAGACCGAGGAGCTGATGCATGAGGCCGGCGTTGTCCTGCCGGTGCTCACCTATCTGTTCCACCGGCTCGAGGCGCGGTTCGACGGGCGGCCGACATTGCTCATCCTCGACGAGGCCTGGGTCTATCTCGACAACCCGCTCTTTGCCGCCCGCATCCGCGAATGGCTGAAGGTGCTGCGCAAGAAGAACGTTTCGGTGATCTTCGCCACGCAGTCGCTCGCCGACATCGCCGATTCTTCCATTGCGCCGGCGATCATCGAGAGCTGCCCGCAGCGTATCTTTCTGCCCAACGATCGCGCCGTGGAACCGCAGGCACGGACGGCCTATGACCGCTTCGGTCTGAACGAGCGGCAGATCGAGCTGATCGCCCGCGCCACGCCCAAGCGCCACTACTATCTGCAATCGCGCCGCGGCAATCGGCAGTTCGAGCTGGGCTTGGGTCCCGTGGCACTGGCGCTTTGCGGCGCCTCCGATCCGGCCGCGCAGACCCTTATCGACACCATCTTATCCGAGCACGGGCGGGACGGCTTCGCGTCCCGGTTTCTCAGTGCGCGCGGCCTCGACTGGGCCGCCGAGCTTCTCGGGCAATTCCCTCAACCAGACAAGGAGCAATCGTCATGATGCGACGCCATCTTCTCACGGGACTGATCACAGTCTCCCTGGTCACCAGACCGATTGCCGGCTTCATCCAGCCGGCCTTCGCCATCACCGTGTTCGATCCGTCGAACTATGCCCAGAACGTGCTGACGGCCGCACGCTCCCTGGAGCAGATCAACAACCAGATCCAGTCGCTGCAGAATCAGGCGACCATGCTGCAGAACATGGCGCGCAACCTGGAGCGTCTGGATTTCTCTTCGCTCGGCCAGCTCACCGGCGCGCTCAACCGCATCGACGGGCTGATGATCCAGGCGGACGGTCTGAGCTTCGACCTCGACCGGCTCGAGGATGAATGGCGAGAGCAATATCCGGAAAGCTACGATGCCACGATCAAGGTGAACGACCTGGCGGCGGCCGCGCGCGAGCGCTGGCAAAGCGCCATGAAGGCCTTCCGCCAGACCATGCGCGTCCAGTCGCAGATCGTCGAGAACGTCCAGGCCGACGGCGATCTCCTTGCCGATCTCGTCAGTCGCAGCCAGGGCGCCGTCGGCGCCCTCCAGGTGAGCCAGGCCACTAACCAGCTGATCGCGCTGTCGGCCAAGCAGCAGATGCAGATCCAGACGCTGCTCGCCACCCAGTACCGGGCGCAGGCCGAGGATGCCGCCCGCAAGGCGCAGTCGGAGGAAGCAGCTCGCGAGACGACGCGGCGCTTCCTCGGCTCCGGTGACGCCTATTCCGGCAACTGATCCAGGCCCGACAGGCAAGAGGAAGGCGGCAACGTGAACGACCTCGGCGTTATCGACCGGTTCATGGAGACCTTCATCCGCTATATAGACAGCGGGTTCGGTCTGCTTTCGGGCGACGTCGCCTTCCTCACCACCATCCTGATCGGCATCGACATCACGCTGGCCGGCCTGTTCTGGACGCTCGGTGATGAGTCCAACATTTTCGGCCGCCTTATCCGCAAGGTGCTCTATGTCGGCGTCTTCGCCTTCATTCTGAACAATTTTTCCAACCTCGCCGACATCATCTACCGGTCCTTTGCCGGGCTCGGGATCAACGCCTCATCCGGCAGCCTGTCGGCCGACGACCTGCTGCGGCCAGGCCGCATTGCGTCAACCGGTTTTGAAGGCGCATGGCCGTTGCTCGATCAGGCAAGCCAGCTTCTCGGTTTCCCGGAATTCTTCGGCAACGCGCTCACCATCTTCGTGCTGCTTCTGGCCTGGTTCCTGGTCATCATCGCCTTCTTCATTCTGTCCATCCAGCTCTTCATCACCATCCTGGAGTTCAAGCTCACCACGCTCGCCGGCTTCGTGCTCGTGCCCTTCGCACTCTGGAACCGCTCGGTATTTCTGGCCGAACGCGTGCTCGGCAATGTGATCTCCTCCGGTATCAAGGTGATGGTGCTCGCCGTCATCGTCGGCATCGGCTCGACGCTCTTCTCCGAGTTCGTTTCCGCCCTGCAGGGCCAGGAACCGGACCTCGCCGCCGCCATGTCGCAGGTGCTGGGTGCGCTGGCGCTGCTTGGCCTCGGCATCTTCGGGCCGGGGATCGCCTCCGGTCTTGTCTCCGGCGCGCCGCAGCTCGGTGCGGGTGCAGCGTTGGGCACGACGGCAGCGGCGGGCGGTGCGGCGCTCGTTGCCGGAGGCGCAGCCTACGCCGGGACCCGCCTAGCCACCGGCGGCAGTCTGTCCGCGATCCGTGCCGGCACCGCCATGGGTTCCGCGACAACCGCGGCCTATCGCTTCGGACGGGATACGTCCGGTGAAGTCGGTGTAGCAGGCGTTGCGGCCGGAATGGGCGGTGTGGCGCGGGCTGCCGGTGGCGGCGTCATACAAGGCGCGCGCTCCGCGGCCGCACCGTTCAAGCAGAGTGCCGATGCCGGGCGCGATGCCTCCTGGATCGCGACAGGCGGTGCGCCGACCAGCCGCGAACCTTCGGCCGGCACAGCGGCCGATAGCGCCCCAGCCTGGGCAAGGCGGCTGCGCTCCGAACAGACAACCCGTGCCCATCGCCACACTGCGATGCAGGCCGTCCGCGACGGCGATCGGCCGGGAAGCGGCGCCAATCCCTCCCTCAGAGACAAGGACGACTAGATGCTCTTCAAGCGACCCGTTCAGCGCTACGGGAAGACACCCGAACCCGTCACGCCTTACCAGAAGGCGGCTCAACTCTGGGACGAGCGCATCGGTTCGGCCCGCGTGCAGGCCAGGAACTGGCGCCTCATGGCCTTCGGCTGCCTGGCGCTGGCGACGGGCCTTGCCGGCGGGCTTCTGTGGCAGTCGTTGCAAAGCCGCGTCGTCCCCTACGTCGTCGAGGTCGGCCGTTTCGGGGAGGCGCGTGCGGTCGCCCCGGCGATCCAGGACTACGAGCCGACCGATGCACAGATCGCCTGGCATCTCGGTCGCTTCGTTTCGAATGTCCGGTCGGTTTCCACCGATCCCGTGTTGGTGCGGCAGAACTGGCTATCGGCGTATGACTTCGCCACCGACCGCGCCGCACTCTTCCTCAACGAGTACGCCAAGGCCAACGATCCGTTTGGCCGGATCGGCACGCGCAGCGTGTCGGTGCAGGTGACCAGCGTGGTCCGGGCCTCCGACAGCTCGTTCCAGGTCAAGTGGACCGAGCAGGTCTACGAGCGCGGCAGTCTCGCCAGCACGACACGATGGACCGCGATCCTCACCGTCCTGATCCGGCCGCCGACCGACGCCGATCAGCTGCGCAGGAATCCGCTCGGCGTCTTCGTACATGCCATCGACTGGTCGCGCGAGCTCGACAGCGCCGCACCCACTTCTGCGTCCCCGAAGGAGTCCGCCCATGAAGAATAGGCTTTTGTCATTCCGAGCCGTGCTGATCGTGTCGGCGTCGGCAGTGGTCTTTTCCGCTTGTGCGTCGAAGAAGGTGCCGCCGCCGGAGATTTCCTATGATGCTGCTGATTTCAAACCGGCGGCAACCGAGAAGGCGCCTGAGAAACCGGTGAAGATCGTCGAAGTTCCGAAGCCACTGCCCTTGCCTGGTCAGTTGCAGCCCGAACCGAGCAAGGCCGTCGAGGATAAGCGCTCGCCCGAGGAGCGTGTCGCCGATGCCAACAAGGCCGCCACCCAGGAACCCACGAAACATGGCTATGTCAACGCGGTCCAGGTCTATCCATATGCGGACGGAGCGCTCTACCAGCTCTATGCGGCACCCGAGCGCGTCACCGATATCGCGCTGCAGCCTGGCGAGACGCTGACCTCCGTCTCGGCTGGCGACACCGTGCGCTGGGTGATCGGCGATACGGTGAGCGGCACGGGCGAGAACCAGCGCACCCATGTACTGGTCAAACCCTTCGCGCCGGGGCTGAAAACCAATCTGGTCATTACGACGGACCGGCGGTCCTATCACTTGCAGCTGGAAAGCACGGAGAAGACCGCCATGGCCGCGATATCCTGGACCTACAGCGAGGATCAGATCATCGCACTACGCCGGCGAAATGCCCGAGCCGAAGCAGCCGCACCGGTGGCGTCCAACGTAGCGCTCAACGATATCCGCTTCCGCTATTCGATCACCGGCGACACGCCTCCCTGGCGCCCGGTGCGTGCGTTCGACGACGGTCACAAGGTCTATATCGAATTCCCGCGCCGCATCGATCAGGGCGAGGCGCCGCCGCTCTTCGTGGTCGGCGCCAAAGGTGGCAACGAACTCGTCAACTACCGCATGCGCGGCAACTATTACATCGTAGACCGCCTCTTCGCCGCGGCCGAATTGCGTCTCGGCACCAAGCCGCAACAGGTCGTACGCATCACGAGAACCGACGGCAGACCACGCCGCCGCACGTCTCTGTTCGGGCGTCTGAGTAGGTGAGCAGGTCATGACCGATACATCCGCTTCCCATACGCCTCCCAAAGTCGATCCCGAGGGGCTGCAGCTGCGGGCCTCACCGCGCCGCACCGTGCGCTTCAAACGCGGTGTGGTCATCGCCATTGCTGCTCTTGGTTCCGGGACCATCCTCGGCGTCACCATAATGGCGCTGCAGGGACCGGCACTGCGCCTCGGCGAACAGGCGGAAGAACTCTACAACACCGAGCGCAAGCCGACGCCCGAAGGACTTGAAACGCTTCCGGGGGATTATTCCCAGGTCAAGCCGCAGATCCCCATGCTGGGGCCGCCGCTGCCCGGCGATCTCGGTGGGCCCATTCTCGAACGTCAGCGCCAGCTCGGCATCGCACCCGGGCAGGAGGTTTCCGCCGAGGAACAGCGCCTCGCCCAGCAGGCGATCCAGGCCCGCGAGTCGGAGGTGTTCTTCCGGATCGAGAACAGGACCCGCATGATCGGTGCTGTCGGAACGGGACAGGGCGCCCGCGCGCAACCGGAAACGGCGCTATCACAATCAGGGGCCGGGCTCGCGCCGGCCTCCGTTGCACCAGCCGAAGGCGACCAGAACAACCAGCAGCGCAAACTGGACTTTGTCAGCCGGCGCGACGCTAGCGGGATCTATAATCCGCACGCCCTGCAAACCCCGGCCTCGCCCTATCAGATCATGGCCGGCAGCGTGATCGCGGCGAGCCTGATTACCGGCATCAATTCCGACCTGCCGGGCCTTGTCGTCGCTCAGGTCACCGAAAACATCTACGACACGGCGACAGGCAGCATCTTGTTGATCCCGCAGGGCTCGCGTGTCATCGGGACCTATGACAGTGTGGTCGCCTTCGGGCAAAGGCGTGCGCTCCTCGTCTGGCAGCGCATTCTGCTGCCCGACGGCTCGTCCATCGAGATCGACAACCTGCCCGCCACCGACACCGCCGGTTATGCCGGGCTCGAGGACGAGGTCGATTTCCATACCTGGCGACTGATCAAGGGTATCGCGCTCGCCACGCTGCTCGGCGTCACCACGGAACTGAGCCTCGGCCAGGACGAAAGCGATCTGGTCCGCGCCGTCCGCGAATCCACCCAACAGAACGTCAACCGCGCCGGCCAGCGCATCACCGAAAAGAATCTCAACATCCAGCCGACCATCACCGTCCGCCCCGGATGGCCGCTGCGCATCATCGTCCAAAAAGATTTGTTGCTACAGCCGTATCGAGGCTGACGTCCGCCTTTGGAAAGCGTGGCGAAATGCATAGGATTGAAAATGACGAACCTGAAGCTTGGAAAACTGCCCGACCGCACGCCAGTGAAGATCACCATCACGGTTGGCGCCGAGCTGAATCGGGCGCTTCGCGACTATGCGGCGCTTTACCGTCAGGCCTACGGCGAATCCGAATCTGTCTCCGAACTGATCCCGTTCATGCTTGAAGCATTCCTGGAAGGGGATCGGGCCTTCGTGAAAGCAAGGAAGGAGAAATCGCCAATTGTAGATCGATCCCGATCCGGAAAACCGGATTAAAGGAAAAATGGGACTTCCGGTTCAGTCATCTGTGGTGGGTATCAGGCGTTGGAGCTGGGCACCCGGCGCATCAGACCGAACTCCAACTTCCGCAGCGGACGACATCCACATCAAAGACATGGGGCCGGTAATGCGGGCGGTCAGCTTGACCTGTTCGCAATCCGGAAGGTTCGATCGCCCGGCGGGACGTTTGAATCCGGAGAATGAGGCTGGGCCCTGCGAACGCAGATAGCCTTGAGGATCGGGAAGGTCAGGCTTGAACTGTGAGTTGCATCGTAGCATAAATTTCCCGAACGGGAATCACGGAATGACACCGGAAGCAGTCGGGCAGCTGATCAGAGATGTACGTCGAGCGCAAGGTCTGAGGCAGAATCAGCTTGCTGCCGCTGCCGGCGTTGGTGTGCGGTTTCTCGTGGAGCTAGAAGCGGGCAAGCCGACCGCACAGATCGGGAAGGCGCTGATCGTGCTGGCCACGCTGGGCTGCGAACTTGAAGTCAAGTCGCCAGACACGCCGCGAATTATAGCCGGATCGTCCCCTCGTCGAGCCGTGCCGGACTGCCGTGCACGAAGAAACGCGCGTCGACATCGCGGGACCGACATGGCGAATCCCGCATGAACTTGCATCTAAATCTGGAACGGGGAGCCATGGACATCGTCAGCCAGGAAAAGCGATCGGCGATGATGGCGCGAGTGCGCGGCAAGGATACGCAGCCGGAACTGCGCGTCCGTCGCGTCGCGCATGCGCTCGGATTTCGCCACCGATTACATCGACGGGACCTTCCTGGGTCACCAGATCTTGTCTTTCCAAGGTTGCGCAAAGTAATACTGGTCCATGGGTGTTACTGGCACCGTCATCGAAATTGCAGGTTTGCGTATACGCCCAAATCGAATACTGAATTCTGGGAGCGGAAATTCAGGGCCAATCAAGAAAGGGATCGGCGAGCGCTTTCAGAGCTTACAGAGCTGGGATGGGACACTCTGGTAATCTGGGAGTGCGAGACTGAAGACCTGGAGCATCTTAGAGAGCGGGTCGCCTCGCATCTGGGGGGAGTGCGAGACATTGATTATAGATGCTGACAACCGGGCTGCGAAGCTGCAGCGTGTCCGCTCCGGCGAGAAGCCGCGGGTCCTTGAGCTCTGCTCTGGCTGCGGGGGGCTGTCTCTTGGATTCGCCGCCGCCGGGTTCAATCTTCAGGCGCATGTCGAGTGTGATCCGATTGCAGCGAAGAGCTATGCTCTCAATTTCGAACCACCCGAGGGCGTATCGTCCGACAAATGGTCAGCACCGCGCGACATGGTCGAGCAGACCGCTGATGACGTTGTCGATGATCTCGGACTGGCAACGCCCGCCGCTGCTTCGTTCGACGTCCTAGCGGCGGGCCTGCCCTGCCAGGCATTCGCGCGGATAGGGCGTTCTAAGCTGCGATCCTTGAAGGGCGATGTCGATGCGTTCAGAAACGACCCACGCGCGCGGCTTTACAAGCGCTTCCTGCAATATGTGGAGGCCGTTCAGCCGGTCGCGATCGTGATCGAGAATGTGCCGGATATTCTCAATTTCGGCGGCCACAACGTGCCGGAGGAAATATGCGCCACGCTGGAAGAAGCCGGGTACAACACTGGCTACACGCTCCTGAATGCTGCATTCTACGGCGTACCCCAGATTCGCGAGCGCCTGTTCCTGATCGCGCTCGACCAGTCACTCGGCATTCGGCCCTCGTTTCCCGAGCCGACCTGCAAGGCGGAATTGCCTTCCGGCTATGAGGGCGCGCGCACTGTCGCGCTCAAACACGTGCCCTCGGAGGGCTCGCGCTTCACGCCGATCCCGCAGGCATCCGCGATGGCGGCAGGAGCAGTGTCCACCAAGGAAGCGATTGCTGACCTGCCTTACATTTCCGAGCATTTTCGGGATCCCGCGGCCATGCGACGCCGCAAGGTGGGTGACGAGCTGGCGTATCGGAGCTACGTCGATCTGAGCGAATACGCCCGACGCATGCGGGAATGGCCCGGATTCGAGGCTGGCGAGTCCGTTACGGGCAATGTCGTGCGCCTGACCCCGCGGGACTTTCCGATCTTCCGCAGAATGCCTGCCGGTGCGGATTATCCGCAAGCCCTGAAGATCGCGGAGGAAATCTTCGCGGAGCGGCTGCTTCTCGAACTATCGCCGCCTCCACACGGCAGCAAGCCCTGGGATGATCTGCGCGGGCAGTGCGTACCGCCGTACGATGGGGGCAAATTTCCCAACAAATGGTGGAAGCTCGATCCCGCTCTGCCCTCGCGGACCCTTACCGCGCACATAGGGAAGGATACCTATTCCCATATTCATTGGGATTCGAAGCAGCAGAGGACGATCTCGGTGCGAGAGGCCGCCCGGCTGCAATCCTTTCCCGATGGCTTCCAGTTCGCGGGAGCGATGAACGCGGCGTTCAGGCAGATAGGGAACGCAGTGCCGCCTCTGCTTGCGATGGCAGTTGCTGAGCGGCTCAGAAACGATCTCATGGCAACGCGAACGGAGAAGGGCGTCGGTCCGACGCCGCCCGACAGCATGGCAGCATAGGGGCAACAGAGTCGGCGGCTGGCCGCCAGCAAGGGGTCGGAGCGGTTTCGGCGAAGCAGTGGAACGGCGCTCCGGAAAGGGGGGCAATTGCAGACGGTCGAAATAATTCCATCCGCGTCGGCGCTGATGCAGTCGCTTCGGGGCTTCGGCTATTCACCGGAGACGGCAGTAGCCGATCTCATCGACAACAGCATAGCGGCCGGCGCAACGAGGGTCGACATCGACATCGAATGGAACGATAGCGACCCGCGCGTCGCAGTCCTCGATGACGGCGCAGGTCTGGACGGGGACGCCCTGGTCTTCGCCATGACTTTCGGCGGGGCCGGCCCCGTCGCGGAACGGCCTGAAAACGACCTGGGCCGGTTCGGTCTCGGACTAAAGACAGCCTCGCTCTCCCAGTGCAGGCGGATGACGGTTGCCAGTCGGCAGGACCGCCAGACGGTCGTCCTCAGCTGGGATGTGGACGAGGTTCAGCAGCGAGGCCGATGGGTAGCGAGCATTCCGGACGAGCTCCCGTCGGTACCGCTGGCCGAAAGATTGGCGGAACAGCCGAACGGCTCGCTGGTGGTGTGGGAGAGAATGGACGCGATCGGAGGGCTTTACGGCCTGGACAAGGAGGCCTTCTTCCTCCGGATCCAGGACATCCGTGCTCATGCTGCAATGGTGTTCCACCGCTTCATCGGCGGAGACGCGCAGCGGCTCGCGATCGTAGTCAATGGGCGACCGGTACTATCCTGGGATCCCTTTCAGCGATCCCACCCGGCGACTATTACGATGCCGACGGAGAGGCTGCGGCATTCCGGAAGGATGATTGTCGTCACGCCCCACGTCCTGCCGCATCGCGATCGCTTTGGCAACGATGCCGAGTACGAGGCTGCCGGCGGGCCGGGAGGCTGGGGCGAGCGGCAAGGTTTCTATGTCTATCGTGGAAAGCGTCTGGTCGTGGCCGGCGGCTGGCTCGGGCTCGGTGGAACTCGCGCCTGGTCGCGTGAAGAGTCGAGCCGTCTTGCACGCATCGCAATCGATCTTCCTCTGGGGGTCGATGCCGAGTGGCGTATCGATGTCCGGAAGTCGCTCGCCCGTCCGCCGGCCACCATGCGTTCGAGACTGACGGCAATCGGCACGGTATGCCGCGAGAGGGCTCGCGAGGTATTCGCATGGCGCGGTAACCAAGGACGAAGGCGGATGGCGCCTTCGGAGGACGATGCGTTGTGGATCGCTGAAAGCACCGCGTCTCGGCTGCGATACCGGATTAATCGCGCCCATCCGGCTGTTCGCGCCGTCGCCGAACGACTGAATGATGACGCGAAGGTGCTGGACGGACTGCTCGCCCTGATCGAAATCAGTGTACCGGTCGAGCGCATCTGGCTCGATGTGTCCGAAGCCGACGGTGCAGGTGCGCCGCCGCTCGGCTCGGCCGAGACTGCGGAACTGGCCAGCCGGATCGCCAGCCTGCTCTCGGCCATGCCGGGTGACGAGTCTGCGAGCGATCGCCTCGACAATCTGCTGCGCCAGCTGCCCGGAGCTCCCACGTCCCTCCGTCAATCCATTCTGAAGCTGGTCGAGACCACGGCATGAGCAACGATGCAGCCACGACACTGACCAACATGGCGCGTCAGCTCCTCACCTCGCAGACGCCCGCGCCGCTCGACAGGGCGGAAATCGAGCAGGCGGTTCGAACTGTCGCCCCGATCGTCACAGCCGCGACGGCGCACGAATTCACAGCGGACGAGCTGGTCAGCGTCATCAGGGTTCTCGAAGGCTTGTTTGTTGTCGAGCAGGGTGAAGCCCTGACCCTCAAGGATCGCAGACGGCCGCCCGAATGGTATGTAGGGGAACGTCGCCGCCCAGGCCGTTTCATGACCCGCTATCTTCAGAAGGTCGCCGAAGATGGGTGGCCCATACGTTCGGTCGAGGAACTGCGGGACAGCACCGCCAAGGTCCTGGAACTGCTTGACGATCCTCGGCGAGAGGGGCCATGGGACTGGCGCGGCCTCGTGGTCGGCGATGTGCAGTCCGGCAAAACCGCGCATTACGCAGGCGTAATTAATCGGGCTGCGGATGCTGGATATCGCGTGATCGTAGTCCTGGCCGGCATGCACAACGTGCTCCGGCTGCAGACACAGCAGCGGCTCGAATCGGACTTTCTCGGCTGGGACACGAATCCGGATTCGGCGTCACCGGACGGACGCAGAAGGGCAATCGGCGTCGGGCGAATTCCGCCACCCCTGATCGTTGACAGTTTGACCGTTGCCATCCCCAACGGGGACTTCAGCCTGCGGATTGCGCGGCAGGCGAACTTTGCTCCTCTCACCCAGCCCTGCCTCCTCGTGGTGAAGAAGAACGCCAGCATCCTGAAGAATCTCAACCGGTGGATAACAAGACTGCCGGACGAATCCCGTGCAGCCCCGCTCCTGGTCATCGATGACGAGGCCGACCAAGCGTCCATCGATACACGAGATCAGCCGCTGCTCCCAGACGGGACCTTCGACGACGATTACGATCCGACGAGAATCAACGGTGAAATTCGCAAGCTTCTGAGCGCCTTCAATCGATCCGCATATGTCGGCTACACGGCGACCCCCTTCGCAAACATCCTGATGCACGATGAGCGCTCCGCGCAGCTGTACGGAGCCGATCTTTTTCCTTCGACATTCATTGTTTCGCTTAGCGCGCCGGACGACTACTTCGGTCCGGTCGCCGTGTTCGGCACCAACGATGAAGGTGACCAGGGGGGACTGCCGCTCGTCCGGTACGTTGATCAATCGGACGAGAACTGGATTCCAGATCGGCACGACAAGAGCCTCAGGCCGACATACCACGGCGACGACCGGATCCCGCCGAGTCTCGAGCGCGCAATAGACGCATTTCTGCTGGCATGCGCGACCCGATCTGCTCGTGGCCAGGATCGGGAGCACAACTCAATGCTCGCCCACGTCTCGCGGTTCGTCGATGTTCACGATGCCGTACACCGGCAGGTGCTCCGATATCTGGACACTACGCGCGCGCTGATCTCCGGTGGTGACCGCGAAACGCTCGATAGGCTGCGTCGGCTATGGGAGGACGACTTCGTTCCGACCAACGAACACGTGCGCCCCACCGTGTTCGGCCGCGGGCTGGATGCAACGGACTGGGCCGAAGTGGTTGCCAGACTTCCTAACAGCGCAGACAAAATCCGGGTCATCGTCACCAATGGTCGGTCGAAGGCAGGTCTCGACTACGAGGCCTACAAGGAGACCGGTCTTTCGGTGATCGCGATTGGCGGCGACAAGCTCTCGCGCGGCCTTACGCTTGAAGGTCTCACGGTCAGCTATTTCCTCAGGCTTTCAAAGCAGTACGACAGTCTTCTGCAGATGGGGCGCTGGTTCGGATATCGGCGGGGCTTTGCGGACGTCTGCCGGCTCTATACCACGCCCGACATGGAGGATTGGTTCCGGCATGTCGCGACCGCAAACCAGGAACTGCGATCACAGCTCGCGCACATGCAACTGATGCTCGCAACTCCAAAGGAGTACGGGCTCCGCGTCGCCGCGCACAGCATCATGGGCGTTACTGCTGTGAACAAACAGCGATATGCCGTACAGCGGCAGGTCGGCTATGCCGGGGAGGGGAAGATCCAGACCGTCATGTTCCGCGATGCCCCCACGGTGGAGCAGAACGTCGCCGTGACCGACAGCTTCATCGAAAGCCTCGGCGCCGGCACCGTGTCTCCGCCGCGGCCGGGAACTAGGATGGCCGCCAGCGGCGAGCTCTGGACAGATGTCCCTGGGCGCGACATCGCAGTTTATCTGCGGAACCTCGCGTTCCCGCCGGAGAACTATGACATCGAAGGCGGGCGCATGGCGTCCTATATCGAGGGTCAGATCGCCGTGGGCGAACTGACCGACTGGACAGTGTTTCTGGCGATGGGAGACAGAGGGACCGAAGTCGAGCTGGCCGGTCGACGATTTCGGAGCATTCAACGACGAGCCCGTGCCGATCGGGACACCACCACCCGATTCATCGTCAAGTCGATCCTGAACCCGCCTGACGAAGCCATCGATCTGTCAGCCGGCGAGTTTGACATGGCGCTTCAGGAGACAAACAAGGAGCGTCGGCTCGAGCGCAAGGCTGAGACTGACCGGCCTTCCGGCCCGAACATAAGAGCGGTCAGAGGACAGCGACCTCAGAATGGCCTGCTGATCCTCTATCCACTCGATCCGGTTCTTGCCGAGGTTGGCACGGCGCGTCCGCTCATGGGGGTCGTGACCAGCTTTCCAGAGAGCGCTACCGCTATCCAGCGCCTGTACCTCGAAAACACTGTCAGACAGCGTGAGCAGACATGACAGGAGCGGATTGGCAACAGACGCTAAGGGCGGCATGGGAGGAGCTTGGCAATCACGTTCCACAGGCTCGGCAGTACCGTACCAGGCGTCTTCCGGCGATTGCGGCTCTGAATGTACATGCCGGAATTCGAGCGGTGGACAATGCTCCTTGCCTCGTCATCGACGCATATGCGCCCGCAGACGCGCTCTTCGAGCTGGGCGGGATGCGTCTCGCGCATACGCGAGGCGATGAGGGCGCTCTGCTGGTCCTTTCTCTCGAGGACGTCGAAAGGCTGGACCTCTTCGCAACGGTTTGCGCAGATATGCTTCAGGCAGCCGCGGGCGCGCCCTTGTCGGAGGGACTGGAAGTCTTCCTTGCGCGGCTCGCTGCGTGGCGGCGCTTTCTTCGAGAAAGTCGGGCAGGTCTCAGCCGGAACGAAACGGTCGGCCTGATCGGTGAATTGACCGTGCTGCGTCGCCTCATCGAGCACAATGCACAGTTGCTGTCCAGTTGGGCAGCCCCGGAAGACGGTCTGCATGATTTCACCCTCTCGGGGCATGCGCTTGAAATCAAGGCGACGCTGGGACCGGCGACCGTGCTCAGTGTTTCAAGTCTTGATCAGCTCGACACTGGAGGGCTTCGCCGCCTCGATCTTCTGCATGTGCGGTTGGTGGAAGCACCTGACGGTGAATGCCTGGAGCAGATGATAGGGGAGATCAACGATCGGATCCCGAGCGAGGCCACGCGACGCGCGTTCGAGAATGCCCTTTTGCGCCGCGGCCTCATACCTGACGACATGAATGCTCGCTCTGCACCTCGCGTGATCATCAGGAATTTGAGTGGCTTCACGGTCGACGCCGGTTTTCCGCGCCTAGTCCGTGCTTCCGTTCCTTCTGCCGTGACGGAGGCGAACTACCGCCTTGAGCTGAGTGCGATAGAGCGTCATGCAATCGAGGCGGAGGCAGTGCTCGCAGAATTTGCGAGGGGGATATAGAGTTGAATGACGATGTAGTGGTACGCTTTGCCAGAGAGCTGGCGACCGATGTCGAAGAGGGTCTATCGGCTGACGCGCCCTTCTCGGCGAACATTTTCACGCGGATTGTGCTTGAGCGCCTGGAAGATGCCGGCCATCTCGACAGCGTGTTCGATCTCCACCAGGAAGGGCGGCTCGGCAATGCCGGATACCGGATTGATGGCTTTGCATTTGATGAAGAGCGTGGACGGCTCGAATTGTTCACGACAGTCTATCGAGGCGAACTCCAGCCATCACGCTTAACGGGAACAGAGGCCGCGCGCGCACTCGAACGAGCACTGCGGTTTGCGAGTGCGTGCATGGACGGTCTGGCAGATCGACTTGAACCCTCCAACACGGACGCCAGCGATCTTGCTCGAAGGATAGAGGCGGAAGCAGCGACCCTGTCGACCATCCGAATTGTACTTCTTACCGACAGTGTACTCGGCGGGACGCTTCCCCCATCGGGAGAATGGAAGGGACGAACCGTCGAATACGATGCCTATGACGTCGTCCGGCTGCAGCGCGTCCTCGGCGAAGGAGAAACCCGGGCCGATATTTCCGTCGACCTAGTGGCTTTGACCGGCGAAGCAGTGCCCTGTCTGCATGTGCCCTCAGATCATGGCGGGTACGAAGCCTATCTTGCAGTACTGCCGGGACGGGCGCTCTCGCAGATCTATGAACGCTATGGCGTGAGGCTTCTTGAACTCAATGTCAGAGCATTTCTGGGCCTTCGAGGACGCAAGAGCGTGAACTCGGAACTGAGGCGAACCATCATGGAACAGCCCTCGATGTTTCTTGCATTCAACAACGGCATCGTGGCGACTGCAGACGGAATAGAGCTGGACGAAGCCAACGGACGGCCTGCCATCCGAAGCCTGCAGGGCCTGCAGATCGTAAACGGGGGGCAGACGACAGCTTCGCTTCATCGTGCTCGACGGAAGGAAAGCATCACTCTCGATCACGTAGCTGTGCCGGTGAAAATCATCAAGGTAGGGGGTGCGGACTTGTCGGAGATGGTCGCCTCCATCTCGCGTGCCGCCAATCGGCAGAACACGGTCCAGCTGGCGGACTTTTCGGCCAATGATCCGTTCCATCAGCAACTCGAGACGCTGGCGAACAACACTTGGCTGGACGACGGGAAAGGGCGCTGGTTCTACGAGCGGACGCGTGGCTCTTATCTGGCGGCCGAGCAGAAGGCGTCCTATCGGAAGACCGAGCACAGGTCATTTCGTCTTCAGACGCCGAAGCAGCGGCGAATCAACAAATTGGATGTGGCGAGATATCTCTCGGCGTGGTCGGGTCTGCCGCACCGCGTATGCCTGGGCGGACAGAAGAATTTCCAGCATTTCATGCAGCGGCTGAAGGATGAACCACCCCCGCCATCTGACACTACGTGGTTCAAGCGCATTATCGCCATCGCCATCCTTTATCGCGCCGTCGAGCGCACAGTACGCGCCATGAAGTTTCCCGCCTATGGAGCGCAGATCATCGCCTATCTGGTGGCCGCGATCAGTCATCGCACAGGTGGTCGCGTCGATTTCGACCGTATCTGGGCGCACCAAGTGATCACGCCCGAACTGGAAAATCTCGTCAAGTCGTGGGCGCCCGCTATAGACGCTGCGCTACGGGAATCCGCCGGCCAACGCAATCCGAGCGAGTGGTTCAAGAAGGAGGAATGCTGGACCTTGCTCCGGGAACGGCTCCCGGCCTTGTCCGATCCCTTGCCGGCCGAGCTGTCGTATGTCGCTGAAAACGGCAACCGCAGCGAAACTGCTCCCGCCGTCTCCGTCGAGGATTATGACCGAATCGCTCGCTGCATGGAGATCAACGGCGCAACATGGCTTGAGATTGCTGAACTCGGCCAGCGGGCCGGCATCATTCATTGGAAGGTAGCCGGTATTTGCCGGACATTGGCGAGCTATGCTGCCGGAGGGTGGGAGCGGAAACCTTCCGCAAAACAGGCGAAGCCTGCGCTAGATGCGTATCGGAATGTAGAGCGTGCCGGGATCATTTCGGGTTCGCAAGCCAGTTCGGAAAACGTGGAGCAGTAGACTTCAATGAGCGAGGGAACGGCTCTATCCAGGATGGCACGGCGCAATGGAACAGCAGCCGAACGCCAGTTGCGGGCGCGGGCGCGGCCTGACGGCATTCCTGAGAAGCTGCCGCTGGTTCATGTCACGGCCGTTGGCGTAGCGAGAGAAATCCTCAAGAGCGGCAAGCTTGAGACCAGACACTGCACTGTTTTCAACAAGAGGCTTCTCTACTTCTTTATTATGCGGCCGGCATACCGCCTCAGGGGCGGGGATGCGAAATCACACCAGATCAATAGATTCCCATTTGTGTTTGTCGCTGAACCGACGGCGGTCGCGCCTCCGTATCACGTCTATCCGTTCGACACCGGGGGCGCGGCGAACGGAATTTTCGGCGAGCATGCCGATCCTTATGTTTTCCTGGAGGATTACGAGCTGGCGCCAGAACATGCTGCCGTTGCAGGCCAGATTGGCTGGGCTTTTGGCAGTCTGGAGGCATATTTCGACGGCGAGATCCGAACGGACGTTCTGCATGACGTCCCGCAGCACGAAACAGTGACGCGCAGCTTCATTGACATTACCCGGCTAGCGAGAAGCGGAAGCAATCAGCCTGACAAAAGAGCATCGGCTATCGAGATTGCCAGCAGCCAGGACGTTGCTCTGAAGGGGAATGTGAAACTCGCCATTCTGCCAAAGCAGTATCTGGAGGATGCTTCAGGCTCCAATTCGGACTTCATGGATCGTCTCAAGGCACAGAAGATCGAATGGGACATTTATGACTGGCAGCCGAACACCGCTCCCAATGAGTTTCAGGACGAGATTTCGCGAGTCGCACGTGCCTGGTTCAAAGGGAAAGGTTATCTATGACCGGCGCTGGATTGTCGGAGCTTCTGCTCGTTGGCTATGTTCCCTTGACGGAGCACGGCTTTGCGTTGCCATGCTTCGCGAGCGGACCTCAACCGAATGCATGGTACACGGCAGTCTGTTCGATCGACGGCGACCATGATGGTCTGATCACGGCTTTCGAGCTTTTTGAGTCAGACGAGATTCGCCGGCTTCCTCCTGAAATGCACCGGCGAGCGGCCATCGGTGATCAATGGCTGGATGTCTTTCTGTGGGACGGCGTAACGAACGTTGGGACGGCCGACGCCGTATGGAATGCTGTTGCACCATTCCGAAGTGATATCTCGGAGAAAGCACCTCTGACGCTCCTGGATCTGGCCCTTTCTGCAGAACCGGAAGCAGCGGCCTGTCTGGCGAAGGGAGCTTTCGACTTCATGAGATTGCGCTACGGTGTCGAGAAAGCCGAAACTTGGCGGCGTGATACGCTTATCCGGGAACAGGCTGTTCTCCGACTCAGGCGGCTTGCCGCCGCCGCCAGCCTTCCGCAGAGGACAGTCAAGGACCTCAAGTCGTCAGTTGAAGTATCGCAGACGTCACCTGCAACATTCTCGATCTGCCTTTCCGCGACGACGCGACATGCGTTTGCGAGGGCGAACCAGCTCGACGACGTGGCAGCAGAGCTGGCGGCTCTGGGCGAGCTTCTGGACACGCAAATCGAGCCATCACATAGCCAAACCGAGGGGGCAGCGAGTGCGGAAGTCCTCGCGGAAAGCGCAGCCACCGCGGCATCATGGTCGGGTTTGCATGACATCAACATTCTGATTTTGGTCTCGGGGCGTCGAGCTCGAGAAATAGCTCGTCATCTTTCGCCGCCGGAATGGCTGCCGGAATGGTTGGAAGACGCGGTGCCGCACGAGATCCGGCGCATGAATCATGGTGCGAAGCTTGGCAAAGAGAAGACAGATCGTCCGTCGATCGACATCGTTGATGATCTTTCAGTGCTGGAATCGCTGGCAGGCTACGCGGTTATCGTATGTTTGGCAGACGACGACCTGCACGAAGGCGCGGAGCACCTCTTCGGTTTCGTCGAGCGTGTTGGCATGGAGGCACGTGGTGTGACCTTGCTTGCTCCTGCACTGCCCGTCCAGGGACCTTCCCAGGCTCTCGCGGAAGCTGGCGAGCAACCCAGGATTGGCAGTCTAAAATTTCACACTGTTGTAGATACGTCGATCGCACGTTCTCCATTCTGGTCCGGCAATCCACGCAGGGCGCTCGACAGGCGAATAGCTGACATCGTCGTCGGCGCCGCCGTTTTGTGCGTCGGACTGACTCCGATTGTGCAGCACTTGACCTCCAGGCGCGCTGGTCATCGAGACACATTGATGACTTTCGCAATACAGGGTGGTCGACATGGTAAAGCGGATCACTCCCCTGCATTGTTCCCCATGCCCTCAATGGCCTCCGAAACAACATGGGCTTCGCGCGCTGATCCGGGTTCGTACGGCCGGACTCTAACCAAGCTCGAGTTTGCTGCGCGGATGTGCGATCGGGCTCCGTCATCGCACGTTAGAGGAGTTGTGGAAGTCCGGGATCGACGTCCTCATTTCGAAGATTTTGCCCGCGCTGTGCTTGAAAACGTCGCGGATGAGCAAAGTCTGATGTCTCAACCCGGCCAGCAGAATGTTCCATCGGCCATTCTGGGCGAACTCGCATATCCGGAATCGAGCGCCGGGTTTGCGTTGCGCCGGCCGGACCTCGCCGGCGCACTTCTAACATCGGAAACACCTTCGCTTAATGCGGTCCGAACTGCTGGAGCGCACGGCTGGGCAGTTGTCCGGTATACAGACAGGGAGACGATCCGCGACGTTCTGGATGGCGATCGAAGCGTCGAACTGCCTCTTCTGCCGCGAGAGGTGCTTCTGCCGAACGTCCGTCGTCTGAAGGGGAACCGCGGACTTGCCACACGCGGAATCGACCCGCGGGATGTGGTTCGGTTCGGATTCGACGACTTTGAGGAATGGCGTGCAGTGGACGGAGACGCACACTTGGTCACGCGAGCACGACGATACAGGTCATCTATCAGGACCGATACCGATGCGCTTCGCCGATCCGATCTCGATTGCGTGTTACCTCTCCGTGAAATTCGGGATGCGTTTGAGCAAGGCGATATTGCCGCAACACGTCTTCTCAACCGGCTCTCCCGCCGTGACCCGCTGCGGTCTGGTGCGGCCAAACGTTTGTCTGATCTCCAGAACGCTTGGTCGAGGCCGTCCGGTGGAGCCAGGCGGTTCATCATTGATGATGGTGTCATTCCGGTCTCGATTGGAGAAATCGGGCCGAACGAAGTTCCTTCGCAACGCTTCTTCTTTATTGACGGCGATAGTTCGGTCCCGGCGCTTCTCACATCCCGCGTGTTTGCCGTCTGGGCTCGCGCGACCATGTCGAGATCGACCAGCTGGATGTCTCGTTTTTCTGTAAGCGGTACGTTTGAGACATTTCCGGTGCCAGGGCTGTTTCATCTCCAGCGGCCGTCGGACGGACCTCTGCAGCTATTGCATGGGAAATTTAACAGTCGCTTTGCCAAATTGCTTGCCACATTTGACCGGGACGATTTCGTTTCTGGTCGCGTGATGGAGGAAAGAGGAGCGTCTGGGCACGAGCGCAAACCTGGCACGCTTCTGCAAGCGATTGACGAAGCCCTGCTCGCGGCAATCGAACTACCGGCGGTGGCAACAGATCTCGACATCCTTGAACGTCTCCTGGACATGAATCGAGTGGCGCCAGACTGACGTATCAGTGACTATTCGCTATCAGGTTATATGCTGAATCTTACATGTCAGTAGCCGTGTTCGCCCGGAAAGCTCCTGCCTCGCGTATTATCCTTCTATCCTGGCACCTAATCTCTTCCAAATAATCCGCCCACCATTGCATCATCCTGACCCGCTCCTCCCAGTGCTCCGCGCGGGCATAGGCGCGCCGGACGTCGTTGTTTTCGATATGGGCCAACTGTCGCTCGATAGCATCTGGATGCCACTTGCCGCATTCGTTCAGCAAAGTTGACGCAGTTGCCCGGAAGCCATGCGCCGTCGCCTCCTCCTTGCTATACCCCATGCGACGCAGGGCAGCGTTGAGCGTATTGTCGGAAATTGGCCGGGAAGCCGATCGGACGCTTGGGAACAGCAGCGTTCCGGCACCGGAGATTTCTCTGAGCTCGGTGAGGATGCTGACAGCTTGCCTCGGCAGCGGGACCCGGTGCGCCCTTCGCATCTTTGTGCGTTCTTCCGGGATGGTCCACAGCGCATTGCCGAGGTCGAACTCCTCCCACGCGGCGGCGCGCAGCTCCCCGGGACGGGGAAACAGGAGGGCCATCAGCTTCAGGGCCGCACGCGTTGCAGGCTGTCCGTCGAATGTGTCGATCGCGCGCAGCAAGCCGCCCAAGGTCTTTGGATCGGTGATCGCGGCACGCGGCGTGACCGTCGGTCTGATGAGTGCATCCCTCAGTGCGGATGTCGGGTCCATGTCGGCGCGCGCGGTCGCGATCGCGTACCGAAAGACGCTGCCGATCGTCGACCGCAGGCGCCTCGCCGATTCGTACCGACCGCGTACCTCCACGCCCCGAAGGGCTGTAAGGATTGTCGCCGCATCGATCTCCCGAATGCACTTGTCGCCGATCGTCGGATAGGCGAAGTCGAGCAGCCATTTGACCTTGGTGATTGTTGCGTCGGCACGCCCCTCCTTCTTCAGTTTGTCGACGTACTCCTGCGCGATCGAGCGGAAGGTGTCCTTCGCCGCGCCGACCTTGCGGGATTTGCGTTCCTGCGCGGGGTCGATGCCGGCCAGGAGCAGGCGCTTGGCGTCATCACGCGCCTGACGAGCCTCGGCGAGAGAAATGAGAGGATAGCTGCCCAGTGCCAATAGCTTCTGCTTGCCGTCGAACCGGTATGCGAGGCGCCATAGCCGTGATCCGGTGGGCTGCACCCATAGCTGGAGTCCCCCGCCATCGGACAGCTTCCGAAGCTTGGAAGCGGGTCGGGCGTTTCGGCATTTCATGTCGGAGAGGGCCATTTTCGGAACCTCCTGTTGGCTGGCTGCGATACCATCAGGATGCCAACTACCAACGGAAATACCACCCCTCCGCCTTGTTGGATCAAGTTCGTTCAAGCCAGCCGAAACACGCCCAGGCGCGCCGAAGACGCTTGAAAAGCAAGTAAATTCAGTTGCTTGCAGAGATTTCTGCGTAGAAGGTTCGGCGAAAAGGAATGTCGGGAGAAGAAAGGATGGTGCCCAGGGGCGGAATCGAACCACCGACACGCGGATTTTCAGTCCGCTGCTCTACCAACTGAGCTACCTGGGCCTGGCCCTGCCGGCGGATTGCCGCCCGCATGGGGCCGACGGGTGAGGACCGCCGAAAGCGCGTGGGTTATAGCATGAGAATTTGCTCTGTCCAGCGCCCCAGGGCGAATTATTGCGGCGCGGTCCCATGGCAGCCGAGGGTGCCGGCTGAGGCCTGGAGCAGCTCCGAAATGTAGTGGTGCGGTTTCCCGCCGGGGCGCACACCAAAAGGTGGCCTAGCCAGGTCAATAACTGCGCCGCAGGGGCTCGAGAAGTTGTACGCAGACCGTGCGCTGCGGCGATGCATACATCGGCCGATTTCGCGAAGCTTTTTACGTTTCCGCTTCGGGACCATGTGGCGCCCAGGCTGTTCGGAGGTCGGCGGAACGGGCCGGCGCCCATGCCCCCTGCCCTCCCGCCGGCATCATCGACGCAATCGCGCCTGGCCTCATGGAGGCCTTGCACACACTTGGGGAGGAAATCGTGCAACGATTGCCTAGCATCGCCTTTTCTCGGCCGTCCTGGTGGCAGCCGCCCACGCGCAGGATCAGGGCGCTGACCAGCAGACCGGGCCGTCCTGGCAGGACACCATCAGCGTCGCCCGCCCCGGTGAGAGCGGAACCCTCCCGGGCGGCCCCTCGATCGAGCTCAGGGAAGTAACCGGCGATTTCATCGATCCGGTCAACGTCGTGAGCGCGAAGGACGGCACCGGCCGCAATCCTGAAACCGGTGGTCTCTATATCGCCGAAGTGGGCCAGAACCATTGGGAGGAGATCAACTTCCAGCCGGCTGACAGCCAGGGCGGCGAAAACTACGGCTGGGACTTCCTCATGGGAACCCACTGCTTCCCGATCGAACAGGAGGAATGTCCGCAGGTCGGCGTCCTTCCCGTCGCCGAATACGATCATGAGCAAGGCTGCTCCGCGATCGGGCTCGGCGTCTATCGCGGCGGAGAGATCGAGGACCTCGACGGTGTCTATCTCGCCGGCGACTACTGCGCCGGCACGATCTGGGGCCTGGCGCGCGGTGAGGACGACCAGTGGGTGTTTCAGGAACTCCTTGCCTCCGGCGTGCAGCTTACCGGCGGCGGGACGGATGCGGACGGCAATCTCTACGTGACGTCCTGCAACTGCAACTACGGCGGTCCGCTACCGCAAGAGAACCCGCCCGGAACGCTTTGGCAAGTCGTTGCGGCCTCGGACCAGGATTCCGACACCAACGGAACCGCGGTCGCTGCAAGCAGGCGGGGTACATCTCTGCCTCCTCCCCGCGACGGAGCAAGAGGAGAGTGAGGGCTGTTGAATTTTTACGCATCCGTGGTCGGATCGGCCAGCCGCGAACCTTCACCGGCACCTATGTCGATTATCTTTCGTCCATCGTCGGCTGGGAGCGCTTCCGCGCGGGCCAGTTCGGCATCCGGCACTATTGTACCGTCGGCCTCAACTCCAAGGAGGCCAACAACGAGGAGCTTGCCGAGGGCGTGATGGAATGGCTGCCCCGCTTCGCGCTGAAGGAGGGCGTGGTGGCGATTGGCGAGATCGGCTACGACGAGCAGACGGACCTCGAGGACCACTATTTCCGCGCGCAACTCGAGCTCGCCAAGGAGCTTGAGTTGCCCGTGATGATCCACACGCCCCACCGCGACAAGAAGCGCGGCACCACGCGTTCCTTGGACGTCATCGAGGGAACACGGCCTCGATCCTTCCCGTGTCGTGATCGACCACAACAACGAGGAGACCGTCGCCGAGACGCTGCAGCGCGACTTCTGGGCCGGCTTCTCCATCTATCCCTCCACCAAGATGGGCAACCGCCGCATGGTTGAACTCCTCAAGCAATATGGCGGTGAGCGCATCATCGTGGATTCGGCCTGCGACTGGGGCATCTCGGATTCGCTGGGCGTGCCCAAGACCGCGCGGCTGGCGCTCGAAAGCGGCATCCCCGAGAAGACGGTCAAGCGCGTCTGCTACGCCAACGCGCTGGAAGTCTACGGCAAGAGCGGCCAGACCGCGAGGAGGACTGGCTGAGCCCGCCGGAGATCGACCAGCGCACGCTCTATGCCGGAAACTCCATCCTGCGCGGCGGGCGTGAGCCGGTCATCGACGCGGAAAAGCGCAAGAGGCGCGACGATCTCGTAATCGAATAGGGCAATCCCTTTTTCGGCTTGCTCCATGAGTTCGGACTTGGGGCGGTGATGAGCTCATCTTCCCGAGGCCGGCCGCAACTACGGCTGGCTGGCGGTGAGTTGGGGCCGGCACTATTCCGGCGAGCCGATCGCCGATCCGCCGACGCATACCGGAACGCGACCGCCATCTTTCACTCGACGCCCGTGATCTCTCCCGGCGCCGAGAACGCCATGAGTGCATTCAAGCACCTGAAGGAAACCGGGCATGGCGCGCGCGCCCTGCCCGTTTGATAGCAGAAAGAGTGCATTCCAGGTATGACGACTAATCCTCCAGGAGGTAGCCCCTTCGGTGTTTCAGCGGAACGACGCCGGCGATCTTCGCAATCACCTGATTGGCCGCGACCAGCTTTTTCAGCCGTCTGGTGACCACAAGCCCATCGGTGCCCGCGTGGAGCGTGATCCGTTCCTCGCTACCGGCCGCCGGTGGGCTGACAATATCTGCAATGGGCTGCCCGCGTTTTACCCTTTCCCCGAGTCCCGCGTGATAGACGATGACGCCGAACTGCGGAGCCCGAACGATGTCGCAGGCGTCGAATCCACTGAGTTCGCACAATGGTTCCGGAGCGGCATCGGCATCTCCGGAGAGATACCGTCGCCGGCGCAGGACGTTGATCAGCGCCGAAGCATCGGCCCGGGCGATCTCGTCGCCTATGTCGATGAAGCCGCGCAATTCCAGCGTGATGGCCTGGCAGCCAATGGGGATGGAGCGATCAGGAAACGCCTCCGCAAGCCGCAGCCACGGCTCCACGCCCGCTTCCGCGAAGGTAGAGCCGCCCGACCGCGCCTGGGAGAACACGGCGTGGCAACCAAGCTCGGCTGCAAGATCCCTCACCTCCGGCCAGATCTCCGGATGGACAAAGAGGTGCATCAGACCCTCGTCGTCGCAATGGAGATCCAGCACAAGGTCGGAGTCATAAGCTTCCCGGGAAAGTATGGCCTGAAGGGAGTCGATCGGCGTCGCCTGCGGGTGCTCGTCGATAAGCTCGCGGATCGCCGCACGGATCACGGCGCGATTGGGGCCCGCATCGTCTGTCAGCCGCCCGCCGACCCGTTGAACGATATCATCCCCCAGCGCCGGCCAGTTGCGATTGAAATTGCGACCGCTCGGCAGGTCGTAGCGGCCCAGATGGTCGCCGTTGATATATTGTGCGAGGCCGAGCGGATTGGCGGCAGGGACGAGGACGATCTGTCCGGTGATCTCGCCGCGCGCATCAGCTTCGTCGAGCTTTTCGGCCAGATGATGGGCAACAAGCAGCCCCGGTGCCTCGTCGGCGTGAAGGGCGGCGTGGATGTACGCCTTGGGGCGTGCTTCGGGCGCCCCGTAACGCAACATACGCACGGCAGTTCGATTGCCGGGCGTTCCGCCGGAAAGCGGCACGTCGATCACTTCGCGAGGCATGAAGAGCTCCGGTTGGATGATGCGTTAGGCGGGAAGCGGAAAATGACATTTGAAGACATGTGAACCATCCTCGCCCCCATCCGCCGTCGGCTGGGGGAAGACGCGGCCGCAGATGTCCTGGGCGTAGCGGCAGCGCGTGTGGAACTCGCAGCCTGAAGGCCGCATCATCAGGCTCGGCACCTCGCCGCTGATCTCGACCCGGTCGAGCACCGCGTCGGGATCGGCCTCCGGATTGGCCGAGAGCAGCGCCTCGGTATAGGGATGGCGCGGCCGCTCGAAAATCGCATCGGTGGGACCGACCTCGACAAAGCGGCCGAGATACATGATCGCCATGCGATCGGTCATGTGACGCACGACGTTGAGATTGTGCGTGATGATGAGGATAGCGATGCCGAGCTCGCGCTGGAGGCGGGACAGCAGGTTGAGTACTTCCCCCTGCACCGAAACGTCGAGGCCCGCCGTCGGCTCGTCGGCGATGATGAGATCCGGCTCGAGCGCAAGCGCCCGCGCCACCCCCACCCGGCGCGCCTGACCGCCGGAAAGCTGGTGCGGATACCGGCGCCCGAACTCGACCGGGAGGCCGACCATCTTGAGCAGCCGGTCGGCTTCCGCGGCGGGATCGCGACCGGTGATCCCGTGTATGCGGAACGGCTCCATTAGCAGCGAACGCACCGTCAGGCGCGGCGAAAGTGACCCGACGGGATCCTGGAACATCATCGCCATGCGCCGGCGGTACGGCTTGCGGGCGCTGCCGATAAGGCCCGTCAGTTCCTGCCCGTCGAAACGGATCGAGCCTTCCTGCGCATAGACGAGCCCCATGAGCGTGCGGGCGATCGTCGACTTGCCTGAACCGCTCTCGCCCACCAGCCCCAGCGTCTCGCCCTTGCAAATGTCGAAGGAAACGCCGCAGACGGCATCGATGAATGGATCTTCTGCACGGGTGGCCATTGCTTTCAGACGGCTCATGGCGCGAAAGCGAACGCGGAGATCGTTGACGGACAGAAGCGCGCTCATGCTGGCGCCTCCGCTGCATCGTCCAGGAGATGACAGCGCGCCCATTGGGTCGGGGCGAGGTCGCGCGGCGCCGGGACTTCGGTCACGCAACGGTCGAACGAATGGGGGCAACGCTCGCGGAAGATGCAGCCGGAGGGCGGTTCGACAAGGTTGGGTACCTCGCCGGGAATGGTCGGCAGCACCCGCGTCTTCGTCCTGATCCGCCCCGGATCGCACTCGAGAAGCGCTTTCGTGTAGGGGTGGCCGGGATGATGGAATATCTGCCGCACCGTCCCGTATTCCACCATCTCGCCGGCATACATGACGGCTACGCGATCGCAGAGTTCGGCGACCGTGCCCAGGTGATGCGAGACGAAAATGATGGAGCAGCCGATCTCCCGCTGCAGATCCTTCAACAGATGGATGATCTGCACCTCGAGCGTGGCGTCGAGCGCTGTCGTCGGCTCGTCCGCTATCAGGAGCGCCGGCTTCACCAGGAGCGCCATGGCGATGCAGATGCGTTGGCGCATCCCGCCCGAGAACTCGTGCGCGTAGCCGCCGATCCGACTTTGTGGATCGGGAATGCCGACCCGCTCCAGCATCTCAATGGCACGCCGCCGCTTTTCCCGCCGCGATCCACCTTGGTGGTGCTGGATATCGATCATCTGCTTCTCGATGGAACGCACCGGGTTGAGCGCGGTCGTCGGGTCCTGAAAGATCATCGACATGCGGTTGCCGAGGAGTCTCCGCCTTTTCTCTGCGGTCATGGACAGGAGGTCGCGCCCTTCGAAGGGGATCGCACCGCCCGTCACCTCGGCGTTTTCCGCAAGCAGCCCCATCACGGTGTAGGCAAGCGTGGACTTGCCCGAGCCGCTTTCGCCGACGACGCCGACAATCTCGCCGGGCTGGACCGCAAGGCTGACGTCGCGAAGGGCGAGAACACGGCCGCGCGGCGTCTGGAACGCGAGGTCGAGATCCACCACTTCCAGGAGCGACGGCCGGCTGCTCGCCACTTGCTGGGCGGGTTCACCGGGTCTCATAGTTCTTTCCGCAGCTTGGGGTCGAAGATGTCCCGCAGCGCTTCGCCCAGGAAGGTGAAACCCAGCGTGGTGAGTACGATCGGAATGCCGCCCGAGACGACGGGCCAGACCGACTGGTTGATGTAACCGTAGCCGTCATTGAGAATCGTGCCCCAGGAGGGCGTCGGCGGACGCACGCCCATGCCGAGGAAGCTCAGGCCCGCCTCCAGCGTAATGACGAGCGGCACGTCCATGCTCACGAGGATCAGAAGCGGCCCGATGACGTTGGGCAGAATGTGGATGCCGAGGATCCGTGGCACGCCGGCTCCCATTGCCCGCTCTGCGGTTATGAACTCGCTGTTGCGCAGCGCATGCGTCTGGGTACGCACGACGCGCGCATAGATCGGTACCGTCGTCACCGCGACGACGAAGATCACGCTCGCCAGGCTCGGCCCGAGCAGGGTGACGACCGCCAGGGCGAAGATGATCACCGGGAAGGAGCGGATCGTGTCGAAGAGGAGCAACAGCGCGTTGTCGAGCCAGGGCGGACCGAAGCCTGCCACGAGCCCGAGCAAGAGCCCGACCGACAGCGCTGTCCCCAGTGCCGTGGCCGAGACGAGAAGCGCTACCTGCCCGCCCGTGATGACGCGCGAGAAGACATCGCGCCCAAGCTGGTCGGTGCCCATCAGGAATTCGAGCGAGGGCGGCGCAAGCCGCGGGCCCACCATGATCTGGGTCGGGTCGTAGGGCACAATCAGATCCGCGAAAACTGCGCTTGCCACCATCAGCACGACGAGCACCGCGCCGAACAGCCCGAGCGGGTTGCGGGCGAGGCGGCGTGCGAAGCCGGTGAGTGCGCCGGACCTTGCTTCTTCGATCGCGATCGCGTGCGTTCCTTCGGCCATGTCAGAGGTCCCCGCGGATTCTGGGATCGAGCGCCGCGTTGACGAAGTCGGCGATGGTGGTGGAGACGACGAAGAGGACGGTCGTGGCCAGCACCGTTCCCATGACGATCGGGTAATTGCGCGAATCCACTGCCTGCACGATCAGCGTGCCGATGCCCGGCCGCGCGAAGACCACCTCGACGAAGACAGCCGCCGAGAGAAGATGCGCCATGCCGACGCCGAGAATGGTAACGGTCGGCAGGATGGCGAGCGGCAGGGCGTAGCGGGCAACGATGCGCCCTTCCGACAGGCCGAAGGATCGCGCCATCCGCACGTGGTTCTCGCCGAGGATCTCCAGCATCGAGGCGCGCACGATGCGGGAGAGATAGCCCACCCAGCCGATGCCGACGACAAAGGCCGGCAGGATGAGATGGGTGACCCCGCCCCAGAAGCCCGAGCCCGCGCCGATAGCAGGCAGCCAGTTGAGCCAGACGGCGAAAATCAACAGCGCATAGATCGCCATGACGAAGGACGGGATGGCGATGGTCGCCACCGCCATCACGCCCACCACCTTGTCGATCACCGAATTGCGCCGCATGGCCGAGTAGCAGCCGAGCGGCACCGCCACGAGAACCGACCAGGCGATCGCGGTCAGGATGAGCGCGATCGTATAGGGAAGCTGTTCAAAGACGATGCTGCGGACCGGACGCTGGGTGAAGACATCAAAGCCGAGGTCGCCCTGCAGCAGGCCGCCGAAGAACATGACCACCTGCATGGGAAGCGGCTGATCGAGACCCATCCGCTCATGAAGCTCCGCCCGTAGTTCGGGCGTTGCCCGCGGACCAAGAAGTACCGCGGCAGGATCGCCCGGGACGGCCTGGATCATCACGAACAGAAGGGTGACGGCGATCACCGTGATCGCCGCCGCCAGCACTATCCTCTTGAGGACATAGAGCCACATGCCAGCCGACCCGGCGGTCTAGTTCGAAGCCGGGTCGAAGTCGATGTAGAGCGGACGTCCGTCCGGGCGCGTTGCCGCCGTCATCTTGGAGGCGCGGTACATGATCGGCGAGCCTTCATGCGTAAGGAAGCGATAGGCGCCGGACTCCTCCATGATGTCCTGCATCTCATGGTAGAGCTTGGCCCGCTCCTCGTCGTCTTCCACCGCCACCGCCAGATCGTTGAGCTCGTCGAAGCGTTCGCTCTTGAAGCGCTCCCAGTTCCAGACCCCCACTTGGTCGCGCACGAAGAAGGTGGTGGCGTAATAGGGGTCCGGCACCATCGAGAAACGCTGGACGATCAACTGCATCTCCTTCCAGCGCTCGCCCTCCGATTCCATCCCGATGGTCCAGAAGGAGCCCGAATCCTGGACGTTCACCTCGACCGCGATGCCGATCTGCGACAATTGCGCCTGCACCATCTCGGCAATGGTCGAGAAGGTATTCTGGTTGAGCGCATCGATGGTCAGCGTGAGGTTCTCGACGCCGGCCTTTGCGAGATATTCGCGCGCCTTTTCAAGATCGCCTTCCGGCGGGACGAGGGCCTTTTCCCGGTGACCGACAAGGCCGGGCGCGATGAGGCCGGTGGCCACTTCCGCCTGTCCCGAATAGGCCGCGTCCATGATCTGCGGTACGTTGATCGCCCACTGGATGGCCTTGCGGACATTGACGTCCTGAAGCTTGGGATGATCCGTGTTCATGCCGACATAGACGTAATAAAGCGAGGGCTTTTCCTCGATGGTCGTGTCGGCCGGCGGGCTGCTCTTCAGCGTCGCCAGCGAATCGAGACTGAAGTCGGTGAAGTCGAGATCGCCAGCCTGATAGGCGCGCTCCGCCGTCTTGACGTCGCCGATCGGCAGGATGCGCACCCGGTCGAAGCCCGGCTTCGGCCCTTTCCATTCGGGGTTGCGCGCCAGGAGGATCGACTGGTTCGGCTTCCACTCCTCGAGCACATAGGGACCGGAGAAGCAGGGGGGATTCATGCCGAAATCACCACCATTGCCGGTCGCCTCCATGACCGCCTTCTTCGAAACGATGTGGCCGCACCCGTAGGGCAGCGTGATATTCCACAGTGGCACGAACGGATTCTTCAGCACGATGACGCCGGTATAGTCGTCCTCGATCTCCACATGGTCGAGCGGGCCCCAGTCGCCCTTCACCGGGGAATCGTGCTCGATCACCCGCTCGAAGGAGAACTTCACGTCCTCTGCCGTCAGCTCGCCGTAGCCGCCGGTGAACTGGATACCCTTCTTGAGACGGAAGCGGATGTGGGTCGGGTCGACCTGCTCGACGGATTCCGCCCCCTCCAGTTCCCAGCCCCACTCCGAGCCCGGCACATAGCGGGTGAGCTTTGTGTAGATGCAGTTCATCACGTCGACATTGTAGGCGTTCTGGTAAAAGCCGGGATCGAGCTTGTTGATGTCCGCATAGGAGCGGGCGATGAGTTCCTTGCCTTCCGCCGCCCATACCGCCTGCGACAGCGGCAGGCCGGAGGCGATGACGCCGGTGCCCAGCCCGGCGCCCACCTTGAGGAGCTGTCTACGGCTCATTGTCACGTCAGTCATGATTGCCTTCCCCTTTTTTGATGGAGCGGCCCCTTTCTCCCAGGTGGCATCGCCCTTTGTCGCTCGCCGTCCGCCAGTAACGGAGGCCCATTGTTTGGTGGGTTCCCGGAATCGTCAATTTCGCTTGCGACGCCTTACGACGCCAATAATGCGTCAACTCGCGAATGCTAGAGAAGCTGCCGAGGGATTGCCTCCACCCATTTCCGTTCCTGGATCAGTTTGTCGCCCTCCCACGCCTTCAATCGCGCCTCGATGTGGAAATGCGACGGCGAAGCGGTCAGCACGGTCTCGGTAACGCTGCGGATCCGCCAGTCGCCGCGCGACATTTCCCACGTCCAGCCGATTTCGCCCCTGAGGCTCGCGTAGTCGCCACCGCGGAAGGAATAGCGTTCCGTGCCGTCGGAGGTGATTGTGAGATCGTTTTCGATGATGCGGAACGTGCCCCCGCTGTCGCGAATCGTCAGCACCGTAGTGCCATCCGTGAGATCTTCGGTGAGGGTCCAGCCCTCCTCTGCCTTGACGATCGTCTCGGTCTCGAGTGGGGCGGCACCGTCGGGCCCGGCAAAAGCGACAGGTGCCCCGTCGTCCTGATCGGCGCTGCGCCTCGGGAGATCGAGGCGGCAATCCGACGGGTGAACGGTCAGCGTCACCGGCTCGGGCGTGGGCCAGGCGACGGGAAAATAGCTGGTCGAGATCGCAAGCCGGATCCGGTGGCCGGCGGAGAAACGCTGGGCGACATGCTTGAACGGAACGTTCACGCGGTATCGCTTGCCCGGCACCAGCGCTTCGGGGGTCTCGTGGCTGTCCCGGTGCGTCAGGTTCAAAAGCCCGTAGCTGACGCGGGTGGCGCTTCCGTCCGGCGATACATCGGAGAGCCGTACAGCGACCATAGCCACGGGTGTGTCGCTCTCAAACGCCAGTGCCAGTACCGCGTCGCCGGCGATTTCCAGATCGTTTTCCAGCGGCTCGGTCTCGTAGACGAGGCTGCCGGCATCGTCGGCGCGCTGGTCCGTCGGCTGATCGCCGGGCGTGGCATAGGAGCACCATTTGCCGCCGCGGAGCCCGACCCATAGGGGCGAGCGTAGCGTGACCGGTGGCTCTTCGCCGCCCTTCTCCCGCGCCAACCGCCCTCCTCCCGAAAGGAAGAACGGCTGGCGTTCGATATTCGGCGAAGGCCAGGCGGGTTCGCCAACCCAGCGCCCCGCGCGCACCTCATAAGAAGTCTGTGGCGGCGCGTGATCCTGCATGAACAGGCGCAGCATCGGCTCTTCCATAATCCCGGTATCGCGGCCTTTCAGCCAGTGATCCCACCAGCGCAGGCTTTCCTGCAGGAAACCGATCGCCGGACCGGGCCTGCCGATATGTGGATAGGTATGCGCCCACGGACCGACCAGTCCCATCCGCGGGCCCGGCAGGTTCTCCATCAGGCGGAAGACCGATCGGCAATAGCCGTCGGCCCAGCCGCTGACGGCGAAGACCGGGCAGGTGATGGCGGAATAGTCCTCGCAGACGGAGCCGTGCTCCCAGAATTCGTCCCGGTGCTGGTGCTCCAGCCAGTTCTTCAGCCACAGTCCGCTTTCCTCCAGCCGGCGGTGCCAGAGGTCCCGCCAGCTATCCGGCTTGTTGCGCGGGTCGGGCGGCAGCGTGTTGCGCCCGAACATGATCGAGGCCCAGGAAAGATTGTCGATGAGCAGGCAGCCGCCCATGTAGTGCACATCGTCGGCATAACGGTCGTCGGTGGAGGCGCAACTGATGACAGCCTTGAGTGCCGGCGGACGCATTGCGGCGATCTGCAGACCGTTGAAACCGCCCCAGGAGATGCCGATCATGCCCAAATTGCCGTCGCACCAGGGCTGGCGTGACAGCCAGTCGATGACGGCAGCCCCGTCATCGAGCTCCTGCTGCAGATACTCGTCGCGCATCAGCCCTTCCGAATCGCCTGCGCCCCGCAAATCGACCCGCACGACCGCGTAACCGTGGCCGGCGACGTAAGGGTGCATGACGATGTCGCGGGCGGCTGTCAGGTCGTTCTTCCGGTAGGGGATGTATTCCAGGATTGCCGGAACCGGGTTCTGCTCGGCATCGGCCGGAAGCCACATGCGCGCAGCCAGACGGCAGCCGTCGGGCATGGGTATCTCGAAATGGTCTACCGCGCGGATCGCGTGGGGAAACTCGTTTACGGTTCGCATTGTGTGCGGCAATCCTCTCATGGACGGCGCCACCCTGCGGCAGCTCAACCTTTCAGGCAATTTCGCGACCCTTCGCGACTTGACACTATTTCAGCGTCAAGTGCATTAGATGCATGCTCCGCGATCCACTCTCCGACAATCTTGCTTTCCTGTGCAGCTACTATCCCTCGATCGCATCCGTCTGCCGGCGCATCGGGATCAACCGCCAGCAGTTCAACAAGTATCTGAGCGGTCAGACGGTGCCGTCCCGCCGTAACATGCGCCGGATCTGCGATTTTTTCGGAGTGAGCGAGAGCGAGCTTCTGCTCGATCACCGACGCTTCACCGAGATCGCCGGGCTGAAGCGCCGGCCGATTGCTGGCGATGGGCCGACTGAGATATTGACGCATATCGAGGAGCTCTACCGCGGATCGGGCGATCTCGGCCGCTATGTCGGCTACTATTTCCGCTACTTCTATTCGTTCGGCCATGCCGGCAAGATCATCAAATGCCTGGCTGCCATCTACGAGAGGGACGGGCGCTACTACTGGCGGAGCGTCGAACGGCTGAAGCTCGATGGCCGCTACGGGGTCAAGACGTCGAAATACACCGGTGCGCTGTTTCTGCTTGGCGACCGCATCTTTGCGCTGGAATACGAGACGCTGCTCAAGAGCAGCATCACCCAGCTGATCCTCTATCCGAGCTACCGGACGAGCCTGACGTTTCTGATAGGCGTGCAGACCGGAATGCCGCTCTTGCGCGGGCGCAAGCCTGCGGCATCGATCGTCCTCCTGGAGTATCTCGGAAGATCCATCGATCAGCGCAAGGCCCTGAAAACGTGCGGCCTTTACGACGATACTGATCCGATGATCGATCCGAGCATCCGGTCGATGATCAGCAATCACGTCAAGCCAGACAGCTTCGTCCTTGAGACCGACGAGGCATGATCTTGTTGGGGAGAGCTTCCAACCGCGCGCCGCCGCGGCTGCAGCGATCCGTCTAGATCGATAATTGTACCATTGTCTACTGCGTCACGGCTGCCGTTCCTGGGCGTCTTGCGCAAACTGCATCAGTTCACTGTTGAACCGGTCCGCCTCCTCCACGAACGTCATGTGGCCGATGTCCGGATACCATGATGGGACGGCGCGCGGGCACGTCGCCACGATATGCTCGCCCATCGCCGGCAGGATGATCTGATCCTTGTGCCCGTGGCTCACGAGGACGGGCACGGTCAGCGCCGCCAGGACATCATCGGAATCGATCTCGCGGGCAACCAGCGCCGCCCGTACCTTGGCAGGTACGGCCATGTTCCAGCCCAGCGCAGTCTCGAACAAATCCGCGGGCAAGGGCGTGGAAGTGTTGGCGCGCAGGAAACGTCGGATCGCCTCGATGTTGGTGGGCAGATCGTCGCTTGTGGCGCCGACGACGTTGTCAACGAAGCCGGGACCGATCAAGGTGCCAAGGGCCTCTTTGTTCAGCGTGACCACCGCGCCGACGAAGTTGATGCCCGCGATCTCGGCGGTCCCGTAGGCGCGCAGATAATCGCCGACGATGAAGCCACCATAGGACCAGCCCACGAGAACGGGCCGGTGAAGGTCCAGTTGCTCGATCACCGCGGCGATGTCGTCCGCCCACAAGCGGGGCTGGGTGTAGTGGTCCGGTTCGAGCGGAGCCTGCGACATGCCGTGGCCGCGCAGGTCGAGGGCCACGAGACGGAACGCGTCCGCCAGTTCGCTTTCATACTGCCTTTGCCAGCACAGATGACTCTGCGACCAACCGTGAATAAACAGGATCGACGGCGCGGTCTCCTCGCCCCATTCGCGGACGTGCAGCCGGACTCCACCACCGCCTTTCAGCTCGTGAACCTTCATGATAGTTCCTCTCGCCATCCGTGGACTGCTACCCGATCAGGGTAAGGGGCGGCCGTTGAAAACAGCGTCGGAGACACCGTCGAAATTGGGCGGTTCGCCGTTGAAATTGGCGGGGTCGTAAGGGTGAAGGTTTGGCAAGTTCTCGCCGAAAGATGGCAAGGGCGGCCACGCCTCCGAGCGCTACGGCCGCGCCGTTTCCGCCACGAACCGCTTCACTTCCCGCATCAGGCGTGCAAAGGCCGGTTCTTCGGCGAGCAAGATGTGGTTGGCACTGTCGAGATCGACAAATCGTGCTCCGGGGATACCCGTAGCGAACTCTCTCCCGGAACTGAACGGAACGGCAGCATCGTCACGGGCGTGCAAGACAAGCGTGGGAACGGAAACCTGCGACAGCAACCCCGCAACGTCGATCTCGCCGAAGGCCAAATGCAGCCGGCAGGCGTTTTCGGGCCGAACGGTGACGCGCTGCAACTCGTCGAACCAGTCCATCTGCTCCGGGCTCGCGCCCGGTATGAGCGTCATCGTGAAGAGGCGCCGGAACACCGGATTGCTTTGTCCCCACCCTTCCCGCATCAGCGTCGTCATGGCCTCATGGGTCGCCACCTCATGGTCGTTCCCCCGTTTCTGCCACCCCTTGACGAAGCCTCCATAAAGGATAAGGCCGGATACCCGATCGGGATGCCGGACCGCATAGCGGACCGAAACCGCGCAGCTCTGCGACACGCCCAGAAGGGTGAAACGCTGCAGCCCCGCCGCATCGACCACGGTCTCGAGGTCCGAGAACATCGCCTCGAACGAAATATCGCCGACATCCCAGTCGGACAGGCCGTTCCCCCGCTGGTCGTAGCGAACGAGGGTCATGCCGTCGGACAGCGCGTCGATCCAGTGGCACCACACCGGGCTTTCCCAGTCGTACTGGAGATGCGACATCCAGTGGGCCGCACGCACGATCGGCGCCCCCTGCCCACATACGGCATAGGCGATCCGCACGCCGTCAGGAGTGGTGCGGAAGCGGATCTCCTGAGGGCGAGCGGGAGTCATGGAGCCCGGCATAGCGCCCTCCGGCGGTTGCGAGCTTTGCGGCATCACAGGCCGGCCAAACCGCGACGCGGCCTCCGCCGGGTGCCATGCCGGCACAGGTAGCACAGCGGCTTCACCGGGTTCCTCTTCGGTGAGGCTTTCGAGCATGGCCTGATAAACCGACCGTTTCTCGGGCCGATCCTGGAGCCGCTCTGCCAACCGCCGCAGAATCTCGATGTGCCATCGCCGCGCGGCGTTCTGATGATAGAGCCGCCATGCCTCGAAGCTTGGGCAGCGCGGCAGGCAAAGGTCGGCCAGAAATTCTCCACGAGACGCCGCTACAAGCGCCTCCAGGTCGACCGTATCCAAAGTGTTTATCTTTCCGGACCGGAAGCTGGTCACACTCGCGAAGTCAAGGTCGATCATATCCGGATCGAGCAGAACAGAGTGACGGTCGGCGACCAGGCGCTTACAATCCGCAGTGTTGGTGAGCCGCCTCAGCTTGTGGAGGCTCCAGCGCAATGAGGCCCGCGGATCATCCGTGAGCCCCCAGAACAGGCTACACAGATGTTCGCGACGTTGCGGCCGTCCCACCACCGCAAGATAGGCTAAAAGGGCGCGTGTCTTTTTCGAGTGCGGCAGCGCCAAAGGCCGTCCGCCGCATTTGACACTCAATCCGCCCAGGACTTCGATCTGAAGACGGGTAGCCATGGAGCACCGGATCATCTTCGTGCGTTCTGTCAACATAGCAGCGACGCGATCGCCGCCACAACCTGCCACATCCCGACTTGCAGCTCTTTCCGCTCGCCGGCTGGATGCTGACAGTTGCACAGGAGGGCCTTGGGCAGAACCACCCTGAGCGGTCATCCTTGAGCAGAAGACCGTCTTTGAAGCACAGCGCCATGAACGCACGGGTGAAATAGCTTCGCTCGAATGGCCGACAGGTCCGTGTTTTTCCAGGAGGCGTGCCGCTGGTGCAGGCGAAGGTCGCGGAGAAAGGTCAGCGGCGGCTGGCCAAAGTGACCATGAAGCGTAGCGCAAAGCCGGAGCGACTCATGGCCGGCGCCTGCGCGAGGCTGCGCAGCGTGTGCTCCTCCGCCGGGCGTTCCAGCATCGCCGCAAGCGCCGCGGAGAGCCGCTCGTCGCCGAAAATGCCATCTGGGCGTATGAGAAGCCGCTGCCGGCATGCCCGCGGATCCACACCGGGATGATGACGGACAAGGTCAGGGCCATGGGCACGCCTGGTTCATCCATCCCTGTAACGCTCCCACAGAAGCTTCAGCGCGATGGGCAGAAGCGTGATCCCACCGACCGCGACGGCTATGATCATCATGCGCGTGGGATCGGCGGTTATGAACTCTTTCCCGAAATAGGTGAGCAGGAAGCTGATCGGAACGACGCCGACAAGCGTAGCGACCGCAAAGCGCCAGAATGCGAGCGGCGTCAGCCCGGCCGCATAGCTGATGGCGTCGAAGGAAATGAAGGGAACAAGCCGCGAGGCGAAGACGATGGCCATCAGCCAGTTCTGCGACCGGTCCTTGCGCAGCAGGTCGAGGAGCGGCTCCACCCTTGACCAGTGCCGCATCGCTTCATAGCCGAAGATGCGGGCGATCGAGAAGGCGACGATCGCTCCGGCCTCCGCTCCCGCCACGACATAGATCGTGCCCAGGATGGGCCCGTAGACCGCACCGGCTACAAGAGCGATGGGGCCGCTCGGGATAGGGCTCAATATGATTGCCCCGGCAATCATCACGATAATCGCCAACGGTCCCCAGAAACCGAACCGCCGGACCTGGTCCTGCAGCGCCCGCTCATCGCCGAGGGTCTCAAGCGCGCCGGATTGAGAGAGCCACCAGTACAGGACCGCCAGCGCGAGCACGACCACGGCCCCGACCGCGACCTTGGTCCACGCCGTTCCACGGTGGCGACGGTCCGCCAACGGCCCATGCTCCTCTTCGGTGCAACTTCGCACCACGCTCCGCCTGCCGGTTATACTACCCCGGAAGCCGTTTGCCGACGCTGAAACGCCGGTATCGACGCGGCTTCTCGCCCGACGGCAAGCGATCGGTCGGCGGCTGTTCGGCGAACGGCATTTCGACCAGTTTCGGCAAGGTCACGTCATCGGGACTGCGATAGGCCGGCACGCCGATGTCTATCTCGCTCTGCGGCACGTCGAGCCTCAAAGTGCCATGCAGCCAGTCCCACAGCGTCAGACCGCTCGACCAGTTGGAGTTGACTTCGTCCTCTATGATCGAGTGGTGAATGCCGTGCATGCGCGGCGTGACGAAGAACCGGGAGAGCCGACGCTCCAGAGGCAGCGGTAGCCGCAGGTCCGAGTGATGGAACATCACCGAGACGAGCAGAAATGTCTGCCACATCGAAAGCGGCCGCGGCGCGATGCCAAGGAGAGCCACCTGCGCTGCCCGATAAGGAACCGACAGTGCCATCTCGCCGAAATGGAACCTGAGCGCCGTTGAGGTGTCCATGTCGAGATCGGCGTGATGCACCTGATGGAAGCGCCAGAGGAACGGCACCCGGTGGACCATGATGTGCCAGAGATAGAGCGTGTAATCCAACAGCGCCACGGCCAGGACATTCTCGACCCAAGCAGGGAGGCGAAACCGCTTGAGCAAACCCCGGCGGCGACGCTGCACAAGTTTCGCGAGCGGATTGACGATCGGCCTTTCCAGCGCCTGGAGTGTGACGGCGCTCAGAGCCGCCACCGCAACGTTGCGAATGTTTCGCCTGACCTTCCCTTCCCGGTGCTCACGCAGCGGCCGGCGCATTTCCGCCCATACCAGAAGCCCGAAAGCACCGACAACCAGTGCACCGCTCACCCAACCCGCTATGCGCCTATCCTGCCCCATCGCCGATTTACCGGCTCCGCCCTGGTACAGCCGCTGCGGCAGCGCTGCCTTGGCCACTTTCGGCATCTGGTAAAACAGATATTTGGCTGCGACGGCCACCTGCGCCGCGAAAGCCACGGCAGTGGTGAGCGGGAGCCATGGTCGCCGCCTGAACCGATCGGGCGGTCCGGCGGCGGCAAAGACCAGGTTCACGGCATGCATTGCAATTGCAAGCGACCGGCCCGGCATGCCGTAGCGCCCGGCGATGATCCATCGCACGCCTGTCATCTTCCTGCAGGGAGTGGCGCAGATCGAACGGGCTCAGACCAGGGCTGGTCAGGTCCATCAGATACTGTCGCATCACTCCTCCTGGCGGCGCGGCATGTCTCCAAGACATCCGGAATGGGACACTGGACAACTCACATCTCCAATCGGCCACCGACGTGCTGTATCGTCCAAATGCCACTGCGATCGTGACCAAGAACGGCGGATCTCTCAATCATGATCTAGGTCGCGGCAGTAACCGCGCAAAGACATGCGCGACCACTCTCGCGACTCGACCACCAGCGGATCACCCGGCAGCAAGCGGTGAAAGGCTGGCGTCAAGACGCTCGCTGGCGCCATCGGTCGAAGCTTCAAGAGAAGTGACAACCCCGGCTCAGGTATTCGTGAAGGGATCTTCCAGATGCCATCCTGATTGCGAAGGGTAGCAGCAAGCCAAGCGCCTGCCCTCGGCATGGTCTCCGACACCATTGACGACACGAACGGCCTTCTCGCCGCCTACCGCGGTGAGATCGGGGCGGCGCGGGCGTTTCCAACAGCCCGCCTGCTCGGATCGCCATGATGGATTGTAAGGCATCGCAACGCGACAAGCTTCATGCGATGCCGCCAGCGCGCCGGCGGACGGCGCGCGCTGGCGATCACGTCATGGCGGCTTCCATCTGTGCTGCCGGCCCGACGCGGGCGGCACAGTATTTGAACTCCGGGATCTTGCCGAAGGGATCGAGCATGGGGTTCGTGAGCTGGTTGGCCGGGCTCTCGTTGAAGCAGAAGGGCATGAACACCATGCCGTCGGCGACTTCCCGGTCGGCGCGCAGAACCGCCTCGATGGTTCCCCGCCGGGTTTCCACTTCAATGATGTCACCCGGCGTCAGCCCCTGCCTGGCGATCTCGCGCGGGTTCATCGCCGCGATCCCGTAAGGCTCGATGGCGTCCAGAACGCCTGCCCGGCGCGTCATCGCACCGGTGTGCCAATGCTCGAGCAGACGGCCCGTCGTTAGCACGAGCGGAAACTGCTCGTCGGGCACCTCGGCCGGAGGCAGGAGGTCGGCCGGTGTGATGCGGCCACGGCCGTCCGGCGTCGGGAAACCCTCGGTGAAGATGATCTCGTTGCCCGGCTTGTCTTCGGCATCGGCCGGATAGATGACCGAGCCCTCCCGCTCCACGCGCTCCCAGGAGATGTTGCGGAGAGAGGGCATCATGCTCGCCATTTCCGTATAGACGTCGGAAACCTGCTCATACTTCCAGTCGAGCCCCATGCGTCTGGCAATCTCGACGATCAGTTCCCAATCCTGCCTGGCCTCACCGGGCGGATCCAGCGCGGGGCGACCGATCTGCACCTGGCGGTTGGTGTTGGTGTATGTGCCGATCTTCTCGGCGTGGGCCGAGGCGGGCAGAACCACATCGGCGTGCCATGCGGTCTCGGTCATGAAGATATCCTGCACCACCAGATGGTCGAGCATTGCGAGCGCCTCACGCGCATGGGTCTGGTCAGGGTCCGACATGGCCGGATTCTCACCCTGTATATACATACCCTTGATCTCGCCCTCATGGATGGCGTCGACGATCTCCACCACGGTGAGGCCGCGCTTGGGATCCAGCGTCTGGCCCCAGAAATTCTCGTACTGGCTGCGGATATCGACGGACTCGACCGATTTGTAGTCGGGGAAATACATCGGGATGAGGCCCGCGTCCGAGGCGCCCTGGACGTTGTTCTGGCCGCGCAGCGGGTGGAGCCCGGTGCCGGGCCGGCCGACATGGCCGGTGATCAGCGCCAGCGCGATCAGGCAGCGGGAATTGTCGGTTCCGTGTGTGTGCTGGGAGATGCCCATGCCCCAGAAGATGATCGAGCGCTCGGATTTGGCGTAGGTCCGGGCGACGTCGCGCAGCACCTCGGCGTCGATGCCGCAGACTTCCGCCATCGCCTCGGGCGAAAAGTCCTTCACCTTCTCCTTCAGCGCCTCGAAACCCGACACATTGGCCTGGATGTACTGCTCGTCGTAGAGCTTCTCCTCGACGATCACATGGATCAGCGCGTTCAGCATGGCGACGTCCGTGCCCGGCTTGAATTCCAGCGCATGACTGGCATGCCGCATCAGGTCCTGGCGGCGCGGATCCATGATGATCAGCTTCTTGCCGCCTTTGGCCGCCTGCTTGAAATAGGTCGCGGCCACCGGATGGTTCACGGTCGGCCGCGCGCCGATGATGACGATGCAATCCGCCTTGAGCGCGTCGTTGAACGGCGCCGAGACGGCACCGGAGCCGACCCCTTCCATGAGCGCGGCCACCGAGGATGCGTGGCAAAGGCGCGTGCAGTGGTCGACATTGTTGGTGCCGAAGCCCTGCCGCACCAGCTTCTGGAAAAGGTAGGCCTCCTCGTTCGAGCCCTTGGCCGAACCGAAGCCGGCCAGCGCCTTGCCACCATGGGCTTTCAGAAGCGCGGTCAGGCCGCCGGCTGCACGCTCAAGCGCCTCTTCCCAGCTCGCCTCGCGGAAAACGGTGAGCGGATCGACGCCGCGCAGGTCGATATCGGCGGACTTGGGTGCGTCATCGCGCCGGATGAGCGGCTTCGTCAGCCGCTCGGGAGACATGACGTAGTCGAAACCGAAGCGGCCCTTGACGCAAAGCCGGTTCTCGTTGGCATAGCCGTCGCGGCCGTCGACCTGGACGATTTTGTTGTCCTTCACCGCCACCTTGGTCTGGCAGCCGACGCCGCAGAACGGGCAGACCGAATCCACCACCTTGTCGAAGGACTGGACGGCGCGGGTCTTGCCTTCCTTGTCCATCAGCGATTTTTCGTAGAGCGCGCCGGTGGGACAGGCCTGGACGCATTCACCACAGGTCACACAGGTCGAAAGGCCCATCGGGTCATGGATGTCGAACACCGGCACCGCATGATTGCCGCGGTTCGCCATGCCGATCACGTCGTTCACCTGCACCTCGCGGCAGGCGCGTACGCAAGCGCCGCAGGAGATGCAGGCATCGAGATTGACGGCGATCGCCGGGTTTGTGATGTCGAACTCCGGCGCCAGATCATCTGAGGCGAATTTCGACCCTAGGCGATCGCTTCCGGAAATGCTCATGGAGGACGCCCACTCCCAGAAAAGGGACTGGTTGTCCGGCCCTTCCTCGGCGGGACGCATGTTGCTGGCCAGAAGCTCGAACACCATCTCGCGCGATTTCTCGGCGCGTTCGGTGTCCGTGCGCACGACCATGCCCTCCGCCGGCTTGCGGATGCAGGATGCGGCGAGCACGCGCTCGCCGTCGATATCGACCATGCAGGCGCGACAATTGCCGTCGGGCCGGTAGCCGGGCATGTCGACGTGGCACAGATGTGGAATGCGTGTGCCTTCGCGCTTGGCCACTTCCCAGATGGTCTCGCCTTCGGTGGCGGTGACAGTCTTTCCGTCGAGCGTGAAGGTGATCTTGCTGGTCATGTCAAAGATCGTCCCGGAAATGAGTCAGAAGGTGGGTGACCGGATTGGGCGCAGCCTGGCCCAACCCGCAGATGGAGGCATCGCGCATCACCATTTCGAGGTCATGGATGGCATCTTCATCGGGCTTGCCTTGCTTCTTCAGGAGCGTGACCATTTTCTCGGTACCCTCGCGACAGGGCGTGCACTGGCCGCAGCTTTCGTGCTTGAAGAACTTCAAGAGGTTGACCGTCACGTCCTTGATGTTGTCCGCCTGCGAGAAGATCACGACCGCGTGCGAGCCGACGAAGGCTCCCTGCTCGGCGAGCTCGCCGCCGAAATCGAGCGGAATGTCGCCCATCGACGCCGGCAGGACACCGCCGGAGGCGCCGCCCGGCAGATAGGCCTTGAACTCGTGGCCTTCCGCCATGCCGCCGCAATAGTCGTCGATCAGCTCGCGCACGGTAACGCCGGCCGGCGCAAGCTTTACCCCCGGCTCGCGGACACGACCCGAAACCGACCAGGAACGGAGCCCCGGATGCTCGGGCCGACCCTGTTCGGCGAACCACCCGGCGCCCTTCTCGACGATGTCACGAACCCACCACAGCGTCTCGACATTGTGGTTGAGCGTCGGGCGGCCGAACAGGCCGACCTCGGCGATATAGGGCGGGCGATGGCGCGGCAGGCCGCGCTTGCCCTCGATGCTCTCCAGCATCGCGCTTTCCTCACCGCAGATATAGGCGCCGGCCCCCCGGCGCAGCTCGATGAATCCGGGCGTTGCGATGCCGGCTTCTTCCAGTGCGGCGATCTCGGTGCGTAGGATCTGCAGGACCGCGGGATATTCGTCGCGCATGTAGAAATAGATGCGCTCGGCTTCGACCGCATGGGCGGCGATCAAGGCGCCCTCCAGCGTGCGGTGCGGGTCCGTTTCCAGATAGAAGCGGTCCTTGAAGGTTCCCGGCTCGCCCTCGTCGCCATTGATCGACATCAGTCGCGGGCCGGGGAAGGAGCGCACGATGCTCCATTTCCTGCCGGCCGGGAACCCTGCCCCGCCCAGACCACGCAAGCCCGCATTCTGCATCGTCTCGATGATTTCGTCGGCAGGGGTCTCCCCTGCCCTCACCTTCTGCAGAAGCTGGTAGCCGCCCGAAGCCTTGTAGGCGTCGAGCCCGATATAGTCGGGAACCGCAACCCCCACATCGCCCGAACGCGCCATTTCGACGAGCGCATCGGCATCGGCATGATCGACCTCGCGGTCACCGATGCGTGCTGCCGGCGCGGTGGCGCAGCGGCCCATGCATGGCGCACGCACCACGCGGATATCCTGCGGATCGACGGATGCGGAAAGCTTCTCCAAGAGAGTCTCGGCTCCCGCCAGCATGCAGCTTATGGAATCGCAGACGCGGATCGTGAGAGGCGCAGGCTTCGCCGCGCCTTCCTTCACGATGTCGAAATGGTCGTAGAATGACGCAACCTCGTACACCTCGGCCTGCGACAGACGCATTTCCTCCGCGAGCGCCCGCAGATGGGGCGCAGAAAGGCAGCCGTATTGATCCTGGATCAGATGCAGGAACTCGATGAGTAGGTCGCGACGACGCGGTTGAGGTCCAAGAAGCGCCCGGACCTCATGCAACGCGTCTTCATCGATCGCACGCCCCTTTGGGCCACGATCGCGGCCGCGCCGATCTTGAAGTGCGTCTGCCCGCCCGCCGCGGGAGGAGTTATTCCTCGCCAACTCGGCAGTCACACCGGAACTTCCACTGTCGCGCAAAGACGTTCCTCCTCATTCACCTGCAAACCGGTTCGGTTTTCCTCCGTTCGCGAACCGTATACTGACCCCAACACTTAACAGAACTGGAGGTTGTCGGGGAACTGTCTTTATGGGTCCGTTCGCCTCTCGATCAGGAAGATTATACGCTCTTCATCGCGCGTAATGTCCTCAATGCGATCTCCCGTTTCGCTAATAAGATTAGGGATATCGACGGCTGCGAGCGGATCTGTGCAATGGACCTCAAGCCGGTCTCCCCTCTTGAGCCTGCCCAGCGCCCTGCGCGTTTTTAACGCAGGCAAGGGGCACATCAGCCCCGTCAGGTCAAGCTGGATGGTGGCCATGCGCCTTGGCACGACGAAGGGCATGCCCTCCGGCCTTTTCGCACGGGTTCCGAACGGTCCTATCGAGCATGCTTTCCTCCTTGCCGCCTCGCGTTCCTGGACGAGGCGAAACTTGCGTGGACCTAGAGGCAATATCCCGAAAGCTGCCACTTTGTTCCATATCTGGCATTTTGTATTCCAGAGGCGCTGTGTGTCAACCGGTAACTTTCACGGCGACGCAACACGCGACGCGCAATGGGCGGAAAACCAACTAGATCAGGTTCGAATAAGCGATGAAACTGACCGTTTGGCCCGCTTCGATCCCAGTGCATTCCTCGTCGAGTTCGACAAGGCCGTCCGTTTCGACCAGCGACGAAAGAAGACCCGCACCTTCGCGCGGAAACTTCACCGCCTCGTACGAACCGTCCTCGGCCCTGCGCAGGCTGGCTCGGACATATTCGCGCCGGCCCTTCTTCTTGCGGTAGGAGAAGGCGGCGCGGACGCTTATAGGAAGCTGGGGTGGCAGCTGCGCTCCGGCAAGGGCCAGAATGGCGGGACGCGCTATGTGGGCGAAGGTGACGAAGCTCGCCACCGGGTTCCCCGGCAGTCCGATGAAAGCCGCTCCCCGAATCACGCCCATCGCGACGGGGCGGCCGGGCTTGATGGCGACACGCCAGAAAACCAGCGAGCCGACCTGCTCGACGCTCTGCTTGACGTAATCGGCCTCACCGGTGGAGACCCCGCCCGAGGTGAGAATCATGTCGTGCGCCGTAGCAGCGGTCAGCAGGCTGTCGGCAATCGCATCGGGGTCGTCGCGGAGGATGCCGAGATCGGTGACATGGCAGCCGAGCCGGCCCAGCATGGCGATCAGCATGAAACGGTTGGAATCGAAAAGCTGCGTCGGGCTGCGCTGCCGGCCCGGCGCGACGATCTCGTTGCCCGTCGAGAACACCGCAACGCGTATGCGCCGGCGGACGGTGACCTCGGACAAGCCCATGGCTGCGGCGAGCGCGACGTCCTGGGGGCGCATGCGATGGCCGGCCCGCAAAACGGTCTTTCCAGCGGCGATATCCTCGCCTGCGGGGCGCACATTGGCGCCCTGTTTGAGGCCGGGCGGGAGAATCGCCCTCCCGGTCTCGTCCAGGCGGACATCCTCCTGCATGAAGACCGTGTCGGTTCCCTCGGGCATTGCGGCACCGGTGAATATGCGCACGACCCGGCCCTCGGGGACCGGCGATCCCGGCGCCATGCCGGCCTCGAGCCTGCCCGCGAGGGGATAAGCCCGTTCCCCGGTCTGCGGCAGATTGGCGCCGCTCACGGCGTAACCGTCCACCGCGGAATTGGTGAAGGGCGGCAATGCAAGCGGGGCCATCACGTCTTCGGCGAGGACACGCCCGTCGGCGGACCCGAGCGATACGGTCTCGGTCTCCTCCACCGCTTCCAGACGCGAGGTGAGGAGCGCGACCGTTTCGTCGACGGATTTCAGCGGCCCGCCGAAAGCAAAGCAGTCGTCAGAAAGTTGCGCCATCCTGATATACCGTTTCCACTTGCGCGCGCCGATCGACGTTGGACGTATTCGCCCGCTACTATAGGAACGAAAGGCTGACGCGCGAGCGTTTTCATGCGAGTTTGGCAGCAAATCCCGATCGCTGCGGCGACGAACACCCATTCTGCGAGAGCGTCATGCATAAGATCAAGAGCCACGTCAGCGTGGTCATGCCGGATCCGGAAAACCCGCGGCTGACCGAGCGGGTCAGCGGCATGGACCACATGGGAAACCCGGTGGAAGTGAGCGTTCCGGTCGAGCGTGCGTTGACCCTCTATCTGAATTCGCAGGAGATCGTCACCATGATGACGATCAACGACTATCCAGAATATCTGGCGCTCGGCTATCTGCTCAACCAGAACATGCTCAAGCCGACCGATCTCGTGACCGGGATCGACTATGACGACGACCTTCAGGTGGTGGTCGTGCGCACCGGAAGCGGAACCAATTTCGAGCAGAAGCTGAAGAAGAAGACGCTGACCTCGGGCTGCGCCCAGGGCACCGCCTTCGGCGATCTCATGGAGGCGCTCGAGACCATCACCCTGCCGGAGGCCGAATTGCGCACCTCCTGGCTTTACCGGTTGACCCGCACCATCAACACCACGCCTTCGCTCTATCTGGAGGCCGGCGCCATCCATGGCTGCGTGCTCTGCAAGGAAGACACGCCGATCTGCTATATGGAGGATGTCGGGCGCCACAACGCCGTCGACAAGATCGCCGGCTGGATGTACCAGAACGGCGTCGATGCGGGCGACAAGATCCTCTATACGACCGGCCGGCTGACCTCGGAAATGACCATCAAGACGGTGCGCATGGGCATCCCGATCCTCGTCTCGCGCTCCGGCTTCACCGCCTGGGGCGTGGACCTTGCGAGGCAGGCCGGCCTGACGCTCGTCGGCCGCGCGCGCGGCAAGAGGTTCGCCGTCCTGTCGGGCCAGGAGCGGATCGTCTTCGACGATGATCCGGCTGCCGTCGAGGAGGAGCCGGCGCGCATTCAACGCAAGGCCAGCAGACATGACGATTGAGCGCTCCGCAACGGTCGGCGTCATCCTGGCGGGCGGGCTCGCCCGGCGCATGGGCGGCGGTGACAAACCGATGCGGGAGATCGGCGGACGCGCCATCCTCGATCACGTCATCGCCCGCCTCGCGCCGCAATGCGATGGGCTCCTGCTGAACGCCAATGGCGACCCCGCCCGCTTCGCCCGCTTCGGCCTGCCGGTCGTCGCGGACACGGTGGAGGATTATCCCGGCCCGCTCGCCGGCGTGCTCGCCGCGCTCGATTGGTCGGCCGGGAACCGAGTGCAAGCGGAATGGGTCGTGAGCGTTGCCGGCGACTGCCCGTTCCTGCCGCGCGATCTCGTTGCGCGCTTCCACCAGGCGCGGGTCGCGGAAGACGCGCAGCTTTGCGTCGCGGCAACGGCGGACCGGTCGCACCCGGTGATCGGCCTTTGGAGCGTCGCTCTCAGGCACGATCTGCGCCGGGCGCTTATGGAAGGAATGCGCAAGATCGACCGCTGGACCGCCAATTACCGGCTCGCGACCGTTTCCTGGCCGATCGAACCGGTCGACCCGTTCTTCAACGCCAATACGCTGGACGACCTTGCCGAGGCCGAACGCCTCGCCCGGCTTGTCGAGCAGTGAGGGTCACGCCGACGGAACCTGTTCAACCGGCCCGAAACGGCCTCGCGCATTTGCTGCCAATCAGCGGGGTTCAGGGCTGGGGGCTAGCGTCCTTCCGCATAGCGCTTCAAACGCTCGTCAAGCGTGCCTGTATGCAGCTCGAACATGTGGTTATCGTCGTCATAGAAATAGATCGATTGCCCCTCGCCAGACACGCGTGAGCGCCCTTCTCGGACCTCCAGGCCGAGTCCACGAATGCGTTGCAAGTAGTCCTCGTATTGATGGTCGGCGATCTTGAAAGCAACGTGGTTATAGGTCCGTGTCGGAAGCGGCTCGCCTTCCATCGCTACAACCCAGATCGGCTCCTCTCCTTTTCCAATGAGGAAAAAACGCTCTTTGGAAAGAGAGAAGCTCTCCGAACCGCTGTCATAGACCTTGCGGGCGTCGAAGACTCTTGTGAGAATTTCCTGCATACGATCGAGGTCGCGGACAATGAAGGTGATGTGACTGAGGCCCTGAACCAAATCTTCCTCCTGCTTTAATGTGATGCGCTTTCGGAATCACAGGCACTTGATGAAGAAGAATGACCGGGGATTGCAGTCTGTTCTAGGGTCTCAAATCGCCTCTCCCGCAATCGTCCTGCGGAACCCCGCCTCCTCCAGCGCCTTTCCACCCTCTTCCGACTGCAGCGCCGCGAGAAAGGCCGTGACGGCAGGCCGGTCCTTCCGTGACGTGACCAGCGCGAAATCATAGTGCTCCTCGGCAAGCGGAATGAAGCCGAGCCCCGCTCCCTCAGCAACGGGCTCGATGGTGACCCCCCAGTCCGCGCGCTTTTGCGCGACCGCCGCCGCCACCGCGTTGTGCGAGCGGGGCTGGTTCCAATAGCCGTCCGGCCGGGCCCCACCGAGCAGGGAATCGATCAGGATGCGCGTCCCCGCACCCTGGTTGCGGTTGACCATCAGGCAGGTCGGATCGCCGAGCGCCGCGCGCAGGGCCTCTCGCGCATCCAGCCCCTCGAATCGCTCGTCACCCGGGCGGTAGACGATGCCCTGCATCCGCCGCCAGCCGGGCACCAGCTCAAGCCCCGGCTCCAGGAAAGGCTCGTTGTAGCGCCCCGTCTTCTCCTCCATGAGATGGATCGGCGCGAGGTCGCATTCGCCCCGGCGTGCCGCGGCGAGCCCGCCAAGGCTGCCGACGGCGAGGATGCGCACGGTGCGTCCCCCTGCCACGAGCGGCGTCACGATGCGGTCGAGCCCGGTGCAGTGGCTGCCGATGATGACGAGGTCCGGCACCCGCACCTGCGGCGTGAAAAGCGTCACCTCGGCCTTGCTGCCCGACGGCATGTGATCCGCCAGCGCTTCGATGCGGATGAAGCCGTCGGCCTGGGCGAAGGAGGTTATGGCGCCCGAGCCCTTGCCGGTCGGATAGGCCACGAGGTTCCCCTCCTCTCCCTTGACCAGCGACACCATGACGAATTCGGTGCGGCCAAGCTCTGAAGCGATGCGCAGCGGCACCCGCGCCGTAACCTGCATATCGGCTCTGGGCGGCAGGCCGGCCATCCGGCGCAGGACCGGAGCGATCATGTCGTGAAAGGTGAACATGGCCGAGGTCGGGAACCCCGGCAGGATGACGACCGGCTTGCCGTCGCAGACGGCGAGGCAAAGCGGCTTGCCCGGCTTCAGCGCGACCCCGTGCGCGATGATGCCCGGCTTGCCGAGCCGCGAGACGATGCGGTGGCTGACATCGCCCGCGCCCTTCGACGTCCCGCCGGACAGGACCAGCATGTCGTTTTCGGCCAGCGCCTGCCGCATCGCAGCTTCCAGCCGCGCCTCGTCGTCGGGAAAGCTGCCGAGGAACGCCGCCTCGCCGCCATTTTCGGCAATGGCGGCCGTCACGATGGCACCGTTGGTGTCGTAGATGCCGGCGGAGGGCAGCGGCGCACCGGGCTGAACGAGCTCATCCCCGGTCGAAAGCACCGCAACGCGCGGCTTCCGCGCCACCGGGGCGGAATGCTCGCCGCATGCGGCGAGCATTCCGATCTCGCGGGAGCCGATCACCGTGCCGGCCCGCAGCAAGACCTCGCCCCGGGCGATGTCGGAACCGGCATAGGAGACGAACTGGCCGGGCGAGGCGCTGCGCCGGATCTCGATGGCGCCGCCCTCGGCGGGATGCGTGTACTCGACCATGACGATCGCGTCCGCGCCGCGCGGCACAGGCCCGCCCGTAGAGATGGGAGTCGCGGTGCCGGCGGCAACGGTCAGTTCGGGCGTGACGCCACAGGCGATCGTTTCCCCGTTGAGCGTGAGCCGGACGGGGCGCCCTTCCGTCGCTTCGGCAATGTCCGACGAACGCACCGCGAAACCATCGACATTCGAGCGGTCGAAGGGCGGCACGTCGATCGGCGCGACGACGTTTTCCGCAAGCGCCAGCCCCAGCGCGTCGGCCAGGGGCCGCGCCTCCGCCGTGATGGCGCGCGGAAACAGCGCAGCCTCGAAGCGGGCGAGCGCCTCCTCCCGCGACAGGATCGTGAGGAACTGGTCCTGGCCGATTCCCTGGCGGTCGGAGAAATCGGAAGAACTCGGCGTGTCGGTCATTGCAGCAGGCTCATGTGAAATCTCGATGCGGGAGCGCCTCGACGGGAGTTCCCGCGGCATGTCCTTCGCTCTCGCCCGGTACAATAAACCACGCGTCGGCCATGCGCATCTGATCCAGCGAAAGGTCGCCGGCGGCAAGCGGCATCCAGGCCGCCTCTTCGCGTTTTACCACCACCAGTTCGGCCATGCCCACAGCCGATGAAACCTTGCGCGCCAGCGGCAGCACCATCCCGCGACTCGCCGACCGGCCGGCGAGCCGGTCGATGATCGGCTGAACCAGTGCGAGAAACGCGGCGAAGGCCTGATCGGGGGCGCCGGGCAGAGCGACGACCGGCAAATCGCCGAGCCGGCCGACCGCCGCCGTCTGGCCGGGCTGCAGTGCGATCTCGTGCGCCACCAGCGCTCCGCGCGCGGCAAGCGCGTCCGCCGTGGCGTCGGTGCGGCCCGCGCCCGTGCCACCGATCAGGAGGATGAGATCGCACGGGCTCCCGTCGAGCGCCCCGGCAATGCTTTTCGCGTCGCGGCCCACGGTCTCGATACAGGCCACCGCCGCGCCAGCAGCCACCGCGCTTTCAAGCACGAACCGGGCCGTCAGCCCGGCGCTGCTTGCCGCAGTGACATCAATGACGCGCAGAGGCGGCGCGCGCACAGCGACCTCCTTAAGCCCGGCACTGCGCAAGGCCAGCAGATCCACGGCAGACAGCCTGCGGCCCGGCAAACTCGCCGGCCGTTCCGCCGCCATGTCTTCGCCGGCGCGGCGGATGCCTCTACCCGGAATGGCCTCGGCAAAGACTTGCGCCATCGGCCCGCTGCAATCCACCAGATCGGCCTCCAGAACGCAGTCGCATCCCTCCGGCATTGCCTCGCCCGCCTCGACCCAGACCGGCGGAGACCCGAGCGGCACCGGCGCGTAGGCGGAGGCTCCCGCCAGATCGAGCGCGCGAAAGGCCCATCCGTCAATGACCGCGATGCTGCGCGGCGGCAGCGCGTCACGCAGCGGCCGCATCTCGGCGGCAATGCGGCCGAGCCCCTCGGAAAGCGGCAAACATGTCGGAGGGACGGGCGCGAGCCCGTCCAACAATGCGGCAAGAGCTGATTCGAAGCTGGTCAGCGCGCCTTGGGAAGGCTCAAAACTGTTCATCCCCGCATGATGTGCCAGATGCGCTTGCGTTTGCAACAGCAGTTGGCCGGCAACGAGGCAATCAGGAGCGTTCCCGCTCGGCATTCGGAAAGAACAATTGTTCTCCGTCGATCGCATATTCGCCGATGGCCTCCTGCCCTTCCCGCGAGATCAGCCAGTCGATGAATTGCTGACCGGGTTCGGCCTTCACGCTCGGATGTTTTTCCGGATTGACGAGGATGACGCCATACTGGTTGAAAAGCCGCTTGTCGCCCTCCACCAAAACGTCCAGATCACGGCGGTTCTCGAACGACAGCCACGTCCCCCGGTCCGCCAGCACATAGGCGTCCATGGCCGCGGCGGTGTTGAGCGCGGCACCCATTCCCTGCCCGATCTCGCGATACCAGCTGCCCTTCTGTGCCGCGATATCGATGCCGGCTTCCTTCCAGAGGCGAAGTTCGGCGCTATGCGTTCCGGAATTGTCGCCGCGCGAAACGAACGGCGCCTCAGCGGCGTATATGGCTTCGAGCGCTGCGGCGACATCCGAGGAGCCCCCGATGGCGGCCGGATCGTCCTTCGGGCCGACCAGCACGAAATCATTGTACATGACATCGAAGCGCTCCACCCCGAAGCCTTCTTCAACGAACGCTTCCTCCTGTGCCTTTGCATGCACGAAGACGACATCGGCATCGCCGCGCCGCCCGGTTTCGAGCGCCTGGCCCGTGCCCTGCGCAACCACCTTCACGTCGATGCCGGTCTTCTGCTCGAAGAGCGGCAGGATGTGCTCGAACAGGCCGGAATCCTGCGTGGACGTCGTCGATGCCACGACGATCGATTTATCCTGCGCGATGGCTGAAAGGCCCGCGGAAAACAGAAGCGCTGTCGCGGCGATTGCGGAAACCAGCAGACGGTTCGGCATAAATCCCTCCTGATTGTTAAAGGACGAGATCGCCGCGGATGAAGGCGGCGGCCTCGGGTGTCGTTGGACGATCGAAGAAATCCGCAGCATCCGCCTGTTCGCACAGGCGGCCGCGGACCATGAAAAGAACGTCGCCGGCGAGCCGGCGCACCTGGCCCAGATCGTGCGAGGCCATGACGATCTTGGTGCCTGAACGGGCGGCCATCAGGACGATCTCCTCGACGTGGCGGGTGGCGGCCGGGTCCAGGCTGGCGGTGGGCTCGTCGAGCAGCAGGATCTCCGGCTCGCGCGCCAGCGCCCGGGCGAGCGCCAGGCGCTGCTGCTCGCCGCCGGAAAGACGCCGCGCGGGCCGACCCGCGAGATCGAGGAGGCCCACGCGATCCAGCAGTTCCTCGACGCGCGCCGCGCGGCGTTCTCGTGGATAGCCCGCCTGCGCCAGGCCATAGGCGATGTTCGCGGCAGCCGAGCGGCGCAGCATCACCGGCTCCTGAAACAGGAATGCGCGGCGCGTCGGGCGGGTTTCACTGCGCCCTCCCCAACGCACGGTCCCCTCGGTGGGCGCGGTGAGCCCCATGCAAATCCGCAGGAGCGACGTCTTGCCGGAACCGTTCGGGCCGACGACGAGGGTGGGCGCGCCGGGACCGAGGGTCAGGCTCACCCGGTCCAAGATGGCCGTCGCGCCGGCGCGCAACGACACCCGGTCTAGGACGAGAGGCAGGTCGCTGAGTGCGGCGCGCATCATCACCCCGCCCGTTGCTCGGACCACACGCGCACCCCCCAGGCGGCGGCGTTGATGGCGAGGATGAGGCCGATGAGGATGAGGCCGAGACCCATGGCGAGCGGAAGGTTCCCCTTCGACGTCTCGAGAGCGATCGCCGTCGTCATGGTCCGCGTAAAACCTTCGATATTGCCGCCGACGATCATCACCGTTCCGACTTCCGCCGCCGCCCGCCCGAAGCCGGCCAGCATCGCGGTGATCAGGCTGAAGCGGCCGTCCCACAGCAGCGTCGCCACCCGGCCCGACGGCCCCACCCCCATGGCGGTGAGCTCGTCCCCATATTCGCTCCACAGGTCCTCGATGGTTTGCCGCGCCAGCGCTGCGACGATGGGCAGCACCAGAAGCGACTGGGCGATGATCATGGCGGTCGGCGTGAACAGGAGCCCCAAGGCGCCGAGTGGTCCTGAGCGCGACAGAAGCAGATAGACTGCGAGGCCGACCACGACGGGCGGCAGGCCCATGAACCCATTGAGCACGACGATGACCGCGTTGCGGCCGGGAAAGCGCGTCAGAGCCAGGATCGCGCCAAGCGGCAGGCCGACGAGCCCGGCGATGGCCGCGGCCGACAGGCTGACCATCAGCGACAGACGCACGATCGCGAACAGCGTCGCATCACCGCTCGCAATAAGCTGCCACGCGCTCAAGCTTTCCTGCATGCGCACCTCCCGGCGGTCTTTTGCTGCAATTTCTCCAGAGGAGTCAAATATTTGAATTCAAGCTGAAATATGCATAGATATGCAGATGGATTTTCTCACGACGAGCGAAGCTGCGGAATATCTGCGCCTCGGCGAACGCAAGCTCTATGAGCTGGTCGCCGACAACGCCATCCCGTGCAGCAAGGTTACGGGCAAATGGCTGTTTCCGCGCCATGAGCTCGACCGCTGGGTCCTCTCCGGGCTCACGCGCCCCGAAGGCATGGTGCCGGCGGCACCCCCGCCGATCGTCGGAGGCAGCCAGGACGACCTGCTTGAATGGGCGTTGCGCCAGTCCGGCTCCGGCCTCGCATCTCTAACGGAAGGCACCGAGAGCGGCGTCGGCCGGCTGATGCGCGGCGAGGTCGCCGCCGCGGCCATTCATTTCCACGGCGAGGCGCTGGGCGCGGAGGCGAATATCGCCGCCGTGCGGGCGATGCCGCGGCTGCACGATGCGGTGCTGGTCGGGTTCGTGCGGCGCGAACAGGGCCTTCTGGTCGCGACCGGCAATCCGCGCCAGCTTCGAACGCTCGCCGATGTCCTGGAGAGCGGGGCGAAAATGGCGGTGCGCCAGCCGGGAGCCGGTGCGCGCATGCTGCTCGACGTCCTGCTGGCCAACGCCGGCGCCGGCCAGAACGAGCTGAACCGGCTCGAACCGCCGTGCCTGACGGGCCCGGACCTTGCGGCCGCGATCCGTACCGGCCAGGCCGATTGCGGGGTCGCGACCCGCGCGGCAGCGCGCGCAGCCGGCCTCGAATTCGTGCCGTTGCTATGGGAGAACTTCGATCTGCTGATGCGCCAGCGGACCTATTTCCAGCCGTCGCTCCAGGCTTTGATCACCTTCCTGGCCCAGGGTGGCCTCAGCGGCCGCGCCGGAGAGCTCACGGGATATGACGCGACCCCGGCAGGAAAGATCCGCTTCTACACCTGACCTTCCGGATCTTCACCTGAACGGCCATGGTGCGGCATAGCCCCGGCGATCAGCCGAGATCGATTTCGCCTTCCACCACATGGTTCAAGGGCGTGCCCTCCGCCGTGATCACGGCCTTCACGGTCAGAGTCCCCTTGCCCTGCAGTCCCGCCTCCTCGACGGCCTTCTCGATGGCCTGCTGGGAGGTGACGCCGACCTGCTTCAGGAATTTGCGCATGGACACGTTGAAGGGATCGACTTCCATGTTCCGGGTCATAGATTGCCTCGATAGTCTGGGACGGTCGAACCGTCGGGTTGATCTCTTTTAAGGTAGCTTCGCAAAGCTGCCCGGCTAGCGGAACACGGAATGATTCGCTACGCAATGCATATGAGACGCGCTCCACGCTTCCTGGCTGCCGCCCTCCTCCTGCTCAGCACGGCGGCGGACGGGATGGAACTCAGAGGCCATGGTGGCCCGGTGCGGGCGATCGCCGTGGCGCCGGAGGGAACGGCCGCGATCACCGGCAGCTTTGACACGAGAGCCATCGTGTGGTCGCTCGAGACCGGCGAAGCGCGCAGGGTGCTGCTTTTCCACGGCGACGAGGTGAATGCCGTCGCGGTCCTGCCCGACGGCCGCTTCGCCACCGCCGGCGCCGATTCACGCGTTGCGATCTGGGAGCCGGGCCGGGACGCCCCGGCCCGCGTGCTCGAAGGGCATACCGCACCCGTCACGGCGCTCGCCGTCTCGCCCGACGGATCCATCCTCGCCTCCGCCTCGTGGGACACCACTGTCCGGCTCTGGCCGCTTGCGGGAGGAGATGCGCGCTTGCTCGACGGCCATGCGGGGAATGTCAATGCGGTGACCTTCCTCGCCGATGGCACACCCGTCAGCGCGGGATACGACGCAAATCTGATTTTCTGGCCGCAAGATGCCAGCGCGGCGCCGGTGCGCGTAACCATGTCCACCCCGCTCAATACGCTCGCGACACTGCCCGGCGACCGTGTTGCCCTCGGCGGGGCCGATGGAACGGTGCGCGTGCTCGACCGCGACGGCACGCTTCTATCCGAAGCGCGTGTCGCCCGGGCACCGGTGGTCGCGCTTGCTGCTTCACCGAATGGAGAACATCTTGCCGCCGCCGGCGTCCGGGATGCCATCGTCCTGCTCGATACGGCGAATCTCGCGCCCGTGCATGAACTGAACAGCCCCGGCATGCCGGTCTGGTCCCTTGCCTTCACACCGGACGGCGAGACGCTCCTGACCGGCGGTGCGGACCGCGTCGTGCGCCAATGGAACGTCGAAACCGGCGAGCCCATCGGCACGGTCGCGGCCGGCGAGACCGATCCGCTGGCCGAGTTCGCCGGTGATCCGGGGGCGGAAGCCTTCCGCGCCTGCGTCGCCTGCCACACGCTCGACCCGGAAGACGGCAACCGCGCCGGACCCACCCTTCACGGCATCTTCGGCCGCAGGATCGCCTCCGTCCCGGGCTATCGCTATTCGCAGGCGCTGCGCGACATGGACATCGTCTGGACGCCGGAAACGGTGTCGGAGCTTTTCGAGGTGGGACCGAGCACCTACACGCCCGGCACCAAGATGCCGGAACAGACGATCAACAACGACGAAACCCGCGCCGCCCTCATCCGCTTTCTTCAAAGGGAGACTGCCGACTGAGGGTTCAGGCAGGCTTGTCGCCACTCGTCTCGCGGTCGCGCAGATAGTCTTCCGACGTGCGCGGTGCTGGCCGAGTGGGGCTGGCATAGGGATCGAACCCTTCGTTGGTCACCGCCTCGACCCGGCAATTGTCGCACATCCGCACCACGTCGATTCGCCGCGCGTTCTCGCCCGCAAACATCCAGTGCTTGCCTTCGAGCGTGGCAACGATGCGCTCGACCGTGCTCTTCGTGCCGAACGGCTTGCCGCAGCGGATGCAGCAGTAGGGCTCTTCCTCCTTCACCAGCCGGCGCGGCGCCCTCCAGGCCTCAAAATCGAGCTGCGGCGCAAGCCGGATCACGTCCTCCGGGCAGGTGGCCGCGCAAAGCCCGCATTGCACGCAGGCGCTCTCGGCGAAATAGAGGGCCGGCTTGTCCTCGCTGTCGGAGAGCGCACCTGTCGGACAGGCCGATACACATGAAAGGCACAGCGTGCACCCGTCTGTGTTGACGTCGAGGCTTCCGAAGGGAGCGCCGGCCGGCAGCGACACACGGTCGGTCTGCATCGGCGCGGCACGGTGCAATTCGACCATCGTGTTTCTCAGAAGGTCCCGTTTCTTGCCGACAGGCAGAAATGTCGCCGGCCGGGACGAAGGGGTGCCGGGGACCACCTGGTCGAGCGCAGAGCGAAGGATGTCGGGATCGTCGGCTTCGATCAATCCGCAGGCCTCTGAGCCATAGCCGAGGGAGTGGGTCAGAAGGTTCGCGATGGTGATGTTTGCCGCAAGACCCGCCAAATCGTGTTTCGGCTTGGCGGGGCCGAGCGCCCTGACCGCGGAGGCGCCCCACGCCACGGAAGCGGCCCAGGCTTCAATGCCGAGTTGCGTGATCTCGTTCACCGCCACCGGCAGGACATTGGCCGGGAGTCCGGGCCCGAAACGGGCGAGCGCGTCGATCAGTGGCTCCCCGTGGCCGGTATCGTGGAACAGCACGACCGGCTCATGACCTCCCGCATTTCGGTAGGTGAGGAGAAGTGTGCGAACCCGCCGCAAAAGCGCGTCGGCGGCCGGCAAGGCGTAAGCGGCCGCACCCGTGGGGCAGACGGCCGCGCAATTGCCGCATCCGGCACAGACTTCCGCATCGATCGCAACGTGGTCGCCGGCCGGCGCGATCGCGCCCGTCGGGCACAGGTCGAGGCAGCGCGTGCAGCCGGTGATACGCGACCGCGAATGGGCGCACAGGGAATCGGAGAAATCGATGAAGCGCGGCTTGTCGAACTCGCCCACCATGTCGGCGGCCTTCCAGATCGCCTCGGCAATTGACGCCCGGTCGCCGGGATCGACCCGGATATAGCCGTCGCGCAATTCATGGGCCGGGAAAAGCGGCGTTTGCCCGGAGAGGTCGAGCACGATGTCGGCATGCGAGACCGCGCCGTTGCGCGCTTGTCCGAACTGCAGCTTCTCCCGCGAGGAGGGCGACGGCACGGCGAAATCGTCCACCGTCAGCTCGAAGGCCCCGAGATGGCCATGCGCATTGCGGATCGTCCCCTTCGCCACGGGAAAATCCCACACCCGGTGCGGCATCACCTCGCCCGGCCGTGACAGGAGGACGGTCACGTCGAGCTTGTCGGCAAGCTGCCGCCCCGCCTCGATTGCCGTCTCGTCACGGCCATAGATCAGGATCACGCCCCGGCTGGAAAGTGTCACGAGCGCCGGCGCCTCGGCGGGCTCGGCGGCCATGGCCATGAGGGCGGCAGCCTTCGGCCCGGCCTGCGCCGCGGTCTCAGCCCAGCCCGCCGTCTCGCGGATGTTCGCGAACGCCAGTTCGCCGGCGAAGCCGAGATCTTCGGCGACCTCCCTGAAGAGCGGCGCCTGCTGGGTGCAGCCGATTATCACCGCGTCGGTGCCGCCCAGGAAGGCGCGTACCCGGTCGAGCTCGGCGCCGCAGAACTGGTTTCCCGTTTCGACCTCGGCGCCGTGGCATCCGCGCGCGACGCTGTCGCCATAGTCCGGCATGCTCGCTTCGCAGGAGCAGACCAGTACCTTCCGCCGTTTCTCTAGGGTCATTTCAACTCCCGTGGCGCACCGCCGCCCATCGGTAGCGTTGCCACTTTAGAAGTATTATAATGATTGGCCGCACTCATCAACACACGGCTCGAAATGCCCTTGCGCCCATCCGTCACCGACCGGGCCATCGATCTGCCCCCGCCCTACAACCTCGTCCCGCTGCGTGAGGCCGGTGACGCCTTCGCGCATGCCTGCGCCATCGCCGGCAACCAGGGCGCCGGCACGCTCGTGTGGGTACGCCGCTACGACCTGGCCGAGTTCGCCGTCGTCCTCGAGCCCGAGGAGCCACTCGCGGAAGCGCGCCGCGCCCTCTATACCGGCGCAAATGCGCTCGCCGATGCGCTCGCCGTCCACGCTCCGCCGGAAAAGCCGATCACCTTCGACTGGCCGGACGCGATCCGCATCGACGGCGTGCTCGTCGGAGGATGCCGGCTCGGCTGGCCCGAGGGGGTGCGCGAGAACGAAGTCCCGCCCTGGCTCATCTTTTCCGGCATGGTCCGCACCGTGGCGCTGCGCGCCGCCGAGCCCGGTGCCCGTCCGCACAACGGAGCGCTGGAGGAAGTGGGCTTCGAGATGCTCGATGCGGGCGAGATCGTCGCGAGCTTCGCCCGGCACCTCATGCACGGCTTCCACGAATGGAGCGAGGCTGGGTTCACACCGGTCGCCAAGGGCTGGCTCGACCGCCTGCCCCGGAAGGAGAACCAACGCGTCCGGCTGGCCGACAATGGAGACCTCCTGCTCTTCCGGGCGGCCGACCTGCAGCCCGCCGAACGGAGGAACCTGAGAGGCGCACTTGCCAGGCCTTCCTGGCTCGATCCGGCTACGGGGGCACCATGGCTGTAAAATTGCCTCGGACGATCCGGCTCGATCCGTCGGACACCTTTGTCTACAATCGCGCGGCTGAGCCGGGGGAATGGGCGGTGACCGGCACTTTCCTGTTCTTCGGCGTCGATACGGGCGGCCTTGCCGGCAAGGAGCGCCAAGCCTTCCGCGCCGGTTTCCTCGGCATCGACAGCTTCGGCTGGTCCACCCTCGCCGTCGTGACGGAAGCGAGCGCCGAGGAGCGCGCGGAGGCCGTCGAGCGGCTGTCGGAGCAGCTCGTCACCCACTGCGGCGCGCCCGACATGGACCGCGCACGCGCGGCAGCCGAGGAGGAAATCGACTTCGCCCAGTCGCTCTGCGATCACCCGCCGAACACGCTCCTCGGGATTCAGCGGACGAGCGAGGGTGACGGTATACGGGAGAAATTCCGCACCCTGCACCGGAACGCCAGCCGGCTCGAGCCCATCAATGCCTTCCGCATCATAGAGGTCGAAGAGGAGGAGGAGGTGCAACTCGACGATATCGATCTCCACGCCATGGCAAGGGAGCGAAAATGAAGGATTTCTGGGTGGCATCCGGACATCACCTCCTCGACCGGGACGAGGCGGGGCGGCTGCTCGTCACCGATGCGTTTCTGAAGGCCTATCTCGCGCGGCCGGAGCTGCTGCCGCCCGAAAATGCCTGCGAGGCGGAGCTGCGGCTGCATCACGAGCTCTTGATGCACCATCCACGCCGGCCGGTGACCGGTGACGAGATCGCCGCGATGGAGGACGCGGACGCGCGCGAGAACTGGACGTTCATGATCGCCTTCCGCGACCTCCTGCTTTCCGCACCCAGCCTTGAAGCGGCCTACCTGAAGCTGGTGCGCGGCTCGGCAGAAAATACCCCGCCGCTCTTCATGAACCAGCTCGCCCAGGTGGTGCTGCGCAATGCGCTCGACGGCGAGCAGGACCCTTATGTCCTGCGCGCCGCGGAACTGTTCTTCCGTCCCCAGCGCGTGACGTTCCATGAGGGAACGGTGCTCCTTGCCGACGCCGAAGCGGTCGAACTGCACGAGCAGAATCGCCACGCCTCGCCACTCCTCAACATGCTTGGCGGTCCTGCCGTCACCGAGCTCGACATCCTGGATGAGGCGAACGCTGCGGGTTACTTTGCTCGGAGCGACGCCTTCGACATGGTGCTCAATCTCGGCGGCGACGGTCTGGCGCGCCGTGGTCTCGCGACCGCGATGGCCGCCTGGATACGTCATCTCCTCGCGGTCGAGGTGGAGATCGAGCCGGTCGACCGGATCGAGGACGAGAGCTGGACCTGGTTCGTCGGTCTCGATGCCGAGGCCACCCGGATCGGCAACACGCTCTGGAACGGGCACGAGCTCGAATCCGAGGCGGCGGAGCGCGTCATCGCACTGTTCCGGCTCGCCTTCTCCGACACGCGCGAAGTGATCCCCGAGGTTGGAACGCGCCCCGTCTGGCTGATCCTGGCGATGATGCCGGACCGGACGATCCGCATGAAGCCGCAGAATCTGATCGCCGGATTGCCCTACCGGGTTGCCGCACCGGCGAGTTGAGGAACCACGATGATAACAGAGGTGACGGAAGTCGGGGTGATCGTCGAGCGGCGGGTCCTGAAGAACCCGTGGGCCGATCATGCCTGGGTGCCTGTCGCGGTGCTGGCCGGCGCGCCGGCCGCCGCGCCCTGGACAGTGCTCAGCGAAACTCCCGAGGCGACGCGCTATTTCGCCGGCGCCTTCCAGCTTCAACTATTCGCGTCCGAGACCGGAATGTATCGTGACAATCTGCATTCGAGGCAGCCGAGTCTCTGGATCTCGCTCCGCCCTTCCCGCACGCCGCCCGGCGTCGCGCTTCACCTCGTCACCGCCGACCCGTCCGAAGCCGAAGCGCGGACGGAGCCCGGCACCGATATCATCGAGGCCGTCCCGATGCCGCCCGAGATCGAAAAGCGGCTGGCCGCCTTCGTCGCGGCGCATCACGTCGAGCGCCCCTTCGTCAAGCGCAAGCGCGACCGGCCCGATATCGAGGCCATGGCAAAAAAGGTCCCAGGCAAATGACCAGCCGCGACGACAATCCCCTCGCCCGCTGGTCGCGCCGAAAGCAAGCGGCGCGGAAGGCAGAGGCTCCCGCCCGGGATGAGGCAAGGGACGCGGTCCCGGAGGAAGAAGAAGAGCGGGTCGAAACCCAGCTCCCCGCAACGGAGCCCGATGCCGCCGAGCCTCCGGAGCCCCTTCCCCGTCTCGAAGACCTTACACCGGAGAGCGATCTTACAGCCTTCCTGCGCAAAGGAGTGCCGGCGGCGCTGAGGAACACGGCGCTGAGAAAAATGTGGTCGCTCGATCCGGTGATCCGCAACTATGTCGGTCCCGCCGAATATGCCTGGGATTTCAACAAGCCAGGCTCTATGCCGGGCTTCGGCCCTCTGGAGGCGGGCAAGTCGGTGGCCAATTTCCTGTCGAAAGTGGGCGGCTCCGACCCGAAAGGTGGGGCGGACGAGCCGGAAGAGCCGCCGAAACAGGAAGCACTTGCCCCCTCGGATCCGGAGACGGCCACCTCGCCGGACGAGGCGGCGGAGGCCTCCGCTCCGGCCGAACCGGCCAAGCCTGCAGAACGGCCGGAAACGCTGCAATCCAAACTTTCGCAAAAAGAAGTAGCGGAGGCGTCCCCCTCCGAAGACCCGGCACCTGCAGGAACACATGAAGCATCGGCGCGCCCGCGCCATGGCGGCGCCTTGCCGCGATAAGCAAGTCCATCAGCAAGAATATAATTTGACTATTAAAGTCAACTTTATGCTTTTTCTGCACATTGCATCGAGGCATCGTCGCCGACTGCATATTTTTGCCGGAAAAATAGCCGCCATCTCTGCAGAAAACTTTATGTTCTGCTTGCATCGCTCTCATTTGAGCCTTGCAATCACATCGATGTGGGTTTTTACTACCGGTTGGACGGCGACTCCATAGCGGTGCGCGCCGTCAAGGTCGTGGCATGGACATGGTCTCAGGTCTGGAGGAAGCGATCAGGAAGGCGGGTGGCGTCGGCGCATTTGCGCAAGCGCTCGGATTGACCCCGTCTTCTGTGTCGGCCTGGCAAACGATCCCCGCCGAGCATGTGCTCGAAGTCGAGGCTGTGACCGGTGTCGCGCGGACAATCCTGCGTCCCGACCTTTACCCCGAACCGGCCGGAAGCGGCGCGAATGTCGACGAAGTCGATATGGCGCGCGCCCAGGAATACGCCCTGCTTGGCTCCCTTCTGCTGCGCGCCCCGAATGCGGACACCCTCGCCCGGCTGTCGATGCTCCAGGGCACGGACACGCCGTTCGGCGCGGCGCATATCGCGCTTGGGCAGGCGGCGAACGCTGCCTCTCCCGAAGCGCTCAGACGCGAATATTTCGACCTCTTCGAGGGGGTCGGACGCGGCGAGCTGCTGCCCTATGCGTCGTATTACCTGACAGGGTTCCTGAACGAGCGCCCGCTTGCCCGCTTGCGCGAGGATCTCAAGCGTCTCGGCCTGGAGCGCGCCGAGGGCCATTGCGACCCGGAAGACCATCTCGGCACCCTGTGCGAGATCATGAGCGGCCTGGCCGGCGGACGCTTCGAGGCGTCCACCGACGAGGAGCGCGACTTCTTCGAGCGCCACATAGCGCGATGGGCAGGACACTTCTTCGCCGATCTCGAAAAGGCGAACGCAGCGCGGTTCTACCGGGCCGTCGGCACGGTGGGACGACTGTTCATAGACATAGAAGCCGAGGGCTTCGCCATGGAGACGCGCCGCAGCGCGTAACGATCAACAGGAAGACGGGCGTCGAGCCGGACGACCGCATGGGAGGAAGTAGGATGCACGACAAGCAACGGACGGCGATCAACCGCCGCAATTTCCTTCGTGCCTTCAGCGGCGCATCCACCATCGCCGTCGCCACGGCCGCCGCAACGTTCACCGCGAGCGAAGCACAGGCCTACGATCCCGGCGAGGAGGAGACGGGCCCCCGCTATCAGGAAACCGATCACGTCAAAGCCTTCTACCGCGTGAACGGCTACGAGACGCTGGACAAGTGAGGCTGCCATGCTGACGAAGCGGAAGAACGGCCAGGCTGGCCAAACGAAACTGCAATCCCTACTGGGCGCGGGCGGCGCGGCCCCCATCGACCGGCGGACCTTCCTGCGGCGCTCCGGACTCACCGTCGGCGGATTGGCCGCAATCGGCTCATTCCAACTCGGCTCCGTCCGGAAGGCGGAGGCGATCAGCCCGCCGCAGCCCGGCGTGCCCATCGAGCTCAAGAAGAGCATCTGCACCCATTGCGCGGTCGGTTGCACTGTGACCGCGGAAGTCCAGAACGGTGTGTGGACCGGTCAGGAACCCTCCTGGGACAGCCCGATCAACCGCGGCTCCCACTGCGCCAAGGGCGCAGCCGTGCGCGAACTCGTACACAGCGACCGCAAGCTCAAGTACCCGCTCAAGCTCGTCGACGGTCAGTGGACCCGGGTGTCCTGGGACGAGGCGATCGGCGAAATCGGCGACAAGATGATGGAGATCCGCGAGGCTTCGGGCCCGGATTCCGTCTACTGGATGGGCTCGGCCAAGTTTTCCAACGAAGGCACGTACCTCTTCCGCAAGCTCGCCGCCTTGTGGGGAACCAACAACCAGGATCACCAGGCGCGCATCTGCCATTCGACGACCGTCTCCGGCGTGGCCAACACCTGGGGCTACGGCGCGATGACGAACTCCTTCAACGATATCCGCAACTCCAAGACGCTCATCATCATGGGCGGCAATCCGGCGGAGGCGCATCCCATCTCCCTGCAGCACCTCCTGGAGGGCAAGGAGCTCAACCACGCCAATTTCATCGTCATCGATCCGCGCTTCACCCGCACTGCCGCGCACGCGACCGAATATGTGCGCCTCAGATCCGGCACCGACATCGCGGTGCTGTGGGGCATGCTCTGGCACATCTTCGAGAATGGCTGGGAGGACAAGGAGTTCATCGCCCAGCGCGTCTACGGCATGGACGAGATCCGCAAGGAGGTGGCGAAGTATCCGCCCGACGAGGTCGAGCGCATCTCCGGCGTGCCCGGCGAGCAGTTGAAGCGCGTCGCCGAATTGTTCGCCACGCAGAAGCCGGCCACGCTGATCTGGTGCATGGGCCAGACGCAGCACACGGTCGGTACCGCCAATGTGCGCGCAAGCTGCATCCTGTGTCTTGCCACCGGCAATGTCGGCAAGCCCGGCACCGGCGCCAATATCTTCCGCGGCCACGACAACGTGCAGGGCGCCACCGATATCGGGCTCGATGTGGTCACCCTGCCCTTCTATTACGGCCTCACGGAAGGCGCCTGGAATCATTGGTCGCGGGTCTGGGAGATCGATTACGAGGACCTTCTGTCACGGTTCGCCTCCAAGGAGATCATGGAGACGCCCGGCATCCCGCTGACGCGATGGTTCGATGCGACATTGCTGCCGAAGGACGAGGTCCAGCAGGGCGACAATCTGCGGGCCATGTTCGTGCAGGGTCACGCGAGCAACAGCATCACGCGTATCCCCGAATCCGTGAAGGGGCTGGCGAAGCTCGACCTCCTGGTCGTCGCCGATCCGCATCCGACCACTTGGGCTTCGCTCGCCGTCCAGGCGGGACGCACGGAGAACACCTACCTCCTGCCGGTGTGCACGCAGTTCGAGACCTCGGGCTCGCGCGTCGCCTCCAACCGCTCGATCCAATGGGGCGAGCAGATCGTTGCGCCCTCCTTCGAGCAGAAGGACGACTACCAGGTAATCTATCGCCTGGCAGAAAAGCTCGGGCTTTCCGAGCCGATGTTCAAGAACATCGCCGTCGAGGGCGACCGTCCGGTACCCGAGGACGTGCTGCGCGAGATGAACCGCGGCGGCTGGTCGACCGGCTATTGCGGTCAGTCGCCCGAGCGCCTCAAGGCGCATATGAGGAACCAGCACAAATTCGATCTGGTCACGCTGCGCGCGCCGAAGGACGACCCCGAAGTCGGCGGCGACTATTACGGCCTGCCGTGGCCATGCTGGGGTACGCCGGAACTGCGCCACCCGGGCACCCCGAACCTCTACAATCCGGATCTACACGTCATGGATGGCGGCAGCCCCTTCCGGGCGCGCTTCGGCGTGGAACGGGAAGGCGAAACCCTTCTTGCGGAAGGGTCCTACACGAAAGGCTCCGAGCTCACCGACGGCTATCCCGAATTCACCATGGCCGTGCTGAAGAAGCTCGGCTGGGACGCCGACCTCACGCCTGAGGAACTCAGCGTCATCGAGGGCATCGGCAGCGACATCGACGCGGTCTCCTGGTCGACCGACCTTTCGGGCGGCATCCAGCGCGTCGTGCTCAGCCATGGCTGCCATCCTTATGGCAACGGCAAGGCGCGCGCGTTGGCGTGGAACCTGCCAGATCCCGTTCCCGTCCACCGCGAGCCGATCTATACGCCCCGGGTCGACCTGGTCGAGAAATATCCGACCCTTCCCGATGCCATGCAGTTCCGTGTGCCCAACATCGGTCACACGGTGCAGCAGGCGGCCATCGAAAAGGGCATCGCCAGGGATTTCCCGCTCATTCTCACCTCGGGCCGGCTGGTCGAATACGAAGGTGGCGGCGAGGAAACACGGTCGAACAGGTGGCTGGCCGAGTTGCAGCAGGAGATGTTCCTGGAGATCAACCCGGCGGATGCCGCCGAGCGCGGCATCTCCGACGGCAGTTGGGTGTGGGTGACCGGCGCCGAGAACAATTCACGGGCGCGGGTGAAGGCGCTGGTGACGGAGCGTGTCGGCCAGGGGGTGGCGTTCATGCCGTTCCACTTCGGCGGCTGGCTCGGGGGCGAGGACCTGCGGGCCAACTATCCCGAGGGCACCGATCCCTATGTGCTCGGCGAAAGCGCCAACACCATCACCACCTACGGATACGATCCCGTGACGAACATGCAGGAGCCGAAGGTCACGCTTTGCCAGGTCCAGGCGGCGTGAGTGGGAGGAAAAAATGGCCCGAATGAAATTCCTTTGTGACGCCGACCGCTGCATCGAATGCAACGCCTGCGTCACCGCCTGCAAGAACGAGCACGACGTGCCGTGGGGCATCAACCGCCGCCGCGTCGTCACCATCAACGACGGCAAGCCGGGCGAGCGTTCGGTCTCGATGGCCTGCATGCACTGCACCGACGCGCCCTGCGCGGCGGTGTGCCCGGTCGACTGTTTCTACACGACGGCCGACGCGGTGGTGCTGCACTCCAAGGATCTGTGCATCGGGTGCGGCTACTGCTTCTACGCCTGCCCGTTCGGCGCGCCGCAATATCCGCGCACCGGCAATTTCGGCTCGCGCGGCAAGATGGACAAGTGCACATTCTGCGCCGGTGGCCCGGAAGCCGATTCCACCGAGGTCGAGTACGCCAAATACGGCGCCAATCGGCTGGCCGAGGGCAAGCTGCCGCTTTGCGCCGAAATGTGCTCCACCAAGTCGCTTCTTGCCGGCGACGGCGAGATCATTGCGGCGATCTACAAGGAGCGGGTCACGCAGCGCGGCTACGGCTCGGGCGCATGGGGCTGGCAGACGGCCTACCAGGAAACGATCACGGTCTGACGAAAGACCGACCCCGCAGAGACCCAAGGGAGGGTGGAGAAATGCAGGTCTTGAAGCGTTTTGGGCCGATCGGACCGGCTCTCGCCGCGATCGTTCTGGCTTTCGGTCTGCTCGTCGCTCCGGCAGCAGCCCAGGAGGGCCCGTCCGGGAGTAATCCCACCGCCCAGTCGGTGAACGAGCAGCAACTCCTCCAGGAACTGAACAAGATCCAGGGCCGCGTGTCCATACCGGACGCCAACGCCGCGACGCTGGAACAGCCTCAGGGGCGGGGCTTCCGTGATTATCACGAAGGCGCCCTGCCCTGGATCGGCGGCATCGCCGTGCTCGGGATGCTCCTCCTGCTCGCGCTGTTCTATTTTGTCAGAGGCCGCATTCGCTTGCGGTCTCCGGAAGCGGGCGTCAAGATCCTGCGCTTCAACGCCCTAGAACGCCTGACCCACTGGATCACCGCGACCGCCTTCATCATCCTCGCCATCACCGGCTTGAACTTCATCTTCGGCAAGCGCCTGCTGATGCCACTGATCGGACCCGACGCCTTCTCCGCGTGGTCCCAGTGGTCGAAATATGCCCACGACTTCTTCTCCTGGGCGTTCATGCTCGGCATTCTCGTCATGGCGGTCCTGTGGGTCTGGGACAATCTTCCCGACCGCTACGATGCCCATTGGCTCAAGGTCGGCGGCGGCATGTTCGACAAGACCAACCGGACGCACCCGCCGGCTACCCGGTTCAACGCGGGCCAGAAGCTCATTTTCTGGTCGGTGATCATCGGCGGCATCGCCCTTTCCGTTTCGGGGATATTCATGTTGTTCCCGTTCTCCTACGCCGATGTGAACGGGATGCAGCTGGCACAGACGATCCACGCCACGGTCGGGGTGCTGATGGTGGCCGTCATCATCGCCCACATCTATATCGGTACCCTCGGCATGGAAGGCGCCTACGAGGCGATGGGCTCCGGCACCGTCGACCTCAACTGGGCCAAGGAGCACCACAGCGTCTGGGTGGAGAAACAGGGCGCCAGGACCGAGCCGTCTCAGCCGTCCGCGCCGCCGACACCGGCCGAATAGCAACTCTCCCGGGCGAGCTCTTTCCGCGAGCCATCGCACGCAGTCCGCACGGGACGGTTACATCAAGCCACTGTCGATGCAGATGAGCGGCCCGCCGGTGCGGGCCGCTCATGCATTACGCGGTTTGCAGACGCATACTGCGCATGCGAAGCCACAATAGCGCCGCGAGCGTGACCGCCGCCATGCCGGCGGAATAGGCGATCAGGGGCCAGGCGGTGTCGCCATTCAGCGCAATCACGAAGAAGGTGCCGACAGTACCGACAATGATGCTCTGGACGCAGAAATGCAGGGCGACCGCGGTCCCGGCAATATCCCCGAACTCCTGCAGAGCGCCGTTGGCCGTGACGGAGACCGTGAACACGATTCCCACCGCCATCAGCCACATGGGCAGGATGAAAGACCAGAACGACGGCGGCAACAAGAGCTGGCCGAGCAGCAGCGCACAAGCGCCCAGGATCAGGAGCGTCATGCCGCGGGCAGCGCTTCCGGCAAGGCCCCACTGCTCCACAAAGAGCTTTGCGAAACGTGTCGTCGCGATCATGACGAAAGCGACGGTCGCGAAGGCCAGGCTGAAGCCGAGTTCGGAGAATCCGGCGCCTTCGATCAGGACACGCGGTGCCGTCGAGAAGAAGACGAAGAACGTGCCCATGGCCGTGCCGAAGCCCAATGTATAGGTCCAGAAAGCGAGGCTCTTCAGCACCGGGCCGAACGATGCCCCGCCCGGTGTTTCCTTGACCGGCCGCGTTTCATGCCATGCCGGCAACGCACAGACGAGCATCACCACGGCAGGAACGCCCAGGGCGATGAAGATGAAGCGCCACCCGAGCGAACCGGCAATAAGCGCGCCCGCAATCGGACCGAGCGCCGGCACGAAGGCCAGCATCGCGTTCATGAGGCTGTAGACGACGGCGCTCTGCGGCCTTTGCGCATAGACATCGCGTATGGTCGCAAACAGCGCGACCAGCGTTGCCGATGCCCCAATCGCCTGGACCAGCCGCAGCGCCACGAACAGATATGCCGAGGTGGTCGTCGCCAGCGCAAAGGACGCCGCTGCGAAAAACACCGCGCCACCGATCAGGATCGGGCGACGACCAACCCTGTCGGAGAGCGGGCCGAAGACGATCTGCCCGACGCCGAGCATGATCATGTAGAGGGTGAGGGTCAATTGGACCACCGCCGACGTGGTCCCGAGGATTCCCGACATCGCGGGGACAATCGGCAGGTATATGTCCATGCCGAGTGAAGCGAGAATGTTGAAGGGAGCCAGCAGCAGCAAGGCCGCCGGCAGGCTGTAGGTCCACAGCCGCGGATTCTGAGTAGGCATGACGAAGCGTCCGCTCGAATGAGTGGTATTCGGCGGCGGTCTGCGCTGTCATGTTTGAGACTGGAGCCGAGCAGACTGCCGCAACAACGAAGCAAGCGTTGTTGCGGCCTATCGGTCTGACTGCTTCGGTTCCATGGGTTCGAGCCTGCGTGAATGTGATCGGAATGTCATGGCCGTCCTTTACCAAGCACGCCCTCTAACGGCAACCGCCGACGCAACCTTGGCCGTTAGGCAGGCACCACTGAATTCCGGCTAAGGACCTGGCATAAGTGTTCACCAACCAGCACTGCACACAATCGGATCGCAACCTTGCAGCCGTTGCGCACCTTGCTGTGGTCCTCCGCCGAAATCGACGGTTCTATCAGGAAGACGGCTCCTCCGGCTCCGCCGAGGCGACGACGCCAGGCTCGGACTCTCCCGTCCAGGCGCTGCCCACGAGGTTATGGCCGGGGTCTCCCACACGCGTGCTAGGCGTGCTGTAGGCCTCCCATGACGGCGTCTGTTCCGAAGTCATGAAATAGCCGGCGCCGATCGCGATTGCGATGGCGACGACAATTCCCGTCAATATCATACCCATCCGGCTTCTCCCTTTTTCTCTTCCTCGAAGCGCCCCGCCCGGGCCGGACAGCCGCTCACTGCTGCGGCTGCGTTTGCTGCGACGGAGATTCCGCCTCGTTCGCCTGCGTTTGATATTGCAGATCAAGCGCCGTCAGCGCGAGCAATGGCGCCGGCATGGGAGCGCCGGCAAGCCTGAGCTTCCTGGCCGCATCCCGGCACGCCTCAATGTCGTTGGCTTCGGCAAGTTGCTCGGCCGTGTCGAGATTCAGCGGCATGTTCTCCCCCGCTTCAACGGCCTCGGTGGGCACCGGTGCGCTCAGGCTGGAGGTCTGGGGCGCATTTTCCGCATCGCCTTCCGCCGAGTCCTCGCTACTGGGTTCAGGCGCCTCATGGGCCGGGCCGCTTTGCCCGGTAGCCTCCTGCGCTGAACCGCCCTCGGAGGCAGGTTCCGGCGGCACGGCCTCGCCCGAGGCCGGCGAAGAATCCTCGCCCGTTCCAGCAGACTCATCCGTTGCGGCCGCAGCGGAGGAGGAGCCAGCCGGGGCGTCGGGCTCCGGTTGGTTCTCCTGCACAAAGGCGAGGAGCTCCCGGCAGAGATTGGCAGGTTGCCCGGCCTCGGCCTGTTGCGAAGCCGCCGGATCGGCCGGTGTCGTGGTCTCCGGCGTCGCGGACGCGGGAGCCTCTTCCTCCGGGGTGGCCGGTTCCGGCGCGGCATCTGTCTGTGCGAGCGCAGTCGACGCTGCCAGGGCGAAGATTCCCGTGAGAACAATCATTCTCATCGCATTGATCTCCTTCCTAAAAAATCTCCCGTTCCGCCGCCCGACTACAGTAGCCCAAAGTATGCCTGAACGACAGCAAAATGAAAGGTGCATCCGGCTGATATGGTAGGGGATGAATGGTAAGCCACCAGGCAGGTGCGTTGAAGGTGTACGGCCGGTCCGAAGGACCATCCCTCACCTGCAAGAGGGCTGAAAGCACCAAGGCTGTCAGCGTCGTTCCACCCCATGGGGCTCACCGGCGATCTCCATCTCCAGAACGACCGAGCCGATGCACTTGCCGTGCCCGTCGAGTGCGAGCGATCGGGTGACGCCACCCCGAAGGTTGCCTTTCAGGACGAAGTTCAACGCCTGCAGTTGCGGCAGCGCGAAGCGCGTGACCTCGCAGGCATCCAGTTGTCCGACATGCGTGGCAACACGCTCCGCCGTCACCTCACGCTCGATCAGCGGCCAATCCTCGGGACGATAGGCGATAACCGAGATATTCGAGATGTCGCCCTTGTCGCCGGTACGGGCATGGGCGATTTCGTGCAGCTTCATGGGACAGTCCTCGCCTTGACCGTGAATAGCGGGCCGTAGGAACCGGCCCGAGTAAATTCAGCGCAGATATGCAGTGGCCTCCTCCAGAACCTCAGCACGCACCGCCACCTCCGCGGCGGGCATCAGGGTCGAAGCGATAGCCAGGATTTCGCGCACGGAACGGGTCACCCCGCCGCCACCGGCCGGACCGCAAAGGTAAAGGCTCTCGACTTCCTCGCCCACGCGTTGAGCCGTAGCCTCGTCCGCACAGCGCGCGGCATAGCGCAGGCGGACCTCGGGCGGCTCCCAAGTTCCCGCACGAGGTCCCGGCAGGATCGAATCCAGACCGATCAAGTCGGCGCGATCCTCGCTGATCAACGCAGCGCAATCGGCGAGACGCTCGCGCAGCACCGCGATTCCGAGCCGCCCGCGGGCCACGCAATTCGCGCCTGCGTAGGAAATCTGCCCCTCGCCGCGCCAGCCGTCGCGATATCCGACCGAAACCTTGAGCTGTCCGGTTGCTGCCATTCCGGAAGCGCCCGAGACGGCAACCCGGTCAGGGCCGATCTCCTCGAGTGAAACGCCCGAGAAATCAGCGATGACGTCAGGTTGCAGGTAGCGGGCGGGATCGTGGATTTCGTAGAGCAATTGCTCGGTGCAGGTGGCGCGGGTGACCATACCCCCGGTGCCTGGAAGCTTGGTGACGATCGCGTTTCCGTCTTCGGCAACCTCGGCCAGGGGAAAGCCGATATGGGCGAGGTCGGGCACGTCCTTGAACCCGGGATCCGCGAAATATCCGCCCGTCACCTGTGCGGCGCATTCCAGCAGGTGGCCGACCAGCGTTCCGCGTCCCAACCGCACCCAGTCATCCATCGCCCAGCCGAAGCGGTGCACAAGGGGCGCGAGGAACAGCGCGGGGTCCGAGGCACGCCCGCAGATCACCACGTCGGCACCCGCATCCAACGCCTCGACGATGCCTGGAACGCCGATATAGGCGTTGGCCGAAACCAGCCGCTCGCCGAGCGCGCTGGCGCGCGCGCCGGTCTCGTCCAGGACGTAACCCTGGATACGGTCGAGCACATCGTCGCCCGTGACCGCCGCCACCCTCAGTGACAGCCCCAATTCACGCGCGATGGCGCAGGTGCGCTCGGCCGCGGCGCAGGGATTGGCGGCCCCCATATTGGTGACGATGCGCGTGCCGTTTCTTGCGCAGGCCGGCAGCACTGCCCGCATCCGCCGGGCCAGCAAGGGGTCATAGCCGGCCCCCGGGTCGGCCAGCCGCGCTTGTTGGGCCAGCGCAACGGTTCGCTCAGCGAGGCATTCGAAGACCAGGAAATCGAGCTCGCCCCGCTCTGCGAGGTCGACGGCGGGGGCGATTCGATCGCCCTGGAACCCCGCACCCGCGCCAATCCGCACGACGCTCATGCCGGCACCTTTTTCTGGAGACGTCCGACGGCGCGTGCGCCCAGGAAAACCGCCAGCGCGATGAAGGGGGTAGCGGGATGTGGCCAGATCGCCAGCGCAATCACGGCGAGCAGAAGAATCGTGTCGAGCGCTCGCCGCCCGATGAGCCGCGCGCCCGACAGGAGCGCCGGCACGGCAAGCACCAGGGCAAAACCCGCGGCCACGGCCTCGACGATGTCCAGGCCACTGCCGCGCAAGGTCATCCCCGGATAGATGAGCAGCAGGAAGGGCACGAGATAGGTCACTGCCCCCAGTCGCACCGCTTCGCCCGCAGCAGGAAGCCAGTTTGTATTGGCGATGCCCGAGCCGACGAAAACCGCGACACAGACCGGCGGGGTGATGACCGAGATCGTGGCAAAGTAGAAGACGAAGAGGTGCGCCGCGAGTGGATCGACCCCGACCGCGGTCATCGCGGGTGCAAGAACCGCGGCCACCAGCACATAGGCGGCGGTCGTCGGCAGGCCCATCCCCATGATGAGACAGACGGCACCGACGATCAGCGCCACCAACACGACCGAGTCGCCCGCAAGCGTCACGATCAGCGAGGAAAGGGTGACCCCGATGCCGGTCAGGTTGATCATGGAAACGAGAACCTGCGCGCCGGCGAGCAGCACGCCGATAATGACCATGCCCTTGCCCGCGTCCTCGAGCCCGTTGACGATCCGTTTCACCATGTCGCGCGGCCGCATCCGCCCGGCCTGCGTAACGACGAAGGCGATGAGCAGCCCGACGATGCCGTAGAAGGCCGAAGTTGCGATCGAGCGGCCCAGCCAGATGCCGATACCCAAACCGCCCAGCGCGGCAAGGATCGGCAGCACCCGGCGGGGTGCTGCGATCGTGCCCCAGGCGGGCAGCTCCTCCTCCGGCACGATGGCAAGGCCCCGGCGCAGGGCGACGAAATGCACGGTGACGAAGACCGAGACGTAGAACAGCACCGCCGGCAACACCGCGCCGGTGATGATGGTCAGGTACGGCACGCCCAGGATCTCGGCCATCACGAAGGCGGCGGCCCCCATAATCGGCGGCGCGATCTGCCCGCCGGTCGAAGCCACCGCCTCGACGGCCGCCGCAAAGGGGCGCGGATAGCCGAGACGGATCATCATCGGGATGGTGAAATTGCCGGTCGTTGCGACATTGGCGACGGCTGAGCCGGAGATCATCCCGAACATTCCACTGGCGATGGTGGCGATCTTGGCCGCGCCGCCGGGCTGGCGTCCGCCCAGCCGCATGGCAAGGTCCATGAACGCCTGGCCGCCGCCCGAATGCAAAAGCAGCGCGCCGAACAGCACGAAGGCCGCAATCACCGTAGCGGCAACGCCAGTCAGCATGCCCCAGATGCCGAGATCGCCCAGAAAGATCGTTTCGGTCACGAAGGCGCTGTCGAAACCGCGATGCCCCAACGCGCCGGGCAGCAGATTGCCGAAGAGCGCATAGCACAGCCCCAGCACCACCAGCGCCGGAAAGATTACGCCGACGGTGCGTCGCCCGAGTTCGAGCACCGCCAGCACCAGTCCCGCGGTCAGTGCCTTGTCGAGCGGCGTAGCCCAGGGCAACGAGGTCATGATCTCGTCGTAGTTCCAAACCACGTAGCCGCAGGCCGCCAGCGTCACCGCGTAGAGCGCAAGGTCAATGGCAAGTCCGAGCGGACGCCAGGGCTTCCCGGCGCCCAGCGGATAGAGCGCGAATCCCAATGCGGTCACCAGCGCGAGAAAGATCGCACGCTGGATCAACCCCTCGAAGGGGCCCGTTGCCGCAGTATAGAAAACAAAGGCCCCGACGAGGATCGCCAGCGCACTCTGGACGCGCTCCAGGGGCATGTCAGCCGCCGGGCTGCAGCTTGGCGGGAATGTCCAGCCCCTGTTCCTCGAACCAGCGCGCAGCGCCCGGGTGCAGCGGTATGGTCCCGTAGTCGAGCGTCATCTGCGCCAGATCGACTCCCTTGAGGCTGGCCATGGCGTTGGTCTGCGCGCTCTCGTCGGTCATGATGGCACTGACGATCTTGTAGGCCGTTTCCTCGTCCATCGAGGCGGGCGCGGCGACGCCGACACCGAAGCTCCATGTGGAATAGTCCGGGATGCCCTCGGCCGCACCCTCGGGGATATCCACGACCGAGATGTCGGGCATCTCGTCGCGCAAGGTCTGAACCTGCTCATTCGTCAGCCCGAGCACAGTGATATCGACCGATGTTGCGATATCCATCGTGGACCCGTCGAGCTTCTGCCCCGCACCGGATTTCACATAGCCCGCGACACGGTTGTCCTTGATCGCGCCCACGATGTCGGTGGTGGAGCCGCGCACGAAATCGGCCGTCAGGCCCAGTGTCTCAAAGACTGCCTCGGTCGTCGCCTCTGTGCTGGAGCCTTTGATGCCCGGATTGAAGCGCACGCCCTCCAGCCCCTCGAGGCTATCGACACCCGCATCCTCGCGCACCACAACATTCTGCGGCGCGTTCGTGTAGACCCAAAGCAGGCGCAGATCCTGCGGATTGCCGTCGAAGGCGTTGGTGCCGGAGACCGCGTGCTGGACCGTGTTGGTGGTCACAAGGCCGAGATCGACCTGTCCGCGCGCCATGCGGCGGATGTTGTCCATCGTGGCCCCTGTTTCGACCACCGAGGCGCTGAGGCCCTCCGCATTTTCGTTGATGAGCTGGCCGACGGCGACGAAGTAGCCGTAGTGGCTGGACGAGGCCGAGGTGGAGCCGATCAGAAGATCCGTGTCCTGCGCCAGAGCGGGCATGGCAAGCATGGTGGCCCCCAAAAGGGCGCAAATAGCGTGTTTCATTGATGTCCTCCCTTGAGGTCCCGAAGCCGGGATCGCGGCAACAGCATGGCTCAAGACATTTGTTGCCAGAAGTGCGAATTGATGCATTATTCATGAATGGATCGCAATAATCCCACACTGAGTGATTTCCACGCGGTTCTCGTGCTGCTGCGCAAAGGGTCCTTTCGAACGGCGTCGGACGAACTCGGGCTCTCACCCTCGGCCGTTTCGCGGCAGATCTCGGCGCTCGAGGCACGGCTCGGCACGCGCCTTTTCGACCGTGACACGCGCAACGTGGTGCCGACCGCTTCCGGCCGCGCGTTCGGCCGCGTGGCCGAGCGCATGGTGAATACGGCCGAGGATGTGATGGCCGAGTTCGACGCGCATCTTTCGGCGCGCAACGGGCGGCTGACGATCGCGGGGCTGCCATCGGTCACTGCGGGCCTTTTGCCGGGGTTGTTGCGCAGCTTCACCGCCGAATATCCCGACATCGACCTGCGTATCGTCGACGCGCTTTCGGGCAGCGTGCTCGAAGCGGTCGAGACGGGGGCTGCCGACATAGGCTTTACCGCGGGCACGGTATCGGCGCGCAGCCGCCTTGCTTTCCAGCCGCTGATGGACGACGCTTTCGTCGCCATCGGCGCGCCAGGCGGACCGCTGTCGGAAGATCGGCCCTATCGCTGGGTGGAACTGGTCGGGATGCCTTTCATCGCCATGGCTCAGGGTACCAGTGTGCGCGAACTGATCGACGGCGCCTGTCTGCGCATCGGCCATACGCTTGCGCCGCGCTTCGAGGTGGCGCATCTCGCTACAGCGGGCGCGCTGGTGGCCGAGGGGCTGGGCATCACGGCACTGCCGACACTCACCCTGCCGGTGTTGAGGACCGAGGCGCTGATCCAGCGGCCGATTCCGGATTTCGGCGCCCGCCGTCGCATCGGGCTGGTTCGCCGATCGGGGCGTTCGCTATCTCCACCGGCGCGTGCATTCCTGGAGCATGTACGCAAGTCCGGCATCGCCGAGCAAACGGGTTGAGCGGCGGTCCGGAACCTGTGGCAGCCAATGGTTGCGGCGACAGTTCGGGCCACATGTGGGAGGGCGGACGACATTACCGATGACGTCGTCGAGCATACGCGATCCAGCAAGATCGGCTCATATCGCGCCATCCGCCACAAGCTCATTCGAGTTCTAGTATTTTTTGAAACTGCTTCCGAAAGGGGCCGCTTGCCGTCAGCACCAGGGCTCCTTAGCCTCCCAGCGCCTGTTATGGGGGTCCCGAATGGGGTTTCGTTCTGGATTTGACTGATACCTGGGATTACGCCGGGGTGTGGTGCTGAGCACCCGATATGGGAGGAGAAATGCTCAAGAAATTCTTCGGGCTTGATGCGCTCGAAACGTCCGTGCGCACAGAGGTCGTCGCAGGTGTGACGACGTTCCTGACCATGTCGTACATCATCTTCGTCAATCCAGCCATCTTGTCGACGACGGGTATGGATCATGGTGCCGTATTCGTGGCGACCTGCCTTGCCGCGGCGCTTGGCACCCTGGTCATGGCGCTGTTGGCCAATTGGCCCATCGGCATGGCCCCCGGCATGGGCCTCAATGCCTTCTTCGCCTTCACCGTCGTCGGCACCATGGGGTTCACCTGGCAGCAAGCGCTGGGCGCAGTGTTCATCTCCGGTGTGATTTTCCTGATCCTCACCGTCACCGGCATACGCCGCTGGTTGATCGAAGGAATTCCGCAATCCATGCGCTGCGGTATCGTCGCGGGCATCGGCATGTTTCTGGCGATCATCGCGCTGAAAAGCTCCGAGATCGTCGTCGCCTCGGAAGCGACGTTCGTTACGCTGGGCGAACTCTCGGAGACCGGCCCGCTGCTCGCGATCCTCGGCTTCTTCATCATTGCCGCCCTCGACGCCTACAGGGTGCGTGGGGCGATCCTGATCGGCATCGTGATCATCACCGCGCTTTCCATGCTGCTCGGCATCAACGAGTTCCGGGGCGTCGTCTCCATGCCGCCCAGCATATTGCCGACCTTTCTGCAGCTCGACATCTGGGGTGCGCTGCATGGCGGCCTCCTGCACGTCGTCCTGGTCTTCGTACTCGTCGAGGTGTTCGACGCCACCGGCACGCTGATCGGCGTCGCCAAGCGGGCAGGCCTGATGAACCCGGACAGGCCGAACCGCCTCGGCCGCGCCCTGATGGCCGACAGCACGGCGATCATCGCGGGTTCGGCTCTCGGCACCAGCAGCACCACCGCCTACGTGGAAAGCGCTTCGGGCGTGCAGGCGGGCGGACGCACGGGGCTGACGGCGCTGGTCGTGGCGGGCCTCTTCATCGCCGCACTGATGTTCTCGCCACTTGCCGGCTCGGTGCCGGCCTACGCCACCGCGCCCGCGCTCCTCTACGTGGCAGCGCTGATGATGCGCGAGATCACGGAGGTGAAATGGGAGGAGATGACCGAGTCGGTGCCGGCGGTGCTGACGGCGGTGATGATGCCCTTTACCTACTCCATCGCCAACGGCCTCGCTTTCGGCTTCATCAGCTATGCCGTTCTGAAGGCGCTCACCGGTCGCTGGCGCGAGGTGCATCCGGCAACGTGGATCGTGGCGGCGCTGTTCATCGTGAAATTCATGTTCTTCTCAGAATAGCGAGAGGTCAAAACCCAGCACCGTTGAGAAGATGGTGCGGGTCTCTATCGATATCATCGCGGCGGCCCCCTGAACCCAAGCGATGCGGCCGGGCGCCAGCGCCAAGTGCGAATGTGCGGGTTGAGCAGTTGAACGATCCTCCCCGGCCCGGCCTCCTGAACCGGAGGACTACGCACCGGAGATGTGGCGCCCGAGCCGCACTGCTTCGTCAACAAGGAGCCTTAGGTCTTCGCGGCGCGTTCGATGATTGTTGATGGCAACCCTCAGGCAGTGCTCGCCATGCACCGTCGTGTCGGAGAGCGCCGCCGTACCCAGCTCCTGCAGGCGCAACATGATCTCTATATTGAGCGCCTTCAGAGACTCGCCGTCCACCCCCTTTGGGCGAAAGCGAAAGCACACGATGTTGATGCTCGTCGGCGCAACAAGTTCAAGAAGAGGCTCGTTTCTGATCAACCGGCTGAGAAAGGCAGCTTGGGCGATGTTCTGGTCGATCAATCGGCCGAACTTTTCCACGCCGTGCTCCTTCAGCGCCATCCAGACCTTTAAGGCCCGGAAGCCGCGGGTGGTCTGCAGGCCGTATTCGTGCAGCCATGCAGCGGACGCTAGGCCACGCGGCGTCGATTCCAGATATTCGGGTGTAACTGCAAAGGTGTCTCGGTGAGCCGAAGCGTCCCGTATCAGGACGCAGCCGACCTCGAAGGGAGCGTGCAGCCATTTGTGGGGATCGAGGGCGATGGAATCGGCATGCTCGATGCAGGCGACGCGGTGTCCGTTCTTTGGCGCAATGGCCATAAGCGCGCCAATGCAGCCGTCGACGTGGAGCCAGAGGTCCTCTTCCGCCGCCAACCGGGCCAGGGCTTCAAGGTCGTCGATGGCGCCCGTGTTTACCGTCCCGGCGGTCGCGATCACGCAGGCTGGATGGAATCCGCCGGCGCGATCCTCCGCGATCGCCTTCTTCAGGGCGGGTATGTCGATCCGCAGGTCGCGGTCTGTCGGAATACGCCGCAGGGCCCGGTTTCCCAGCCCCAGCGCCTCCAGGGCCTTGCGGTGGCAACTGTGGGCCTGGTCCGAGCCATAGAAGCGCAGCGGCTTGTCGATAGAGGCTACGCCCTCTTCCCGTACGTCGACGCCCGCCTTGACGTTCCGAGCCACGGTCAGTGCGATGAGGTTGGACATCGAGCCGCCGCTAACCAGGGTGCCGCTGGCCGAAGCCGGAAAGCCGATCATCTGCTTGCACCAGTTCACCACCTGGCCGTCCAAAAGGGCTGCGGCATGGTTGCCGCCGCCGAGATTGGAGCCTTGGACCGCCGCCAGGAAATCCGCCAGCGCCCCGGTGAAGTTGCCCGCGCCCATGTACCAAGACCAGAAGCGCGGATGAATATTGCCCATCGGATAGGGCATCACATTCTCCGCCACCTCGCGGTAGACTTCGGCCAGCGGCGCGGGCGACCGCGGAAGGGAAGCCTCGAAGAAGGTCTTCACTTCCGGAGGCATCTCCTGCCAGACGGGCCGTCTGCCGATATCACGCAGATAGGCGATGGAATCATCGACGATGCGGTGCGAGAGGGCCTGCACGTCGCTCCAGTCGCCCGGGTCGAGCGTTTCTTCCGCCACATCCCGGGCGTTCTCCACATTGTTCACGGCTGCCTCCCTGCCGTCGCCGTCAAGCGGCGAATTGAAAGCCCGGCGTGGAGCGCGAAAGGGCGAGTTCCTCTTCATCCATATCCGCTTCGATCGTCTCGAAGAGCGGCGTGGTCAGATAGCGCTCACCGGTGTCGGGCAGCATGCACAGAATGACGGAGCCCGAGGGCGCCTGCTCCGCGACCTGCCGCGCCGCGGCGAAGGTTGCGCCGCCGGAGATGCCGGTGAAGATGCCTTCTTTCTGCGCCAGCGCCTTGGCCCATTTGATGCCTTCGGGGCCCGCGACCGGAATCACCTCGTCGTAAAAGCGCGAGTCGATCGCCTCTTGAAGGACGTGCGGGATGAAATCCGGGGTCCAGCCCTGAATCGGGTGCGGCTCAAAGGCCGGGTGGCTGACGGCCGGCGCGCCGTCGGGCGCCCGCTCCTGGGCATGGCCGCTGCCGATAAGCTGGGCGTTCGCCGGCTCGCTGAGCACGATCTTCGTCTCGGGGCGTTCCTTGCGCAGCACCCGCCCGACGCCGGCGACGGTGCCGCCCGTGCCATAGCCGGTCACGAACCAGTCGAGCCGGGAACCGGCAAAATCGTTTATGATCTCCCGTGCCGTTGTCGATTCATGGATGTCGGCATTGGCTTCCGTCTCGAACTGGCGCGCAAGGAACCAGCCATTGGCCTCGGCCAGTTCGACGGCCTTTCTGTACATGCCGAAGCCCTTCTCGGCCCGCGGCGTCAGCACCACCTTGGCCCCGAGCATGCGCATGAGCTTACGGCGCTCGACCGAGAAACTGTCGGCCATGGTCACGACGAGCGGGTAGCCCATCTGGGCGCAGACCATGGCAAGGCCGATGCCGGTATTGCCGCTGGTCGCCTCGACGACGGTCTGCCCCGGCTTGAGAGCTCCGGTACGCTCGGCCTCTTCGATGATGTTGAGCGCCAGCCGGTCCTTCACGGAAGAAGCCGGATTGAAGAACTCCGCCTTCACATAGATGCTCGCGTGGTCCACGCCGAGATTGTTGATCCGGATAGCGGGCGTGTCGCCCACCGTATCGAGAATGCTGTCGAACAGGCGGCCGCGGCCCGCTGTCGTTCGTATTGTCGCTGGAAAGGACATGAGAGCTATTCCTTGTCTGTTGCGATCCTGTTCCACTGGGATGTGCGGCGAGGCCGCCGGTAACGGCGACCTCGCTCTATCGGGGCTGCGCCCGGTTTTTCAGGCAAGCCGAGCATCATAGACCTAGTTTGTTCGTGGGTCGTCCCCGGGGTTTACATACTCCACCCCGAACGGGCCGATGCTGTTGAGCTGGACAACGGTCTCACGATCCGTCCAGGCGTAATGTGCCATGCCGACGGGGATGCGCACGAAACTGCCCGGCTCGAGCAACGGTGCCGATTCCTGGTCGAACTCCTTTCCGGCCCCCATGCCGAATGCGCCGGAAATCACCGTCACATGCTCCTCCTTCGGATGCAGGTGCGGCGGTATCCTGTAGTTTGCGGGAAATTTCAGCCGGAGCACGAACTGGCCTTCCTCAGCCGGATTGCCATGAAGCACCGCGAATTCGGCGCCGGGCGGCAAGGTGGGCGGGCCGGGCTTCCATGCCACCTGGTCCGCGGTCACGGTCACGTGGTGCGCGTCGTCGGCAAATGCGGGCGTCGATACGACAAGGACAGCGCCCAGCGCCGCGACGCTGCAAAGCGCCGGCACAGAAGCGCGGCGTGCATAACGCAGGTTCATTTCATCCTCCTCTTTATCACTCTGTTTTTCGGTTCGTTCCATGGAGCAGAAGCGCCGGGCGGCGGGTGATGCTTCGCTCGATCCGGGATGCTGCCCATTGCGTTTCATGATAAGGTGCGCGCGACGAGCCCATCGTGGGAGGAGACGTGGAAACGCGCGTGGAATCCGCTACGCTGGGCGCCGGCAGCGTTCAGATCCGGATGCTCGGCCCGCTGACCATCGACCGGAACGGTACCACGCTGGACCTTCCGGGATCGCGAAAGATGCGGGCGCTTTTTGCCTATCTGGCGCTTGCCCCGCGTGCGGTCGGCCGCAGCCGGCTATGCGAGCTTTTCTGGGACGTCCCGAACGATCCGCGGGGTGAGCTGCGCTGGTGCCTGAGCAAGCTGCGAAGCATTCTCGACGAGCCCGGAAGGGACCGGGTCGTGACGTCGAGCGACATGGTCGCGCTCGATCTTGGCGATTGCTTCGTGGATGCCGTCGAGATTTCCACTGCGGCGAAGGAGGGCATTGAAAAGCTCGATCAAGACCGGCTGCGCATGCTCTCCGGCCTTTTCGCCGGTGATTTCATGGAAGGGCTGGAGATCGACCGCAGCCCGCAGTTCGACAGCTGGCTCGTCGCGCAAAGGCGCCGTTTCAGGGCCTGCCATACGGCTGTGCTTGAACATCTGGTCAAATGTCTTCCGGCCGGTAGCGATGAGGTCTTCCCTCTCCTGGATAGATGGATAGAGCTTGCCCCCTATGACCGGCGCGCGCACGTGCTGCTGCTGCGCGCTCTGTGCGGGCACGGCAAGATCGGCGAGTGCGAGGAGCATCTTGCTGCCACGGCAAAAGTCTTCGAATCCGAAGAGCTGGACTTCGGTCCGATCCGGGAGGCATGGCGGACCATTCGCGACGGGCGAGCGGGCGCATCACGCTCCGTCGGAACCGCCCCGGCGACTCCCGTGCCTTCGTTGGTGGTCGGCGCTGCCGAGGTTGGCACACTTTCATCTCCCCGCGCTTCACTTGCCGTGATGCCTTTCATCAATCAGCCGGCGGAGGATGGCATTCGCGGCGGACCGGCCGAAGGCCTTACCCAGGACATCATCACGCGCCTTGCCAAACTTCGAAGCCTGTTCGTGATCGCACGCGGCTCCGTCTTCGCCCTGGCGGAACGGAATATCGGGCCGGAGGAAGCCGCTCGGATGCTGAATGTCGACTATGTCGCCGGCGGAACGATGCGGCGGCAGGCGGGCCGCCTCACCGTCGCCATTGAGCTAGTCGAGGCGCGCACGGCCAGGATCGTCTGGGCGGAGGTTTTCGACCGCAAGGCGGACGATGCTTTCTTCGTCCTCGACGAAATCGGCAACAGAATCGTTTCCTCGATCGCCAACGAAATCGAGATGGCCGAAAGAAACCGCGCCATCCTCAAGCCGCCCAGTTCTCTAAATGCGTGGGAGGCTTATCATCGCGGCCTGTGGCACATGTACCGCTTCACCAAGGGGGACAACGAGCAGGCGGCGCACTTTTTCGAGACGGCCGTGCGGCTGGATCCGACCTTTGCCCGCGCTCATGCCGGCCTGTCCTTTACCCATTGGCAGAACGCATTTCAGCACTGGGCGGACCGCCAGCGCGAGACCGACCTTGCATTCGATGCGGCCGGCCGCAGCCTGATCGTGGACGAGCACGACCCGGCGGCGCATTGGGCGATGGGGCGGGCCCTCTGGCTTCGCGGCCGACATGAGGAATCTCTGGGCGAGTTGGAACAGGCCGTGGACCTTAGTCCGAATTTCGCGCTCGGCCATTATGCGCTCTCCTTCGTTCAGTCCCAATCAGGCGATCCGCGTGCAGCCATCGGGGCGTCTGATCATTCCCGCAGCCTGAGCCCGTTTGATCCATTGCTGTTCGGCATGCTCGGTGCACGCGCGATGGCGCATGTGCGCATGGGCGAGTTCGATCATGCCGCAGAGTGGGCCTTGAGGGCGGCGGCACGTCCGAACGCCCACATCATCATCCGGGCGATCGCTGCGCATTGCCTTGCATTGGCCGGTCGGGTGGAGGAGGGGCAGGCTTACGCGCGGTCCATCCGCGAGACCCTTCCGAGCTATAATGTCGATGATTTCCTCGCCACCTTCAGGTTCGCTCCAGATGCCGAGGCTCTCTTCCAGAAAGCCGCAAAACGGGTCGGCTTGGGCTAGAGCGATTCCAGGAAAAGTGGAAGCCGGTTTTCCGTCCGGAATTGCGTGGAAACAAATGGTTAGATCAGTTCACCGTTTCGGTGAAACGGTGAACTGATCTAGCTCCAGAGGGTGCAGTCGGACAATTTCCCCGGCTTTTCTTTGTCGCGCACAGCACCGATCCGCCATTCGGCGAGGAACGGGCCTTTGGATCGACGGCAATCACGCTTCCGGCACCCAAGACGGTGAACCGCCTTACGTTGCGGCCGTGTCGCGGAAGCGGGCTGTTTCCATCGGCGTTATTCCGAAGCGGCGCCGGTAGCAGGTGGCGAAATACTGGCTCGAGGAAAAGCCGCACTCATGGGCGATCCGGGTCACGGTGCCCCGGCCCGCGGCCAATTTGTGACGCGCCGCCTCCAGGCGGATCAACTGGAGGTAGCGCACCGGCGACATATTGGTGAGCGCCACGCAGTGCTGGGAAAACTGCGTGCGCGAGAGGTTGCATTCGGCTGCCATGTTCTCGAGCGTCCAGTCCTCGTCGAGCGCGTGCTCGAGCCGGCTGAGGAAGATCTGCACCGTGCGCTTGGAACTGGTCAGTTCCGAATCGAGACCCGGCTCCTGCAACTGGAGTTGCTGCATGAATTGCAGGAGCATCATGGAGATGGTCAGCCGGAGAAGGGTCTCCTGGCCGCCGATATCGCCCGTCAGCACGATATCGTCGATCTTGCGGAAGAGGCGCGCCACCTCGCGGCTGGCGCGGCAGAAGGGCTGCTCGTTGCGCGAAAGAAGCAGGGTCAGCCGCTTCCGGTCCTGCTCGGACCAGGCGAGCCAGTCGGGCCAGTACCATTGCTCATGCGGCCGGCGCACCCCGACGTCGAACAGCACCCAGATGATATGGCTCGCCACCACATGCGGATCGCCGAAGGCATGCAACTGCCACGGACGGACGACGAACATGTCCCCTGCGCGCAATTCGTGCTTCGCGCCGTCCAGTGTCAGCGTCATGGAGCCGCGCGCCAGATAGGCGATCTTGACCCCCTCGTTGCAGTGCAGCTTGAGACCCCAGTCCTGCGGCGCCGTCGCATCCCAGCCTCCTACGGACAGGACCTGCGGCAGGGCTTCGCCCAGATCCCTGCCGGGATAGCGTCGCCGTGTCCAGGCATTGAGCACGACCTTGCCGGCCAGCGAGGCCTCAAGGAGGTCGTTGCAGTTGCCGGCGTAAAGAAGCGCTCCCGGCTCGCGGAAGACGGCCGGGCGGGAGAGCGCCCGCTGGCGCCTGAACATATTCGATGCGGAAACGTCGAGAATGTTCAAAATTTACCGCCGTATCCAGTTGAACGCCAGACCGCATCCCAATCGCCAATGATCGGAATTGCGTCGCGCACCATCCAGCCTACGGTTCGGAGTGTGCGCAAGTCAATGATTGCGAGGCGGAGAAGAAGGCGGCGGAGGACGGAAACGCTGCCGTGGAATGCCACGGCATACGTTGGGTTTCGGATGTTCAAAATCCGCCAGAGGCCCCAAAGCGCCTCGCTAGGATGAGCAGCCGGACCGCCGCGTGATCGGGAGGAGGAGCGCCGATGCCCTTTGGCATCAACCTGTTGTGCCTGACGGATTTCGTCGAGGAGAAACATCTCGACACGATCAGCCTCATCAAGCGGATCGGCTATGACGGCGTCGAGGTCTGCGTACTGCGCGGCGATCCGGACCATTACGCCTGGCTGGGCGGCGAACTGGACCGTCTCGGCCTGAGGCGGACCACCACCTCGATCGTCCCATCTCCCGATGCCGACCCCACCAGCGCCGACCCGGACGTGCGCCGGCGCGGCATCGCGCATCTGGACTGGGCGCTCGATTGCGCCATCGCGCTCGGGGCCGAAAGCGTCGGCGGTCCGTTCCACGCGCCGATCGGTCATTTCACGGGTGCAGGGCCGACAGCGACGGAATGGGCGCGCGGAGCGGACGCCCACCGCGCGATGGCCGAACGCGCAGCACGACACGGCATGATCCTGAGCCTCGAACCCCTCAACCGTTTCGAGACGCATTTTCTCAACACGGCGGAGCAGGCGCGTGCCTACGTCAACCTTGTCGGCCACCCTGCCTTCAAGATCATGTACGACACGTTCCATGCCAATATCGAGGAACAGGACCAGAGCCGCGCCCTTGCGACACTCGGCAACAGCGTGGGCGTCCTCCACATTTCCGAGAACGACCGCGGCATTCCAGGCCGCGGGCACATCGATTTCCCGGCCATCTTCCGAGCGGCGCAGGCGGCGGGGTTCGACGGCTGGGTAACACTTGAAGCCTTCGGCGCCGGACTGCCGGCCATTGCCGCAGCGACGCGGGTCTGGCGGCCCCTGTTTCCCGACCACGAGACGCTCTTCCGGGAGGGCCTTCGATTCATGCGCGAGGGCTGGAGCAAGGCCGCAGCGGAGACGACCGCATGAGCGAAGCCGTGCCGGAAAGCCACAGCACCGCACCGATCCTGGAGATGCGCGGCATCGTCAAGACCTTCCCCGGCGTACGCGCGCTGGACGGGGTGGGCTTTCACTGCGGGCGCGGCGAGGTGCGGGCGCTGGTCGGCGAAAACGGTGCCGGCAAGTCGACGCTGATCAAAATCCTGAGCGGAGTCTATCAGGCCGACAGCGGGTCGATCCTGCTCGAAGGCAGCGCGGTGGCGTTCAACCATCCGGTGGAATCGCTGGCCGCCGGTATCTCCGTGATCTATCAGGAATTTTCGCTGCTGCCAGACCGCACCGTGGCCGACAACATCTTCCTGGGCCGCGAGCCGGTGCGCCGCGGCATTATGGATCGCGCACGCATGCGGCGCGAAACGCGCGAAGCGCTGGCACTCTTCGGCAGCGGCCACGGCATCGAGCCGGACAGCCTTGTCTCCGAACTCGGGATCGCCCAGCAGCAGATGGTCGAGATCGCCAAGGCCGTCTCGCTGGAGGCCCGCGTGGTGGTCATGGACGAGCCCACGGCCGCGCTCGACGAGAACGAATGCGCTGTGCTCTTCTCGATCATCGAGCGGCTGAAGCAGCGTGGCACGGCCGTCGTCTACATCACCCACCGCATGCGCGAGGTCACACGGCTGGCCGACACCGTGACCGTCCTCAAGGACGGCAGCGTCGCCGCCGAATTCGATCACCTGCCTGAGCCTTCGCGCATCGTCAACGCGATGGTCGGCCGCGCGCTTGCCGACTTCTATCCGCCGGCGGCCGCCCCGGAAGAGATCGGCGACCCCGTCCTCACGGTGCGCGGCGGCGGCAATGACCGGCTCTTCGACATCGATTTCGATCTGCGGGCCGGCGAGATCACCAGTTTCGCCGGCATTCAGGGCGCCGGGCGGACGGCGGTCGCCCTGGCCCTGTTCGGGCGCGATCCCTTTACGCGCGGAACGGTAACCCTGGCGGGCAAGGAAGTGCGTTTCAAGCGGCCGCGCGAGGCGATCCGCGCCGGCCTCACCATCGTGCCGGGAGACCGCAAGGCGGAGGGCCTTTTCCTGATGCAGCCGGTGATCGACAACGGCATGGTCAGCGCCCGTGCGTTCGCGGGGATGCTCGGCTCCCACAAGGGCTCCGCCGCGCTCACCACGGCCGGGATGGAGGCGCTGTTCGACCAGCTGGATGTACGCGCGGCCGATTACGACCAGGAGATCCAGTTCCTCTCCGGCGGCAACCAGCAGAAGGTGGTCGTCGCACGCTGGCTGTCGCTCGCCCCGAAGGTGCTCATCTTCATCGAGCCGACGCGCGGCGTCGACGTCAACGCCAAGGCCGGCATCTACGATCTCATGCGTGAGCTGGCGCGCGGCGGTGCGGCGATCATGATGGTCTCGTCGGACCTGCCCGAGGTGCTGGGCGCCTCCGACCGGATCCTGGTGATGCGCGAAGGCCGCATCGTGGCGGAACACCGCCGCGGGGTCAGCGAGGCCACCATCATGGCGGATGCCACCGGGCACGTGGAGGTCGCGGCATGAGCCTTTCCGCCGCGCCCGCGCGCCGGCCGCGCATCCGCTTCGAGACCGTCGCTCCGGCGGCGATCCTGGCAGCGGCGGTCGTCATCTATGTCGTCCTCATCGTCGCCACAGGCCAGACCCACTATCTGAGCGCGGGAAATCTGGTCGGTGTGCTCAGCCGTTCCATCGCGCTGGCGATCACCGCCATCGGCCAGACCTTCGTCATTCTGACGGCGTCCATCGACCTCTCCGTGGCGGCACTGATTTCGGCGTCCGCCGTGTTGGCCTCGGTGGTGATGGGCGGCGACCCGGCCATGATCGTGCCGGCCATCGCCGCGGTTATGGCGCTTGGCGCTGTCGTCGGGCTGATCAACGGCCTGGTGGTCGCCAAGCTCGAGGTCAACCCGCTGATCGCCACCCTCGGGATGGCGCTCATCATCCAGGGTTGTCTGTCGGCTTTCGTCTCCAACTTCGCCGGTGCGGTGCCACGCACCTTCCAGTTCTTCGCCTACGGCACGTTTTTCGGCTTGCCCTTCAGCCTCGTCGTCCTAGGCGCCCTGGTCGTGCTCTCCTGGTTCGTACTGCGCTTTACGCGCTTCGGCGCCAACATCTATTCCGTCGGCGGCAACAGGGATGCCGCCCGCTTCGCCGGCATCAAGACCGCCCGCGTGACGATCGCCGCCCATGTCGTGTGCTCGCTCTGCGCAGCACTCGCCGGGCTCTATCTGGCGAGCCGTCTGGGCTCGGGCGCGCCGTGGATCGGCCGCGAGGGCATGTACGACCTGGAATCCATCGCCGTCGTCGTCATCGGCGGCACCATCCTGGCCGGCGGGCGCGGCGGGGTATGGGGCACGGTGGCAGGCGTGCTGATCTTCGCGCTGATCGATTCGCTCTTCAATATCGTCGGCATGAACGCCTTCGCCAAGCAGGTGCTGCGGGGCATCATCATCATCGCCGCCGTCGGATTCTATTCCGTCCGCTCGCAGAGGATCGCGGCATGAGCGAGGGGGCCGTGCGCAAGAGGCAGGAAAGCCGCTCCCGCCGGCGCCTGCCGGCGATCAATCCGATCTGGTTCGTGCTGGTGGCGCTGATCGTCGCCCTCATCGTCTACAACCCCTATTTCGTGCAGCCGGTCGGCTACATGAATTTCCTGAAGCGCGCCGCGCCGCTCGCCATCCTGGCCGCCGGCCAGGTCTATGTGATCGTCTCGGGCGGCTTCGACCTTTCCGTCGGCTCCACCATCACCCTGACGGTGATCGGCTCGTCCATGCTGCTCGACAACGATCCGGACGCCACCTGGTGGGTGATCGCCCTCATGTATGCGGTCGGCCTGGCGGTCGGCCTCGTCAACGGGCTGGTCGTCTCAGTCCTGAGAGTGCCCTCGCTGATCGCCACGCTGGGCATGATGATCACGCTGGGGGGAGTGGCGCTCGTCTGGTCGGGTGGGGCACCGCGCGGCTACCTGCCGGACACCTTCCGCTATTTCGGGCGCACCAACATTCTCGACGTGCCCGTGGTCAACATCCTGCCGGTCTCGCTGATCGTCCTTGCCGTCTTCGACGGTGCGCTCTGGTGGCTCATGCACCGCACCAATTACGGGCGGCTCGTCCACGCCGTCGGCGACAATCCCCGCGCGGCCATGCTCGCCGGCATACCGGTCACCCGCGTGCGCGTGATCGCCTTCGTGCTCTCGTCGCTGTCGGCGGTCACGGCCGGTATCCTGCTCGGCGGCTTCGCAGGCGTCTCCACCGACGTCGGGCGTGGCTATGAATTGCAGGCGATCACGGCCGCCGTCCTGGGCGGCGCGCAGCTTCTCGGCGGCCGCGGCTCGGTCTCGGCCAGCATCGCCGGCGCGCTGACGCTGACGGCCATATTCACCCTGCTCAATTTCGTCGGGCTGCCGCAGCCCGTGCGCGAGGTGGTGCAGGGCGTGATCCTGATCACGGCGGTCGCCTACGCCATGCACCGGCGGCGGCATGCCGCCCGATGAATTCGCGGGGTCCGCCAAATGCGGGAAGCCGCGGATCCTGTGAGAAAGTACGGCAATGAAAGGGAGCGAAACGACATGAAGAGAGTGATCGCATTGAGCGCCGCGCTCGGCCTGATGGTCGCGGGCGCCTGGGCACAGAGCCCGAATTTCGACGATCCGGAGGAGTTCGAGAGGCAGCGCCAGCAGCTCCAGATGGAACCGATGGGGGCCGAGGGCGAGCCCTGGGCGCAATATCTCGAGGATTCGATGGTCGACACCTCGGAATACGCCAAGGAAGGTCCCTATACGGTCTGCTTCTCGAACGCCGGCGTCAACAATCCCTGGCGCGTGGTCGGCTGGACCAACATGCAGGCCGAAGCCGAGCTCCACCCCGAGATCGAGGAGCTGGTCCACGTCGACGCCGAGGGCTCGGACGACAAGCAGATCGCGGACATCGGCGATCTTCTGGCGGGCGGCAACTGCGACATCATGATCGTCTCGCCGAACACCACGGCAGCGCTGACCCCCGCCGTCGAGCAGGCTTGCCAGCAGATGCCGGTGATCGTCTTCGACCGCGGCGTCAACACCGACTGCCCCGTCACCTTCATCCATCCGGTGGGCGGCTACGGCTTCGGCATCCAGGGAGCGGAATTCGTGGCCGAGAACGTCGACGAGGGCGCCAACGTGCTCATGCTGCGCATCCTGCCCGGCGTCGACGTGCTGGAGACACGCTTTTCCGCCGGCCGGCGCATCTTCGAGGAGGCCGGCCTCAACATTGTCGGCGCCGAGTTCACCGACGGCGACAACGCCAAGACCAAGTCGATCGTCCAGGACTATATCCAGCGCGGGCCCATCGACGCGGTGTGGATGGACTCCGGCGCCACCGCCGTAGCGGCCATCGAAGCCTTCGAGGACAACGGGTTGGAAGTGCCGGTCTTCGTCGGCGAGGACCAGCAGGACTTCCTGCAGAAGTGGAAGGCCATGGGGCTGACGGCGATCGCGCCGACCTATCCTACCTATCAGTGGCGCACGCCGATCATCGCCGCGCTGAAGATCCTCAACGGCGAGGAGGTCCCGGGGCCGGAATGGGTGCTGCCGCAACCGGCGATCACCGCCGAGACCCTCGACGACTACGTCAACGAGACGATGCCGCCGCTGCACTACGCCATGTGCGGCTGCGAGGAACTGCCGGGCTATCCCGAACGCTGGGGCGGCGGTCGGTAGGCGGTTCACTTGAAACGGGCGCGCAGGCGCCCGTTTCATTGCGAGACGCCCGGATTACCCGCCGCAACAATCAGTGTGTCCATCGAAATCCCGTCACACTTGTCACTCTCACCCGGCATCCGCCCCGCCTTATATTCCCACTCGATCCTGCAACGGCGGGGAACAGCGGCAATCGAGCGGGAGCCAAGGAATGGCAATACCGGCAGCAAACAACGGAAGCGCAGTGGCTCGGCGGGCGCGCGATATGGCCGGCTGGCTCACCTACGCCGCCTCGCCGACCTTCGCTATCATGGGCCTGATCGCTGCGAACGATGCGACCCGGATTGCACTTTGCTCCGCAGCTACGAGCATCCTTCCGATCGACGGCATGACCGCGATGTACCTGCTGATGAGCCTCTTCCACCTGCCGCCCTGGCTGAGGCTTGCATCCACCGCTGAGCGCGTGTCGAACCGATAATCAGAAGGGGTGGCCACGCCCAACTCTCCACGACCCGAAACGTCAATCCGCCGAAGCAATGCTAGCGAGACCGATCCTTGTGTTTGCCGAGCCTGAAAGCTCTCAACGCAGGCAATATCCTGTCCAGCGCCACCTGCTCTCCAGCGCCGAAACCGTAGTAGAGGTCGCGGAAGAGGCCGTGGAGTTCATCATAGGCGTCCTTTCGCTCCGCACGCGGCCTGAAGACACGCGTGCGGGGGCTGAGTACGGCCTGCGCGTCATCGATCGTATCGAAGGCACCGGCGGCAAGAGCGGCGAAGATGCAGGCACCGACGCCGACGGGCGAGCGGTCCGGCACATGCACATCGCACCCGAGCACATCTGCATAGATCTGGTTCAGAACGTCGTTTTTCTGCGGGATGCCTCCCGCGTTCAGCACACGCTCGAAAGACAGACCGCCCTCGCCCATGCGGTCGAGGATGATCCGGGTGTGCAAGGCCATGCCTTCTATGGCCGCGTGCATTTCATCCGCCGCGCTGTGGGACAGGTCCCAGCCGAGCGTCACGCCTCCGAGGTCCGACCGAACCAGAACGGTGCGGTCGCCATTGTCCCAGGTCAGCCGCATGAGGCCGGTCGCGCCCGGCCCATAATCTTCAAGCCCCCGGCATAACGTCGCCACGTCCGTGCCGGCACGGCGGGCGATGGCCTCGAATATGTCGCCGGTTGCCGACTGTCCGGCTTCCACGCCCATGAGGCCGGGAATGACGCTGCCTGGAACCGCGCCGCAGATGCCCCGAACAGGTTTCATGTCCTCGTGGCCGAGAGCGATGATGCAGGTGGAAGTGCCGATAACGTTCACCACGTCGCCGGCCCGGCAGCCGCTGCCCACCGCGTCCCAATGCGCATCGAAGGCGCCGATGGGAATGGGGATCCCGGCACGCAGGCCGAGCTTTTCCGCCCATTCGGCCGACAGATGCCCCGCCAATTCGCGCGACGTGCCGTAGCGCCCGACGAGCTTGGCGTTGACACCTTCAAGAAGCGGGTCGACGCTTTCGAGAAACGCCTGCGGCGGCGGGCCACCCCAGCGCTCGCCCCACATCCATTTGTGCCCCATGGCGCAGATGCTGCGCGGCAGATCGGCCACGCCTCGAACGCCGCAAAGGGTGGCTGCCAGCATATCGCAATGTTCGAGCGCGGCGGCCACGCGCTCCCGCTTTTCGGGATTGTGGCGCAAGAAGTGAAGCAGCTTTGCGTAACCCCATTCATGGGAGTAGACGCCGCCGCACCAGTCGAGCGCTTCGATGCCTTCGGACCGTGCCCGCTCGGTAATCTCGGCCGCTTCTTCGTGGGCGCGGTGATCGCACCACAGATAATAGTCGTCCAGCGGTTCGAGGTTCTCGTCGACGACGATGACGCTCGATCCGGTCGTATCGGCGGCGAAGGCGGCAATCTCTTCACCGGAAATCCCGGCCGATGTCACCGCCGCGCGCGTGGCACGCTCGAGCGCCGCCATATGATCGGCGTGGGACTGGCGCGCGAGAAGCGGGTCGCTTGCCGAGCGCTCCAGCGGATATTCAGCGGATTCGGAGGCGAGCGTCCGTCCATTCGCAGTGTCCATGATGGTCACGCGGACGCTCAAAGTGCCGAAATCGGCGCCTGCTACGAGTGTCATGATCCTCCCCTGCCCCGTCCATATTGTCCGTAAGTGGCGTCGGGCCCGTGTTTGCGGCGGTAGTGATGGTCCAGCAGGCTGTCGGGAATGGGTTTGAGAGCGGGCTTCAACGTCTGGGAGTGCCATGCCATCTTGGCCACCTCCTCCAGAATAAGGGCATTGAGGATCGCTTCTTCGGTATCGCGGCCCCAGACGAAGGGTCCGTGCCCGGCTACCAGAACGGCGGGCACTTCCAGGGGGTCGCGGCCCTTGAACGTCTCGACGATAACGTCGCCGGTGGCCGCCACATAGCCGTTTTCGATCTCGCTGCGTGTCAGATGGCGCGTCACCGGAATCTCGCCCCGGAAATAGTCGGCGTGGGTGGTACCAAGCGGAATGATCGGCGTCAGGGTCTGCGCCATGATCGTGGCATAGGTGGAATGGGTATGGATGACGGCGCCGATCCCCGTGAAGGCGCGGTAGAGCGTGGTGTGGGTGTCGAGATCGGAGGACGGCTTGTACCGGTTGTCGAGCGGCCTGCCGTCGATATCCGTCACCACCATATGGTCGGGTGTCATATCCTCATAGGCGACCCCGCTCGGCTTGATGACCACCATGCCGCTTTCACGATCGATGCCGCTGGCATTGCCGAATGTCGCCATGACCAGCCCGTGGCGTACCGTGGCCAGATTGGCTTCCAGAACCGATTGCTTGAGCTTCGTAAGCGACATTTACCTGAAGGGTCCTCGATTTCCGGGATGAATGCGGCCGCGCCCCGTCCGCGACGGGGCGCAGCCGTCTTGTGGCGGACGATTAACGCGGGTCCGTCCAGCCCTTGTAGCTGTCGACGTTTTCAGCCGTGATCAGCTCGGGTTCCAGCAAGACGGTGTCCTGCTCCAGCTCGTTGCCCATAAAGACGTCATAGCCCATCTTCAGCGCCATGCCGGCCATGACATACGGGTCCTGCGAAGCGGACGCCTTGATCATGGAATCGCCCGAAGAAAGCGCTTCTTCGATGTCCGGCGCACCATCAACGGCGGTAATGAAGAAATCGTCCCGGCCGAGCTGCTTGGCGGCGAGCGACGCGCCGATGCCGGTCGGATCGTTGATGGCGAAAACCGCGTCGATGTCGTCGTAGCGGGTCAGCAGGCTCTGCATCACATCGAGCCCGCCATCGCGCGATGCTTGGCCGTTCTGATCGTCCGACAGGATGGTGATGCCCTCATGGTTGGACAGCACGTCCTTGCAACCCTTCACGCGATCGATGATCGACGAGGATTGCGGGCCGTTGATGATGATGACGTTGCCCTCGCCACCGTCAAGATTGTCGATGATGTACTGGCAGGCCTTGGCGCCTGCGGCCACATTGTCGGTCATCACCGTGACGTTGGCGCCCGGCGCGGAAACGTCGAAGGCGGCAACGACAATGCCGGCGTCCTTGGCGCGCTTGACGGCCGGCGCGATGGCGCTCGCGTCGACGGCGTTCAGCATGATGATGTCGACGCCGGAGGCGATGAAGTTGTCGATCTGGGAGACCTGCTTGTTGAGGTCGTAATCGGCGGAAACCGACGTGACCTGAACGTCCGGATTGATCTCCTTGGCGCGGTCCTCGATGCCCTTGATGGTGGCGACGAAGAACGGATTGCCGAGCAGACCGACGGAGATGCCGATGCTCTCCAGATCCTTGGCCATAGAAGCCCCTGTCAGGGTCGCCATTGCCGCGGCGGTGCAAAGAAGTGTCTTCAGTTTACGCATGTTACTCCTCCATGGTTTATGCGTTTTCAGTCTTGCTCTCGCCATCGGCGATCACGTGCGCGCCCCGCCCTGGAGCCGGTAGCGGTCGAGCGCCACGGCGGCGATGATGACGAGGCCCTTGATGATGAATTGCCAGATGTCGGACACGCCGGTGAGGATGAGTCCGTTGGACAGGACGGCGATGATCAGCGCCCCGACCAGCGTTCCCCATATGGAGCCGACACCGCCGACAAAGCTGGTGCCGCCCAGGATGACGGCGGCGATCGCGTCGAGCTCATAGGCCATGCCCAGTTGCAGGCCGTTGGCGGCGTAGAGCCGAGCGGCCGACATGACGCCACCAAGGCCCGACATGAGGCCGGACATGCCATAGACGAAGAGCAGCACCAGCCAGACCTTGATGCCGGTGAGCCGGGCGGCCTCCTGGTTTCCTCCAACGGCATAGATCCAGGTGCCAAGCACCGTGCGGCGCAGGATGAACCAGGAAATGAGAATGACCGACATGGCGATCAGCGCCAGCCAGGGAACGCCGAAAAGCGAGCCATTGCCGATGAAATCGAATGGCAGGTCGGCATTGAAAACGGTGGTGTCGCCGCCCATCAGGCGCGCCACGCCACGCACGGCCGTCAGAGATCCGAGCGTCACGATAAAGGGTGGCAAGCGTAAGAAGGCGATCAACCCGCCATTGGCCAGCCCGAAGGCGAGACCCAGCGCCATCGCGGCGGGGATGCCCAGCATGCCGTATTCGGGGATCAGCGAGACGATCACCGCAATCATCGCGGTAGCCGCGAGGATGGAGCCCACGGAAAGGTCGATGCCGCCGGTCAGGATCACGAAGGTCATGCCGGCGGCCAGCACGGTGTTGATGGAGGCCTGCTGCATGACGATTGACAGATTGTTGACCGACAGGAATTTGCCGCTCAGCAACTCGAAGCCGATCGCCAGGAGAAGCAGCACGGGCAACATGCCCAGTGCACGGATTACGGCTCTTACCTCTAGGCGCCTGCGCACCTCTTCGCTTTGTACAATGTCAGTCATTGGCAATCCGTTCGGGCTGCGTTTCCTCGGCATCGGTCGGGATGACGTTGTCGTTTGCGGCGCCGGTGGAAAGCGCCATGATGCGTTCCTGGTCGATGGGCTGGTCGGGCGTTGCCGCGACCTCGCCGGCGATCGTCCCCTCGCGCATCACCAGCACGCGATCGGCGACGCCGACAATCTCGGGCAGTTCGCTGGAGATCATGATGACGGCGAGACCGCGCGCGGCCAGATCGTGGATGAGACGATAGATCTCCGACTTCGCGCCGACATCGACACCACGGGTCGGCTCGTCGAGGATGACGACTTCCGGGTCGACCTCGAGCAGGCGTGCAAGCAAGACCTTCTGTTGGTTGCCGCCGGAAAGCGCCCCGACATTGATGCGGGCGTTGGGCGCCTTGATGCTGAGCGACTTCATCGCGCCAATGGCGCGGCGGGCGGCGGCGCGGAAATTGCGGATTCCAAGCCTGCCCGCGTCGCGCTCCAGCACGCACATGCTAACGTTTTCCGAAACCGACATATCGAGGAAGAGACCGAGCCCTTTTCGGTCCTCCGTGAGATAGGCAATGCCCTTGGAAAGCGCCTCGCGTGGATTGCGGCAACGGATGTCCTTGCCGTTGAGGCGTATGGCGCCTGATGCGGCCGGGTCGGCCGCGAATATGAGGCGGGCAAGCTCGGTGCGCCCGGAGCCGACGAGGCCGGCGATGCCCAGAACCTCGCCCCGGCGCACCTCGAACGAGCAGTCGTGGACGAAGTGCCCGTCGCCAAGCCCCTCCACCGAGAGAACGGTCTCGCCGGAGCGTTCGAGTTGCTTGTGCTCCTTCTTGTAGAACGTGCTGAGATCGCGCCCGACCATCATGGAAACGAGCTTGGGCGCGGAGAGTTCGGCGCGCGTCAAGGTGCCCACATAAGCCCCGTCGCGCAGCACGGAGCAGCGATCGGACAGCCGGTAGATCTCTTCCATGCGGTGGCTGATATAGATGATCGCCACGCCCTCTTCCTTGAGGCCGGCGATAACCTTGAAAAGCTGCTCCGTCTCGCGGGTGGAAAGCGAGGTAGTGGGCTCGTCCATGACGATGACACGCGCCCTGGCCGACATGGCACGGGCGATTTCGACGAGTTGGCGCTCACCGAGCGAAAGGTCGCCGACCAGCGTGTCGGGCCGGAAGCGGACGGCCAGCCGCTTCAGGATCGGCGCCGTGGCTTCGTTCATTGCTCGCCGGTCCGTAATCCCCATGCTGGCGGGCTCGCAACCCAGGAAGATATTCTGCGCAACCGTCAGATTGGGCGCCAGCGAAAGCTCCTGGTAGATGACGGAGATCCCGATTTCCTTCGCGAGCTTGGGATCGCCAAGCTGGATCGGCGCGCCGTCCATCAGGACCTTGCCGCCGGGATCGGCCTGATACGCGCCCGAAAGCACCTTCATGAGGGTGGATTTGCCGGCGCCGTTTTCGCCCATCAGCGCATGCAGCTCTCCGGCATTGACGGTGAACGAGACATCGGCCAGCGCCTTGACCGAACCGAAGGTCTTGCTGATGGCGCGCATTTCCAGAACCGGCGCCTTGTTCGGGACGGGCTTGGTCATGGCTGCGCTTCGCCGGTGGGGGCGACCAGGAATTCGACACCCTGATCCTCAAGCATCTTGGCGTCGCTATCCGAAAGGCCGTCATCGGTGACGAGCTTGGAAACACGCTGCAAAGGCAGTGCCACCGTCGGCGGGCGCATGGAGAATTTGCGGCTGTCGACGAGCACGATGATTTCGTTGGCGAGCCCGCTCATGTCGTTGATGAAGCGAACCAGAAGCGGGTGCTGCTCGAGCAGGCCTTCGCGGCTGACGCCGAGCGCGCCGAGGAAGAACTGAGAGGCATAGAAAGTGTAGCCGCCGCAGGCGGCATCGTAGAGTATGCCGGGCTCGCGGTGCAGGTCGCCGCCGCCGACCGTGAGCTGGCAGGTGCCGTGCTCGCTGATATAGGCGGCGAGGGGCATGGAGTTGGTGAAGACCCGCACGTTGCGGTTGGCCATTTCACAGCCGAAATGGAAGCAGGTGGAGCCGCCGTGAATGATGATGAGGCTGCCGTCGCGCACCAGCGTGCTCGCCTTCCGGGCGATGGCCCGCTTGGCTTCGACTGCGATGTCCCGATTTTCCACGAAGGGCAGCGCTGTCGACCGGCGCCCCGCTCCGAAACCGTCGGGCGCGGCGATCCCGCCGTGAACCTTCCGCGCCACGCCTGCCTCGTCCAGCTTGTCGATGTCCCGGCGCACGGTCGCTGCGGAAACGCCGGTGATTTCCTGCAGCTCCTTTACCGAGACAAAGGGCTTGTCCAGCAGGACATCGGCTATGGCCTTATGGCGATGCAGATCGCTCAACAGTCTCCTCCCCGAGTTCGCGAATGAGATTCAACTCTCATACTCGACCCTAACATGCAAATAAAAAATCATCATATGATCATATTCAATCACAACGCGGGACTGGAGGTTGCGTTGATGCTGACGGATGGGCTGATGCGAAAGTGGAGACGAGCGCGCAACACGCCGGGTGCGCGATTTTCTACAAAATGCGGGTGTGTTCGGGGCGGTCTTTTGTCCGCCGGCAACGCCGCGCAAGCATTGCCTGGTGCGATTGTCTCTTCATTCGGGACTTACGAATCTGGAGCTGCTCACAGAGCGCTGCTCCGCCGCCATGTCGGCGATGCGTGAACGGTTGGGGCAGGATTGGCAGAAGCCATAGGGACACGCGTCGGCGGCCTGCTTCTGTCGCGCGACACCGGGTCTATACCGATGTCTTCAACGCGTTCGTCGTTATCGGCACGATAAGGCCTCTCTATCCTTCATACGTTCACGGGCTGTCGCCGAAATATTTTCTGCGCAGCTGTTGGACGAGGCCGCTTTCGTGCGCGCCGACGACGGCAACCGTCAGGGGCTTGCGCAGCGGACTTTGATGGGGCAGCCCAAAACCGTATTTCTCGGGCTTAAACACGGCGCCGACCGTCGAGAGCGGCAGGTCGGAATGGGTATGGACAAAATACTCGAGCACCGGCTTGTCGCCGATCACGGCATCAACCCTGCCGTCAAGGAGAGCCTGCGACGATTCGGCAATGCCCGCGAAGGATACCGACGAGATGAAGGACGCCTGAACGAATTCCTCCGCCGTGCTGCCCTCGGCTACGCCGACGGTCTTTCCGGGCAGGTCGGCAATACTGTTGATGTGGCCTGTCAGCGCAAGCGTCGTCATGACGCTGGTCACCGTAGACGTGACATAGGCCAGAACCGCTATCCCGCAGACCAGCCAAATCCCCTGCCAAATGCGGCCGATCCAGCCGAACAGATTCTTGCGCGAGGGCGCCCTGCCGGCGGTGACGATGGACATGACAGTATAGAAGCTTTCGGCGAGGCCGTCGTGCCAGCGCCGCGGGAAATCCTTGTCGAAGCGGCGGTCGAACAGTGTGAAGCCAATCGTCGCGACTATGATAATGAGACCCAGCCAAGCATAGGCCCGCAAATAGCCGGAATCGCGAAGCCCCGCGATGACGCCCCAAAAGCCGGCGCCTTGTTCCTCATTGACCATGATACGCAGGCCGGCATCGAACCACGGCTGGGTGAAATCAATCCGTTCGGCGCGACCTTCGGTTATGGTCAGATTGGTGACGGCCGCGTCTATCTCTTCGGCAGCGACCGCATCGACAAGGGTGCGTAGAGTATCGAAATCCCGATACTCAAACTGGAGGCCGAGCTCGTCGGCGATCGCCTCCCATAGCTCGATCGCCATGCCGGTAGGTTGCCCATCCTCTTCGATCACGAAGGGTGGGCTATGGTAAATGCCGACTGTCAGCGGCTGGCTTTGTTCGACCGGCTCTTGCTGTGCTTGAGCCGGAGCCGCAAGCAAGATCAACATGGCGGCCATGGCGCAGCGGACAAAACGCGCACCAATGCACCGATCAATGTGTCGTTTCGAGATGGCAAGGCGTGTCATTGTCCGTCGGATATACGCAGTGGTGGTTACATTCCGGTGTCCGCCCAGCCGAGCAGTACGCCGGGCGAATCATCGATTGATCACCGTGGCCGCGAGGCATGGCGCGATAACGTCGCTCAATCCCCTCGCGTCTTCCGGAAGGTCAAACTCGGCTCTCAGCCCGGCCGGCGGCAGGTCCTCAGCCGTGGCGAGGTGGACGGCCATTGTCAGTTCCTCGCCTGCGTGCTCCCGCCAGCGGGACGCCTCGTCCTGCGGCAAGAGGTAGGAAAACGTGAACTCGACATCATCGCTGTGCCAGCCGGATACGTTGTGAGTGACAGGATCCGTGTCCTGCAAAGCTACCGACAACAACTCCTCGTCCTCGCCGACACCGCCAGGCCCTTCAAACATGCCAAACTGAAAATCGAGCGTATCGGGAACTACGAAGCTGGCGGTCATCACGGCGCCGTCATCATCCGCACGGCACCCGATCGTCAGCGTGGACTGCTCGGTCGAATCGCCGACATGCACTTTCCCCGCGATCGAGGCTTCACGCAGCGGATTATCCGGATAAGGCTTGGTCACAGTCCAGGCATCGTCGGCGAGAGCCGGAGATATGCCCGCACCGACAGCTGCGCCAAGCATCAACAAGAGGACCTTGGGCGACCGCTGAACGCCCGCGACCTCAAGGCGTCTCCGATCAGTTGAAGCGACCATCGTCACCCCCGTCGGCGGACGCAGAATTCCGCATCGCCTGGTCCGTGCATTGCATGGATATTATCCCCCAACCTGGATGTGCTTCCCACACTCGGCCGTGCATTCCGGCAGGCTTCGCTGCGACCTCGATGCCCGGGAATGCAAAGCCAACATTAGACCTAAGCGCATGTCTTTGCCAAATAATTCCTGTATTGTCGGTTGCGCGGCCAAAGTGACGTCCAGCCTGCCGATGCGGGGACAGTCCGGCAGGGCGCAACGATGATGACGATCCAGGCAGACGCCTGATCGGTGCTCGAAGGGACCAGATTTTTTATGAACAAGGCTCTGAACGATACTGCAGAGGAACTCCATGAGCCGCTGAGGCTCTCCGTGAACGGAAGCGAACGCGTCTTCGATATCCATGATCCGACGCTGCCGCGCTGGATCGAAAACCACACACTGACGGCGGGTGGTTATCCCTACAAGAAGAAGCTGCCGAAGAAGACCTACGGCAAGCAGCTTGAAAGTCTGCAGATCGAACTCGTAAAGCTGCAGTCCTGGCTACAAGAAAGCGGGGAGCGTGTACTAGCGCTGTTCGAGGGGCGCGATGCGGCGGGCAAAGGCGGCAGCATTGCGCGCATCCGCAAATATATGAACCCGCGCACGGCACGAAACGTCGCATTGCCCAAGCCTACGGAAACAGAGCGCGGACAGTGGTACTTCCAGCGTTACGTCGCGCAGTTTCCAACGGCCGGGGAGTTCGTCACCTTCGATCGCTCATGGTACAACAGGGGTGTCGTGGAGCCCGTCATGGGGTTTTGCACCCCGCAGCAGCATGAGCATTTCCTCAAAGAGGTGCCGCATTTCGAGCAGCTCATCGTCAATGAAGGGATCCATTTCTTCAAGTTCTGGCTCAACATTGGCCAAGAGACGCAGCTCAAACGGTTTCACGACCGCCGGCACAGCCCGCTGAAACATTGGAAATTCTCACCTATCGACATGGAAGGCATGGCGAAATGGGACGCGTATACGCAAATGCGCGATCTCATGATCCGGCTCACCCATACCGACCATGCGCCATGGACCATCGTACTGGCAAACGACAAGCGCCGGGCGCGTCTGGCGGTGATTCGCCGCATGCTCGTATCGTTGGACTATCCTGGGCGAGATCTGGAAGCAATCGGCGAGGAGGACGTCGCGGTGGTGGGTCAAGGCCCCGCGTTCCTGCGTTGACGCGCTGCGCGCGGGCCAATGCGGCCTTTCTCTCGGCCATGCGGACGGGGAGGATCCCCGCGATGACGAGCGGCAGCACGCTCTCTTACAGGCGCTCGTGACAGAGCACGATCAGCGGGCTGCCTCACGCGCAAACTGGCGCAGATCGACGGGTTGGCCGGTCTGCACGGAACGTTCCGCCGCTTCCCCGATCAGAACGGACCAATATCCCTCCGAAATGCCGACTTCCGGCTTGCCCGCGCCGCGGCGGGTCAGTTCCAGGAACCGCTGGTGCTGAAAGAAGGTCGCGCCGTAGTGATCGCCCGCGCGCAGGATTTTCTCCTCCACGGTGACGGTCTCGTGCAGTTCCTCCTTCTCACGGCGGTCCGCGACAACGAATTCGGCGGCACGTTCCTTGCCATCGCGGGAAAAGCGCGCCGGTCCCGGCACCAGCGCCTGGAGTCGGGCGACGTCACCGGCCACCATCACCTCTTCCTGCCAGCGTGCGCCCTCGGCGAACATGCACAGGTCGAGCATGCCGCGCTGGCCGGCCTCGAAATCGACGCAGACATACGCATTGTCGAGAATGTCCGGCACGCGGCCGTCATAGCGCTCGTCGCGATGATTGACGTCCGCGCCCCCGGTCGCGAAAAGGCGCACCGGTTCGCTGTCGAAAATATGGCGCATGAGATCGAACAGGTGGCAGCATTTCTCGACCAGCGTGCCGCCGGTGCGCGCGTTGAAGCGGTTCCAGCCGCCCACCTTGGTGAGGAACGGAAAGCGGTGTTCGCGGATGCTCACCATGCGGGGGGCGCCCGCACGCCCGCGGCGCACCTCCTCGATCAACCGCGTGATCGGCGCCATATAGCGGTATTCCATCGCCACCCAGACCGGCGCGGCACGGCCCTCGGCCAGGCGCATCAACTCGAGGCAGTCGCGCGTGGTGGTGGCGAGCGGCTTTTCGCAGAGGATCGGCTTGTCCGTGGCCATGAGACCGCGCATCAGAGAAAGGTGCAGGTCGTTGGGCGCGGCGACGACATAAACGTCGCACAGACCGGCCGAAAGCATGTCGCGATGGTCGGTGAAGGTGCGGACGGAAGGTCCGGCCAGATCGGCCGCCTTGCGGCGCATCGCATCGTCGGGGTCGGCAATGGCGACGACCTCGGCGCCTTCAAGCAGCGCGATGTTGCGAATGTGCTCCTGCCCCATCATGCCCGCGCCGACAAGGCCGTAGCGGATCGTGCTCATGCTTTCTCCTTCCAATGAATGCCTCGCGGCGGTGCCGATCAGCCCAGGGTGATGCCCGCGTCGACGACGAAATTCTGCCCCGTGCAGGCGCCCGCTTCCTCGGAGGCGAGAAACAGGACCATGCGCGCCACATGCTCCGGACGGAGCGTCATCTTCAGCACCTGCCGTTCATTGATTTCGCGGACCATCTCGGGCGTTCGCCAGAGTCGCTCTTGACGTTCGGTAAGAACAGCGCCCGGCACCACCGCGTTGACGCGAATGCCGAAAGGGCCGAGTTCGCTGGCGAGCGAGCGTGTCAGGCCGTTGATTGCCGCTTTCGACGTGGCGTAGCCGAGCATGCCGGGCCTGCCGCGCATCCAGCTCACCGAGCCCATGTTGATGATGGAGCCGCGCCCCGCGGCTTTCATGCCCTCCAGGACCGCCTGGCTGGCGAAGATGTGGTGTGAGAGATTCGTCGCCAGACAGTCGTTCCAGTAATCCGGCGAGAGGCTTTCGAAGGCGTGGCGGTCGTCGCGCGCGGCATTGTTAACGAGCACAGTGAAGGCGCCCAACTGCTTCGACGCCGCGGCGATGGCCGATCGCAGCGCCTCGACGTCGCGCAGGTCGCAGGCGCGGAAGACGGCGGCCTCGCCCAACTCCGCCGCCAGCGCTTCGCCCGCTGTCGCGTCGACGTCAAGGATGCCGACCTTCGCCTCCTGGGCAACGAAGGCGCGGGCGAGTTCGGCGCCGATGCCGCTTGCGCCGCCGGTCACCAGCACGCGCGCGCCGGCAAGCGAATTGTAGCGTACGGTCGTGTAGTCGGCAGCCATGATCCTGATCATCCTGCGAATAGGGGTTCGGGTTGACCCGCCACATCGGCACGCATGGCGAAGAGATTGCCGGATTGCGGCCATTCGGCCAGTTCATCGGCAGGCCGCCCATGACGGGCGGACGTGACGTAAAGTGTCTTCAGGTCGCTGCCGCCGAAGGCGCACATGGTCGGACAGCGTGCCGGCACAGGATATTCCGCCAGCAGCTCACCCTCGGGTGAAAGCCGGACGACGCGACCGCCCTCGTAAAGCGCCGACCAGTAGCAGCCCTCCGCATCGACCGCCGCGCCGTCGGGCCGCCCCTGCCCCTCGGGAAAGCGGCGGAAGACGGAGCGCTCACCGATTTCGCCGCTCGCCGGATCGAGAAGATAGCGATAGACCACATGGGCCGGCGTGTCGGCGTGATAGGCGGTGCGCCGATCGGGGGCGAAAGCCACGCCGTTCGAAACCTTTATGCCGCCGGCAATCCTATGGCAGGAAAGGTCGGTATCCACCCGGTAGAGAGCGGCCGCCGGCCGGTCGCGCGGCTCATGGATCGTGCCGGCCCAGAAGCGCCCCCAGGGATCGACGCGGCCGTCATTGAAGCGGCTAACGGTCGTATCCTCCTGGGGGTTGGCGATCGGCGCGCGCTTGCTGCCATCCTCATCGAGCAACCACAGGCCGGAGCGCAGACCGGCGATGAACCCGCCGCCGTCCCTGAGGCCGATACAGCCGATGTTCTCGTCCATGGGTATGGCGGTGTTCACACCCGTTTCAGGATCGAAGCGATTGAGGCTGGGCGCCTCGATATCAACCCACCACAGCACCTCCTCCCGAATGGACCAGACCGGGCATTCGCCAAGTGCGGCCCGGGCGTCGAGAACGGTCTCGAAAGCCATGGTCCCTCCTCAGCGCCCGGTCCCGGACTTACCCTCATGACCGGCCCCGATCTCGGCGAGCGCGTTGCGGGCGGCGCCCATCATCAAAGCCAGGTCCGAGGCTATGGCCACGAAAGCGAAGCCTGCATCGATATAGCCTTTCACGAGTTCGGGCGTCGCGCCGACGATGCCGCACGGCATGCCTTCGCGGCCCGCGCGCGCCACGCCCTCGCGCAGTGCCGTCTGCACGTCCGCATGGCCGATCGCGCCCTTGTGCCCCATCGCGGCCGACAGGTCCCCGGGCCCCAGGAAGAGTGCGTCGACCCCCTCCACAGCAGCGATCTCGGGCAGGCGTTCGAGCGCTTCCGGCGTCTCGATCTGCAGAACGACGGCAATCTCGTCGTCGGCGCGGTTGAGATAGTCATCCACCGTTCCATAACGGCTGGCACGGTGCATCGCGGCCACGCCGCGCGTGCCACGACCGGGGTAGCGCGTCGAGGCGACGGCAGCCCGCGCCTCCTGCGCATTCTGGATATAGGGGAACATCAGCGTCGTCGCGCCGGCATCCATGACGCGCTTGACGGTTATGGGATCGTTCCAGGGCAGGCGCACCATCGTCTCGGCCGGTGTGCCGGCGATGGCCCGCATCAGCGCCGCGGCCTGCGGCACGTCGACGGGCACATGCTCCATGTCGAGCACGAGAAAGTCGAAGCCGGCAAAGCCCATCGCTTCGGCGGTGACGGGGCTGGCGGCCATGAGCCAAGAGCCCAGAGGCCGGCGCTGCGGCGGGTTCCGGAACCATTGCTTGAGACGATTTTGCGGCAGATCCATGGGTACTTCTTTCTTGCTGGCTCAGAAAATATCCGGCTCGCCCTGAGCAGGCCCGCCCTCCAGAAAGGCGAAGTCGCATCCCTGGTCGGCCTGCGTGACGTGATCCTGGTAGAGCCCGGTATAGCCACGCCGGGTCTTCGGCTCGGGCGGGGTCCATGCCGCACGCCGGCGCTCGAGTTCAGCGTTGTCCACCAGGACATCGAGCCGGCGAGCTTCCACGTCCAGGACGATCTCGTCCCCGTCGCGCACCAGGGCCAGCGGCCCGCCGACCGCCGATTCGGGGCTGACATGCAGGACGCAGGTACCGTAATGCGTACCGCTCATGCGGGCGTCGGAAATGCGCAGCATGTCGCGCACGCCCTTGGCGAGCAGCTTCTTCGGAATGGGCAATGCGCCCCATTCAGGCATGCCGGGTGCCCCCTTCGGGCCGGCGTTCTTCAGGACCAGGACCGAATCCGGCGTGATTTCCAGCGCCGGGTCGTCAATCCGCGCGACGAGGTCGGGATAGTTTTCAAACACGACCGCGCGGCCGGTATGGCGGCTCAGGTGGGGGCTGGCCGCACTTGGCTTGAGGACCGCCCCTGTCGGGGCCAGATTGCCCTTGAGAACGGCAAGCGCGGCGCCCTCAGTGACCGGCCGATTCATCGGCCGGATCATGTCATCATCGTAACATTCGGCGGACGCAAGCGTGTCGGAGAGCGTGCCACCCAGAACATTCCCCGCTTCGCCGTCGAGCACGGGTTCCAGGCGCTTCAGCAGGGCGGGCAAACCGCCTGCATAGTAAAAATCCTCCATCAGGCGGTCGCCGGAGGGACGTATATTGGCCAGAACCGGCACTTCACGAGCGATGGAGTCGAGGTCGTCGAGGGTGAGTTCGATGTCGGCCCGGCGCGCCAGCGCGATCAGGTGAATGGCGGCATTGGTGGAGCCGCCGAGCGCCATGTAGACGCGGGTGCCGTTGAGAAAGTTGGCGCGCTTCAGGACGCGCGACGGCTTGCGGTCGGCCCACACCATCTCGACGATCCGCTCTCCGCAGGCCGAGGCCATGCGAATGTGGCCCGAATCGGCGGCGGGGATCGAGGAGGCACCGGGCAATGTCAGGCCCATGGCATCGATGATGGATGTCATGGTGGAGGCAGTGCCCATCGTGTTGCAGGTGCCGTGGGAGCGGGTCATGCGGCTTTCGAGATCGATCCAGTCCTCCTGGCTGATCTCGCCGGAGCGCAGATCGTCCCAGTATTTGCGGGTGTGCGTGCCGGCGCCCAGCACCTGCCCCTTCCAGCGCCCGCTGAGCATGGGGCCGGCGGGGCAGAAGATGGCCGGAATATCCATCGAGAGAGCGCCCATGACCAGGCCCGGAGCCGTCTTGTCGCAGCCACCCAGCAGAACCGCGCCGTCGATGGGGTGCGAGCGCAGAAGCTCCTCCACCTCGATCGACAGCAGGTTCCGATAGAGCATGGTGGTCGGCTTCACCATCACCTCTCCGAGCGAGAGGGCCGGCAACTCGACCGGATAACCGCCGGCCGCCCACACGGCGCGCTTCACCGCCTCGGCGCGATCGCGCAGATGGGCGTGGCAGGGGCTCATATCCGACCAGGTGTTGAGGATGGCGATAACCGGCTTGCCCATGAACTCCTCGCGCCTGAGGCCCATCTGTTGCGCACGCTGCCGGTGGGCGAAAGCGCGCATATCGGCAGCCGCGAACCAGCGCTGGCTGCGCAACTCGTTCACGGTTTTCGACGCCATCTACGCCCTGCTCCTGTCCTTTTGCAAAATCGTAGCGCTACGATTATAGAACTGAAATCATCCCCCCTGTCAAATGCATCGCGAGGACAGCGGGAGATTGGTCACGAATCAGGGCATTTCAGAGGGAATTTGAAGATGGAAGGCGCATTTCCACGATGTTCCGGGAGGTTTGACAAAGGTTTGCGGCCTTGCTAGCTTCGATTTTCGAAGCGCTATGATAGCAGGCGAGCGGTATTACAACCGGCCGAATGTGCGCACGCGGGAGGACATGATGGATGCCTTCATCCAGGCCTTGAAACGTGTCAACACGGTGGTGGCCTGCTTCTGCGGCTATGCGGCCGGTGCCCTGCTGGCGGGGATGCTCGCCGTCGTCGTGGTGCACGTCTTTTTCCGTTATGTGCTCCACAGCGGCTTTGCCTGGACCGAGGAGCTTTCGCGGACCATGATGGTGTGGATGGGCTTCCTTTATTTCCCCACCGCCCACCGCAAGGCCCTGAATGTCAGCCTCGATCTCTTTGTCGCCCCGTTCGAAAAGACCGTCGTTCACCGGTGGATCGGCCTTATCATCGAACTGGCCATCTTCCTGCTTTTGTGTGGCGCAATCTATTATTCCTACAACCTGGCGGCGGGTGCGGCGCGCAGCGAGACTCTGGCGCTCAGGATTCCCCTGATCTACGTCTACGCCATCATGCCCATCGGCTTTGCGCTCGTGGCGCTGTGCTCGCTCGAGCGGCTGCTGCGGATCGCCGGGAACCTGATCGATCCCGGGCGCTACGAGGTGCACGTCTTCGGCAGCTCGACGGGCGCGGACGCCTGACAGATGGCGATGCTTTACCTCTATTTCTTCTTCGTCCTTCTCGTCGTCGGCGCGCCGATCGTTTTCGTGATGCTGCTGGCACCGGCCATGGCGCTGGTGATCGAGGGCAATTTCCGGTTTCTGAACCTGCTCGTGCAACGCCTCTTCGCGGGCATGGACAGCTTTCCCCTCATGGCGCTTCCCTTTTTCATCCTGGCGGGCGATCTGATGACGGCCGGCGGGGTCACCCAGCGCATCGTGCGTTTCGCGGAAACATTCGTCGCTCACCGGCGGGCGGGCCTCGGCCAGGTCTCCGTCACCTCCTCCATCATGCTGGCCGGCGGCTCGGGCTCGGCGGTGGCCGACGCCTCGGCGCTCGGCGGCGTGATGATCCCGGGCATGCACCAGGCCGGCTACAGCAAGTCCTTCTCGGCGGCCATCACGGCGGCTTCTGCAGTCCTCGCCAGCATCATTCCGCCGAGTGGGCTCATGATCCTCTACGCCTTCATCATGAACGTCTCGGTGGCGGCGATGTTCGCCGCGAGTATCGTTCCCGGCCTGATCATCGGCTTCGGCCTGATGTTCGTGGTGGCGATCGTCGCGCGTTTCCGCAGCTTCCCCCACCCCTCGCCCCGCGCGAGCTGGCGCGAATGCTGGGAAGCGGGGAAAGACGCCCTTCTACCGATGCTCACCCCGATCATCCTGATCGGCGGCATTGTCGGCGGTGTCTTCACGCCGACGGAAGGGGCGGCCGTCGCCGCCTTCTACGCGCTGCTTCTGGGCCTGTTCGTCACGCGCGAGATAAGGTTTTCCGACCTGCCGGATCTCTTCCGCGCGGCCGCGCTGCGCTCGGCCGTGGTGCTCCTGCTGGTCGGTGCGGCCGTCGCCTTCGCATCCGTGGTCAGCCTCAAGGGCACGCCGCAGATGATCAGCGGCTTCGTGCTCGGGCTCACCGAGGATCCGCTGACCCTTTTCTTCTGCGTCGTCGCCTTCCTGTTCGTGATCGGCACCATCATGGACGCCGGCCCGGCAATCCTCATTCTCGGTCCCATCCTGGCGCCTGTTCTGACCGGCGTCGGAGTCGATCCGATCCACTTCGCCGTCGTGATGTGCATCGTGCTGATCCTGGGACTGATCACGCCGCCGCTGGGGCTGGTGCTCTTCGTCGTCTCCGGCATTTCCGGTGAGCGCATCGAACGCATCTCCTGGGACCTGATCCCGTATTTCCTGTTCGAGGTCGCGGTGGTCGCCGCACTCGTCTATTTCCCCGAGCTCGTTCTGTGGCTGCCCCGGATGCTCGGGTATGTGTGAAGAATGGTCAACCAAAGGGAGGATTCTGCAATGATGCCTGACACCATGGCTCCGGGTGCACGTGCACGCCCCATGCTTTTCGGTTCCGCCACCGCACTCATGATGTTGCTTGCGCCCCAGGCGGCGAGCGCCGTGGAGCTCAATTTGACCTTCCTCGCCAACGAGCAGGACGAGGAGTACGACGCCGCACAGGTTTTCAAGAACTATGTCGAAAACCGCACCGGGGGTGAAGTATCCGTCAACATCTATGTGGGCGCCCAGTTGTGCGGCTCGGCCAACGAATGCTTCGAGTCGATCCGCTCCGGCGTGCTCGACATATATACGGCCACCGCCGGCGGCACGTCGGCGGTCTACCCGCCGGTTCAGGGCATGGACATCCCCTATATGCTGGCCGGCGACCGCGTTGCGGAGCTGACGCTCAAGGATCCGGAGTTCAACCGTTTCATCCGCGAAAAGGTCCTGGAGGCTTCCGGCGGCGGCTTCCTGATGCTCTCCATGACCCAGACCGGCGGCTGGCGCAATTTCGCCAACACCCAGCGTGAGATCCGGTCGCCCGCCGATGTCGAGGGCCTGCGCTTCCGCACCATCGAATCGGAAATCCAGCAACGGCTCGTCGAGGAAATGGGCGGCTCTCCGACGCCCGTTCCGTGGCTGGAAGTCTATACGGCCCTGCAGACCGGCGTGGTTGACGGTTCGAAGAACTCGATCAGCGACATCGTCAATGCCAATCTGAACGAGCAGCTGAAGTACCTCACCCTCGACGGCCACGCCTACATGGCTTCCATGTGGTTCATGGGCAAGCAGAAGTTCGATTCGCTTACGCCCGACCAGCAGCAGGTCGTGCTCGACGGCGCAGCCCTGATGTCCTCGGTCCAGTTCGGCATCCAACCGCGCAAGGAGCTGGAGGCCTTCAAGGAATGGATCGACTCGGGCGGTGAAATCTACACACCGACCGAGGAGGAGATGGGACAGTTCCGTGCCGCCGCCGAGCCGATCCGCGACTGGTATCTGGAGGAGCTCGGCGAGGATGGACAGGAATTCCTCGATGCGTTCGAGGCCGCGATCGCCCGGGCCGAGAAGCAGGTCGAGGAATCCCGCGCCTCGGCCATGCAATAGCTGAAGGGTCCGTCCGCAAAGCCGGACGGACCGCCAGGAGCGCCGGTGCAATCGCCGGCCCTCCTGTATTCCCACACCAAGCGAGATCTTCGGCCGGCATGTCCTTCGAGAACGACCGTGACGCCCGTTTCGACCGCACGCGCCGCCATGGCCTGCTTTATGCGCCAGGCGGGGGTGAACCGGCGGCCGGTGCCTGCGCCCGCGAGCGGAGCCATGATGACGGGCCGGACTGCGGCCCGTTCCTCGGCGGCCTTGGCGGGCCGAATTACGCGCGTGACCTAAAGGGCCGGTTCTCGCGTTGGCAGCTCGAGCCCGGTCGCCACGGTCATCAGGACATCGATGCGGCGTTTTTCATGCTGCGCTGGCGTTCGTCCGATGGCGGCGTCGGATATCGCCGGCTCTATGAAGGCGCCGACGGCTTCGATCCGCCCATGCGCAGCGTGGCGGTCCTGTATCCCCTGGTGGTCGAGACCTATGACGATCCAGCCCTGCCTTTTGTGCTGACACTGGAATATTTTTCACCGCTTCTGCCGGGCGACGAGACGGTCTCGGCGCTACCCGTTACCCTGTTTTCAGCTCATATCGAACCGCGCGGCACGAAAGAGCTGGAGGTCGCGGTCGGACTTTGCTGGCCCAACCTGCTCGGCTGGTCCCTGCCGCCCATGACACCGGCCCGGCGAGAAGGAACTTTATGGCCGAACCAGACCCATGCCGGACAGGTTCACCATGATGCGCGGGAGGCTGACGGGCGGTTGGGCGTTGTCCAGACGCGGGAAACCCTCGATGCCGATGTGGTTCCGCCGGGAGAAGTCGCGCTGGTTGCGGAAGGGGCCGGCTGGGAACTCTCGCGAGCGCTCACCTTCAAGGCGGACCAGAACGCGCTCGGCCGGCCGGACGGCACGCAACGCTACACCATCGCTCATATGGAAGCCGCGTTCGCCGACGGCTCCGGATGGGAGGGGTACGACCAAAGCTGGAGTGCGCACTGGCACGAACCGCTGGCGAGCGCGATCGGCGGCCGCATCTTAGTGAAGGGAGAGGCGCCGGCGCCGATCCACTTCGCACTCGCGATGGATGTGCCGGTGGTCCGCTTCGGAATGGGCCGGCGCTGGTGGCGCGCCTACACGGACTCCGTGGGGCGGCAGGGCACCAACAGCTACCGCCTTGCTGCCCGGGCACTCGACGGGCGCGGCAACTGGCTGGAACGGATCGGCACATGGCAGAATAGTCTCCTGGGCGGCAGCCACGAACTTGCACCAGCCGCGATCAATCAGCTCGGCTTTCTTACCGGCGGCGGCACGGCCTATCTTGCCAAGGCGCTGGACAAGCCCGAGCGGAGCGGTTTCCGCAACCAGTCGCATTTCGGGCTCCTGGAGGGTTTCGACTCCGGCTATTACTACTACAACACGCTGGATTTATGGGCCTACGCGGCCCCTGCGCTCAGCTTGACCTATCCCCGGCTTGCCGAAAGCGTCTTTCAGGATTTCATCGACACCATCGCCATGACGAATGAGCGGCGGCGCATCGTCTACCGCACCGAAACCATCGAGCCGATGCTCGTGCGGGGCAAGCTGCCCCATGATCTCGGCTCGCCGCCGGAAGATCCGTTCGTGCGGCTGAACGGCTATGTGATGCGTGACGATCCCAACCTGTGGAAGGACCACAATCCGGCCTTCATCGTCGCCTTTGCGCTGCACCGCCACATCATTGGCCGGCCGGTCGAGGCGAAGGCCTATGCAGCCCTCTGCGAAGCGGCGGCCTTCACCATCGTGCAGGACATCCACGGCGAGGGCGCGCCGCGGCACAGCGATTTCGGCGACAGCACCTGGGACAATCTGGATATGCGCGGCCACTCGACCTATGCGACAGGGCTGTGCCTGGCCGCCTGGGCGGTCATGGAGCGGTTGGCCGCCGAGCACGGCGATATAGAGGGCGAGCGGCGCTATGCCGAGTTGCGGGCCCGTGCGGCCGAGACGCTGCAGAGTCTATGGACCGGGTCCTTCTACCGCACCAACAGCGACGGCAAATACCGCAACGCGACCCAGGCCGACTCCCTCTTCGGCCCGTGGCAGGCACTGCTCATCGGTATCGATGATCTTGTCCCGCCCGACAAGGCACAGGCCCACCTCATGCAAGTCTTCGCAACCAACTTTCTTGCATTCGAGGAAGGCCGTTTCGGACCGCTGCTGGTGGCCGAGCCGGGTGTGACAGGTTATGAGGGCGATGGTGGAGAGGAACTCCAGGTCAACGAGGTGCTGGTGGGCTCGGGCTATGTTCTGGCCGGCTGCTTGCGCGACTGGGGACTTGTCGAAGAGGCACGAAAGGTGCTGCAGGCGATGAGCCGGCATCATGACCATGTGGCCCGTCTTCAGTTCCGCACGCCCGCGGCGTGGGATGGGCAGGGGCGCTTCCGGGCACCGCTCAACATGCGTCCCCTCGCCCTCTGGGCGATGATGGCCGGCGATGCGCGCGCCGGCCCACGGGATAAGGATTGGAAGAAGCGCGATGAGTGAGACCCGCCGCCGGCGCGGCACCAACCGCACGACGATGACCGATGTCGCGCGCATGGCCGGCGTGGCACCGTCCACCGTATCGCTTTATCTGCGCGCGCCGGAGGCGGTGTCTCCCAAGCTGGGAATGCGCGTAAAGAAGGCCATAGACAGTCTGAACTACGTTCCCAATCTGATGGCGGGCGCGCTTGCGGCAACGCGCACGCGTGTCGTGGGCGTCGTCGTCCCGTCGATCGTCAATTCGTTTTTTGCCGATACGGTGACAGCCTTGCAAACCAGGCTCTGGGCGGCAAACTACCAGATGCTGATCGGCCATACCCATTACGATCTGGCCACCGAGGAGCAATTGGTTCGCACGTTTCTCTCCTGGTCGCCGGGGGCCATGGTGCTGACCGGCCTCCATCATAACAGGGCCACCCGGCGCATGCTGGAGGCCACCGATATTCCGGTGGTGGAGATGTGGGAGCTTGGACCACAGCCGATCGACCGGCTCGTGGGTTTTGCCCATGGCGATGTCGGCCGCATGCAGGCGCGCCACCTGATCGAGAAGGGCCGGCGCGAAATCGCCTTTATCGGGGCGCGCCTCGAGCGCGACCAGCGCGCCGCGCAACGCGCGGAAGGGTATGCGGAGGCCCTGCGCAGCCACAGCGAAACGGCGCCGCCCGAAATCATCGATATCGGACGCGAAGCCTCCACGGCGGCTGCCGGTGCGGCTTTCGCCGCACTTCTGGAGCGGCGTCCCTCGATCGACGGCGTCGTGTTTTCGAACGATCTTCTGGCGCTGGGAGCATTGTTCCAGGCACAGCGAAGCGGGATCGCGATTCCCGACCGCGTCGCCCTGATCGGCTTCGGCGACCTCGATTTCGGGCGCGACAGCGTGCCCACCCTAAGCACGGTCGCGCCGCCGCGCACGGAAATCGGCGAGCGCGTGGCCGACCAGATCCTGGCAAGGCTGGACGACGGAGACGAGGGCCCTCTCCGTAGCGATCTCGGCTTCGAGCTTATCGTCCGGGAAAGTTCGGTACGCTAGTTCAACGCCCTCCCCGCTCACGACCGGTTTCTTCTGGCAAACATCAGCGCGGCTGCTTTGCGGCGGGTGCCATCATTCGCCGGCCTGGCTGGTCACGCGGACGATCGCGCTTGAGCTGCTGTTGTCGGCCTCGGTAATGGCGTAGACCGCGCCATCCGGCCCGACCTTGACGTCCTGGACGCGTGCTCCAAGCGGAATACGCTCCTCGCTCGTCACCCGCCCGTCCTCTAGATGAAGGACGACGAGGCCTTCGCTGACAAGGCCGCCGACGAGGATGGCGCCGTCCCAGGCCGGAAATTCCTCACCTTGATAGAAGAGCATGCCGGAGGGGGCGATGACCGGATCCCAGTAATAGACCGGCTGCTCCATACCTTCCATCGCGGTGAGGCCCCGACCGATCGGCGCGCCGCCATAATCAAGGCCGTAAGTGATGACCGGCCACCCGTAATTCAGGCCAGCTTCCGGCCGGTTCAGTTCGTCACCACCCATCGGTCCGTGCTCGACCACGCAGAGCCGGCCGTCCGGATCCAATGCGGCCGCCTGGATATTGCGGTGGCCGTAGGACCAGATTTCAGGCTGGATCGCAGCGTGCTGGGCGAACGGATTGTCCTCCGGCGCCGACCCGTCGGGATTGATCCGGAAGATCTTGCCGAGCCCGGAGGTGAGGTCCTGGGCCTGATCGCGGATGGGGGTGTCGGAGCGCTCGCCGACCGTGACGAAGAGATGGCCGTCCGACCCGAACACGAGGCGCGAGCCGAAATGCATGTCCCCCTCATAGGCCGGGGTTTGCCGGAAGATGACCTCCAGATCCTGCAGCGTTTCCGAGCCGGACCCGTCGGTTTCCAGTCGGGCGCGGGCGACGCTCGTCCCGTTGCCGCCGTCTTCTCGCGGCTCGGAGAAGGAGAAGTAGATCATCCCGCTTTCTTCGAAATCGGGAGCGAGCGCAACGTCCAGAAGCCCGCCCTGGCCCTCGGACATCACCTCCGGCACGCCGTCGATCGGTGCCCCCGCTTCACCCTCGGAGGAGACGATCATCATGTCGCCTTCCCTGGCGGTCACGAGCATGCGACCGTCGGGCAAGAACTCCATCGACCACAAATTCGGCAGGTCCTGCGCGATCGTCTCGGCCTCGACAGCGGTCTTTTCGGCAGGAAGCGGCGCACGCGTCTGGTTCGCGAAGGCCGGCTCCTGACCCTGTGCGTTCGGCGCGGCAGTCTCGGCCGTCTCGCCGGTTCCGCTGCCTTCCGTCTGGGCAAGACCAGGACCGCACAGGACCGCTGCCATGGCCAATGCCGACACGAAACGCGTCATGAAAGCCTCCTGTATAGAACAAGCCGCATTCGGGATATCCCTTTGCTGAAAGAGAGACTAGAGCAGGCTTGCGGTCATTCAATCATGTGTGGCTACGCCATGTCGCACCGGTTCCTTTGATGTCCACCATTTCAGCTGTCGGATGAAGCGGAATACAACCCAACCAACCGCGACAGCAGGATGACCGTATAGAGCACGCCCAGCACGGCCTCGAACGACGCGAAGGCTTGCGCGTAAGATCCGACCGGTGTGATGTCGCCATATCCGAGCGTCGTCAGCGTGATATAGCTGTAATAAACCATCTGCTGCCAAGTGATCTCGGCACCGGAACTGGCGGCGAAGGAACCCGGCGCGAGCCATTCGATCAGCGCGAAGATGGCGGCGAAACCCGAACCGATGACAAGGTAGAGCGAAGTCGCGGCAAGCACGACATCGCCCATCACCGTCCTTGCCCGAAAGGTGTAGACCGCGAGCACCAGGCACATCGTGGAATGATACGCAATCGAGGCGATGAAGACGGCCAACGCCGCTCCGTCGCTCGGCGCATAGGAGTTCGCGATGCCGGCGACAAGCACCGCGGCGCCGGAGATCGCAGATGCCGCACGCATCCGTCCGTCACCCGTCAGCGCCCAGGTCCCAATGACAAAAATCATTGCATAGAAGAGATAGAAAACTGCCGGCCATATCCCGCCGGCCCCCGACAATGGATAGGTCAGGTTATGCAGCAGGATCGCAAGCAGAAGCGCCGCGTTGACCGCGATGCCCTGTCTCTCTGCCAGCGCCCCTTCCATCAGACGGCCTCGCGCGCGCGTCCGAACCCGGCGAGCGCAATCATAATGACAAGAACGCCCATGCCAAGCCAAAGCCCCTGGAAATGCAGGGCCAGCGCCAACCAACTCCAGATCGCCAGCGCCCCGACTGCCGCGAGATAAGAGGCGGGCATCTTCTGCGCCATCGTGCGGTGGAACAGCGCGCTGCCTAGCAGAAAAATCGACGGTCCTGCGGCAGCGATGAACGCCGTTGACGCGGCAACCGCGTCATGGGGATGGGCCACGAGCAACTCTATCGCCACTGCCACGACAATTGCCCCGCAGACCATGATGCCGTGGGCATAGGCCAAGCCCGCCCGCGCCAGCTTGGCGTGATCGCCCTCGTGCTCGAACCGGTATTCGCCTGCTTCGGTCAATTGGACGAAGTAGATCCACCACAAAGTGACAATGAGCAGAAACCCGACGAGGGCTGTAGCGATGATGTCAGCATGCAGCGCGTGGCCGACGAGCAGTCCGCCCAGAAGCAGAATGGATTCGCCGAGCGAAATGATAAAGACTTGCTGGTTGCGCTCGAGAAGATGAAGGCCCTTCAATGGCCAGCTTTCCATCGGCGTCGCGCCTTGGCCGGGCAGCCAGAACCCGATATAGGGCGCGGCATAGTCGATCAGCACCGCGACGATCCACAGCCAGACGCGGACTTCGGGAAGAATCGCACCGGCGATCCAGAACACACCGGATATCCCACTCCAGGCGCAGAGCTGCGCGTAGTTTCGGCCCATCTGCTCGCCACGGAATACAATCGCCATATAGCCCGCGCGGATCAGGGCCATGGCGACATAGGCCCCGACGAAAAGGCCCGCACGCGAGGAATAGGCCTGTGGCATTGCGACAGCCATCAGGAGCGCGCAGGCCATCAGCATCACCATGAGCACCCGCCCGCTAGCGTGATCGGGATTTAGCCAATTCGTCGCCCAGGCAGTATAGTTCCAAGCCCACCAGACCGCCGCAAAGAGCGTGGCAGCTTGCAGCGCGCCGAGCCATGTCTCATGCTCCAGAAGGAAATGAGAAAGCTGGATGATCGTGAAAACGTAGACCAGATCAAAGAACAGCTCCATGTTCGTCACACGCGGGCTGTCTCCAGGGCTCAGGCTGCGCAGGGCGGCTTTGGGGACAAGTTTGTGTAGAACTGGCTGCGTCACGGAATTCTTCTCACTCTAGTTTCGACCGATTTCCGCGAAAGGAGAACGGCGGCGAACGCGGGAACGCCGAAGATGAGGACGAGGATCGGAAGCTCCTCCATCACGCTGTAGCCGGCTTGCGTGACCCCGATCCACATGTTGACCACGGCGCAGATCAGCCAGACGAGCAGATACCACGGCAGGAATGCTCTGAATGGCCGCCCGGTCAGATGCGCGGCACCAAACACGGCCGCGAGCAACAGGAGGCCGCCGAGTATGACAAAAATCGTGTGCATAACGATCCCCAGCCTTAGGAAAACGGTGTAAGCATGACGCCAATATCCCTGCCATGGAGCGGATATACTCTGATAACCTGGCGAGATGAGCAACGACTTGGAGTATAGGCGACCAGAGTTTCCACGGATCTTCAAATGCGCGCTGAGGCCGCCGATGTCACGTTAGCGCAGCATCGGCAGAACCGGACCAACGGTCTCCTGCCGCATCGCCAAATCGGACCAGCCAGATGAGTGAACCAATGTCGGTTTCCACATAGCTTCCGTGCACATCGATGCTGCCATGGATGATTCTTCATAGCGCCTATTGGAGGAGAAGTGTTAAGGACAAATTTTAGTATAGTCATTTTTTGATACCATCCTGAAAGTTCGCAACATTTTAACAATTGATATCGATTTGCAGGCAAAATGATCATGGCTTCGGATAATATTTTTGCCAATGTTCTTCCCTTTATCTTGTCATAGGTTACTCGAAGAGGCGATGAACCAGCGTTTTCCATTTAAAGTCGATAATGTCCGCGCTTCTCGCCTTGCCGCTGCCGTTGCAGCGGCAGGTATCTTCGTTGCGACAGTGCTGCTGGTCATGCTGTTGCAAGAGGCGCCACTGAAGCAGACTTGGATTTATGCGCTGTGCGGACTGACGATCCTGGTGCCTTATGGGGTCTGGCTCACGGTTCTGCTGCACTACGATCCCAGCCCGCCGCGTCCGCAAGACCTGATGGTATCGGCGCTGGCGTGGGGTAGCCTGGTCTCCTTCGCCGCCGCAATCGTTCTCGAAGACGTCTTCGTTGCCATTGACGCGTCACTGGGAGTTCCCAATCTCGATACGATGGTCGTCGCGCCCTTGTGGGAGGAATTTACAAAGGGGCTCTTCATCGTCCTGCTCTATGCCTACGCGCGGCGGCGTCTGCGTGGCCCCTGGGACGGGCTTGTCTATGGGGCGTTGGTCGGCACTGGTTTCGGTTTCGCAGAGGACATCGCGTATCTGAACAGCAGCCTCTCCGATGACGGTTTCGGCGGCCTCGTTGCGACCTATGTGGTCAGGGAGATTTTCACGGCCCATGCCCATCCGATGTTCACCGCTGCTACGGGTCTGGCCGCCGGGATGGCTGCGCGGCAGCGGCTATCACCGGGCAGAGCACTTCGGTGGATCTTTCGGGGCTTCCTGATCGCATTCATCCTGCACGCGATCTTTGACAGCGCGACTGTACTTGCCTCATACGCCGTGTTCTTCATCGCACCTGCTTACGGCGCGCTGTTCGTCATCGCGCTGCGCTGGTTGCACCGGCGCGAGATCGTCGAAAAGGTCCACCGGCACTCTACCGACATCGATTGATGATTGTCGCCGGCAGGGTGCATCACCGGGTGCCTTACGGTTTCACCTTTGTGTCCGGATGCGCTTCTTCAATCAGGTAGCAGTGGAGCGTAACCGGTGCTTTCCTGACTTCAGCAACCGCACCGTCAATGATATCGCAGTCCAGCATATTATCCGGATTGCTCTTGCGTGCTGACACGACGTTGACGTTGACCATAACGCCGCCATCCACCCACTTGAGGGTTTGCCTATCGACCTTTGTGCCGCTGATGTGGGCGTGTCCGCCTGTAGCCGGGATTTCCACCCACTCGTCCTCGGGTGAAACGCTGATTTGGCCGATCTCGTTGGCGTGCTTCTCGGCATTCGGCTTCGGGTCGCCGTAATAGGAGGCAAAGGCTGCGATCCCCTCCTTTTCAGCCGCGAGCTTGGCGGCTGCCTCCTTGGAAAGCGTGACGTTGACGTCGAAGCCCATATCGCCCTGGGCCATTGCCGGCATGGAGTATGCAAAGATGGTTGTCGCAACCGCTATAACACCGAGCCTCATTTGCCTTTTCTCCTGTTCCAGTTCTCGACGAAAAGCATCAGTTTCCGCCCTCCCAAAATGCCGTTGCAGACGTGGCGCAAATTCCCTCATCGTAGCAATTCGTAGTGGGAGGGATCGGCGGGGCAAATGCCGGTCGAGCATTCAAGGAACGTCGAGAGCGCGTTCAAGCCGACCAGCAGAGCAAAAATCGCAACCGGGAACACGACGATCAATTTCCGGGCCGGGGCAACCGAGTGCGCCGCGGAGCCGGCGTTTTCGTGCCCTGGCGAAGCTTTTCCCTGGAGCGGGAGCCGGCGGTCGATCGCCAGCAGCAACGCACACCAGATGATGATCATCGTGAAGGCGATGAACGCCCATGTATAGAAATGCAACCCGAACAAGGGTTGTCCGTAGGAGCCACTTCCAGGAACGATATGAAGCAGAACCTGTCTTCCAGCCGCCGTCGCGCCGGCAACCGAAGCAAGGATGGACAGGGCGTAGTGGTCGGGACGCGCGCCCCACATCAGGTTCAAGACGAAGCCAAACCCGGCGAGCGCAAAGCCAAGTCGCTGCAGGATGCATAGCGGGCACGGCAGGTCGAAGAAGACAACCTGGTCAATAAACGCAAATGTCAGCAAGGCGCTGATGCCGAGAAGCGCTAACGCATTCAAAAATCTGGCGCTGTCGTCAAGCATTCATACCTCAGAACTGCAGGCCCAGGGGATCGGTTGCGTGAAGCAGGAGAAGCACGATCATGAGAACGAGCGTGATCGCCCACAGCCCGATCGCCCAGGAACGGTAGCCCCACCATGCGCACAGGACGCCGATGAAGAGTGTTGCGAAAGGCAGTGCCATCATTTCAGCTACACGCACCAACGGCCGGTATCGATAAGTCTCTGAATCTCATGCCTTTTCTTCCTTTGACTTCTGACCGCCTGGTCAAGATCGGACGGAAGTGTTGGCCGGCGAGGCATTTACGGTCTTGACTGGCCGCCCGGAGACACCTGGCTAGATGCCTTCTTCGCGGAAGCGGCGGAGAATCTCCTGATTGATCATCTGGGCGTGCTCCAGATAGGCCGGGTAGTCTGGCGGACTGTACGCGTATGTGACGTTGAGGTTGAGAGAATCCGGATTGATTTCATCGAAGAAGACGCGTGGCGGCTGATCCGGATGATTGATCGCTTCATTCGGGTGCGGCGCAGATGACACTTGCTCATCATGCGATTGCCTTTGCGACGAGGGCTGCCCGTCGGTTTTCGCCCTGCCGGAACCGGGTACGGCCAAGATTTCCTCCAGGATTGTCACCACGCGCTGGATTTTCTCCAGGGATGCATCGCGAGGCAGGGGAATGTTGATCGTGCGTTTGATCGAAGGCCGCATGTCAACATTCTCGATATCCATCTCGGCCACGTTTTCGTTGGGAATGCTGACGAGATGGCCACTGAGCAGCCGCAGCCGCGTGGAGCGCATGCCGATATCTTCAACAACGCCATCGTAGCCCCGAATCTTGATCCGCTGGCCGACCTCGAATGGCTTGTCCAGGAGCAGCATGAGGCTGCCGAAGACGTTCTTCAGCGTGTTTTGCGCGGCGAGCGCGACCGCAAGACCGGTGACACCGGCACTGGCGACGATCGTGGCCAAAGAAAAGCCCATAAGGCGCATTCCCTGCAGCAGGACGGCGATAATCGCAACGATGCTGAGAACGCGAATACCAAGGGCGACAAGATGGACGTCGGATGGACGCTGCTTTGCGTATTCGGTGGCGGCAGACAGATCGATCGTCACTGTCCCAAGCGAGAAAATGAAGATGATCGTCGCTATGAGCGCCATGCCATAGATGACGTAAACCGCGCTCTGAAACACCAGGCCGGTGATGAAGATCTTGTCCCCGATCAGGTCGTAGAGAGCAAAGCTGACTAGAGCCGCAAAAAGCGGCACGAGAAGCAGTATCGAATCCCGCGTGAGGGCCGAAGCGCTTCGCGTCAGGCGTTTGAGGATCGACCACAGAAGCCAGATTGCCAGAATCGCCAGGACAAAGAGAGCGATCATGGCGATCCACTGCCAAAGGGTCTGTCCCAGGATGTCTTTATACAACCAGCCCGGCAAGCCCTCCGTCCACGCCTGGAGCGTAGGGTTGGGCGTCAGAAAAGATGCTTCGTAGAACCCTTCAGCGGCCGTGGTGCGGTAGGGAAACGATCTGAGCTGCCAGTACAGGTCTTCGACGCTCTCGAGCGTCTCCTCGCTGAACAGATACTTTCCCTGATTCGACCCCTCGTCGATTCGTACGATCTCCAGGGGGCTGTTCTCGATCTTCCAGGACGGTGCGTGGCCCTCGTCGATTGCGGCGCGCATCTGTTCCCGGTCAGGGATATTTTCAAGCGGGGGCAGACCGATCCGGTCTATGACCTCGCGCAGATAAACGGCGTCGTTTACCGCCACGTCCTGGCGTAATGAAGGGGCGACGTTCCTGAGATCGAAGAACCACTGCATCTCGTCGTAGAGATGCTGCAGTTCCGCCGCGTCCTCCCGGGTGTATGCGTCCTGCTGCAGCAGGTCGTAGTAGCGCTGGGTCAGCTTGATGAAGCTGATGATCGTATCGCGAGGGCTGTTGGTGTTCGCCGGCTCCAGTAACTCCTCCAGGGGCTGGATACCCTCTTCACCAGATTCGGTGAGCTGATTGAGGATGTTTTCGACGTCGCGCACACTTTCGGACGGAAAGAAAGATATGCCGGCGTCCTCCCCGACCGGGTCAGAGCCAGCATCTTGGGCAAATGCCGTTGTTCCAAGAGCGATGACAAGGAGCGCCATGACAAGGCGCAGAATCCGATTTTGGTTGCTCATTTCACTCGATCAACACGTGTTTGGAAGGCGTAGCTGGCAAAGCCAGGTGCCTAAGGTCTCAAATATGGGCTTAGAATAAAACAGCAGTGCAGCATTCTTCACCATTTCCGAATGGTCACCCGACATCGCCAATCATGACGCCCTGCCAGTTGGCAAACGGTTCCGACAGGTCTGCAGCAGATCTCCGGTCCCAGCCTGCATTTTCGGGATCACAGCCGGAACCGTGACGCCCCGGGGCGTTGCAGTTGTCTTCCGAATCAAAGTTGGGATTCCTCTCCTTGTCGAGTTACGGCTCGTCATCGATGGTTGGCACGCTCACATCAGGGCTGTCGACCTTGCAGCCCACGAGCAGTCGTCATAGGCGCTGGTGCCGTCCATTGTGTAGCCGGCAATCTCGGCATGAGCCGATCAGCCGCATGGATCGCGAGCTTCGTTATACGCTTCTCCTTGAGGTACCGTCATGCTCCTGCTCCGCGAAGGATGCGATTGCGACGCAGGGCGCTTGGAGTCGTGAGTTTGTGGCGCCGCATGGATGCGGTCAGGTGACTGTGATTGGCAAATCCGGTGAGGCTGGCGATTTCGACCAGGGGCATGTCTGTCGTGATCACAAGGTGCTCGGCCACCTCGAGGCGTGTCGTGAGAATATATTGATGGGGTGATTGGCCGGCTGTCTGCTTGAAGGCGCGCAGAAAATGGCTGGGCGATAAACCGGCGAACAATGCCAGCCGTTCGACCGACAACCGTTCACCGATATTGGCCCTGATATAATCCTGAACGTCACGCCAGGCTTTGGGCGAAAGCCCCCCTCGATGTCGGGATGCGGGACGATCTTGAAGCGTCGAATAATTGCGCAGGAGGTAGGTGGAGAAGACGGTAAGAAGGGAATCCATATAGAGATGGTTTATCGATTTCCCTCGCTGAATTTCATCTTTTACCAGATGGGCGAGAAATAGCGCCTTCTCATCGACATGGCCGGTCGCAGGAGGCCGGAACTCAAAATCGTCCCTCTCGAATTCCAGACCTGCCAGTTGGTTGAGTTGTTCGGGTGCCAAGGCCAACAGCAGGTTTTCTTTCGGAACCTTCCAGCGCGCAAAAAGCTCGGCGTTGCAAGGAACAATCTCAACCGTGCCAACCGGAGCCAGAAATTGTGATCTCGCATCTGAATTGAGTGCAACCTCCCGTCCGGGTTGTGGCGTCAGCATCACCAGCGCCATATGGGAAGGTGCGTTGAAATTGATCGAATTGGGCCCTGTGCGCGTGCGCGTGACGGCACCGCTGGTCGTCTCGAACTTGGGTCCCCATTCATCCGGAACGCTACTCAACAAGCTGCCAGCGGATTCGGTCAACGTCGCCCCCTCCATAGGTTCGTTTCTCAACGAGACGGCTTTGTTCCAAAGCCGATCACGAGCCCCCGGTTCGAAGCAATATTCCAACATCCCTCGCCGTGAGCATTTTTTAACAATCGTCTTCAGAATTCAAGAAGCCGGCAACGTTTTATCCATCATATGGCTAAGAAGTTGACGTAAATACACATATTTCAATTTGTATTTCATAACGTTACGTGAATTAACGATGTCACTCTTCGCGTTAGTCTGGTGAAATATCAAAAATCCATTATTTTTCAGAAACTGATCATTTTCTCTGCCGCCATCGGTGAATCCACCTTGTTTATGTGTTTCATCCTACATGTGGTATGTTTGGCTAAGTGCCTCTGTGCACTGGCGAACAACGAGGCGCACGGGGGCGAAACATGAAACGACAGGTGAGGGAATGATTAAGCGAAATGTAATCGGCTTCGCTGGCGCGGCCCTGCTGTTGGCGGGCTGTCAGGCCAGCCCGGATCCGCAAGTGCAGGCGCGCAACCACGAGTTCGGGTGTATCGCCGGCACCGTCGGCGGCGCCATTGTCGGCGGGCTGATCGGCAGCACGATCGGTGGCGGCACAGGTCGCGTCATCGGCGAGGCCGTCGGTATTGGCGGCGGCGGCCTTCTCGGCAACCGTTTGGCCTGTCGCTAAGACAAGGAGGATATCCGATGCATAAGATGATTCTTGCTGCCGCAATAACCCTCCTGACCGGCGCCGGCTTGGCGGCGGCGCAACAGGCCCCGGCGATGCATGAAGGCCATCTCGACCAGCTCGACACCAATAGTGACGGCGGCGTCAGCCAGGAGGAATACAGGATATTTATGACGGAAAGCTTCGCCAGGCTCGACAGCAACGGGGACGGTTTTCTTGTCGAAGCTGAAGTGACCGAGGTGCTGACGCCGGAGCAGTTCGCAGCCATCGACGCCAACGGCGACGGCCGCGCCAGCCGCGATGAATTCCTGAACCAGGTCATGAGAGATTTCGCGGCAGCCGACCGCGGCGGTGACGGACACCTTAGGTAAGAAGGGGCGCCGGCCCGTCGATGGTTGGATTCTGGACGGAGGCAATCGATGAAAACCACAACGCTGACTGCCGCCATCGTTCTGGCAGCGCCGGCTTTCGCATTCGCTCAGGACAAGTGTTACGACAACGCCGAGAGTCAGGCCGCCATGACCGAATGCGCCGATGCCGCCTTCAAGAAATCCGACAAGAGTCTCAATAGGCTTTACAAGCAGATTGAAGCCCGACTGTCGGATGATGCAGACACCAAGAAGCTCCTCGTTCAAGCACAGCGCGATTGGATCAAGTTCCGGGATGCGGAGTGCAGTTTCCAGACTGCAGGTGCGACCGGAGGAAGCATAATGCCGATGCTTGTCGCGCAGTGCATGGACGACCTGACGCAATCCCGTGTCAAGGATTTCGAGGTCTACCTGAATTGCGAGGAAGGCGACCTGAGCTGCCCCGTCCCGGCCGCGAACTGACACTCCAGGATCGGTTTGAATTGAGATAAGCCGCCGGCGAGCACGACGTTCGCCGGCGGACCTATGAGAGGTGAAGGGGCAGCATCATCGCATGGCGGAACGTATTGCCGCGCCCTCGCGGGGACGATGTCGTGGTGGGAGGCGGAACGCGCAGGCATGCGCTGGCCAAGAGCGCCGGTTATTCTGAAATAGGACTTTGACAGCCACGATGAGGTGGCCGCCGCCCACTTCCGGTACGGATCGCGGCAACGGCGGTTAAGCGGCCAATCTACATTGCCGGCCTTGTCAGACCAGGCATCATCCTGCTCGAGTTCGTCGCCGCCATCCCGAGACGACAGCCCTGACTTCCCCCTCGTTCACATACCGTGGCTCTGGAACTGGTTCGTCACCCGCCTACGCTATCTGAAGACGCTCTTCCGCGATGCTCGCTTCATCGTGCCGACCCGCGATCCCGTGTGGCACATCGCCTCGCCGGCAAAGCAGCAACGGCGCTTTGCCGCGTGGGAGGAAGGGCCGCTGCGTCGGCGACCATACCGGTCCCGTGGCGCAGTTGTTCGGCTACGGCTGATCGGCCGGCGGCGCGCTCCAAGGGCGGTCAGCGAGAGGAACTGTGACCGCCTTCCGAGCACCGGAAACATCGGTGACGAACCGGGCGCTTGCGCGGCCCGACCCGGGCTCGCGGGGGCGACTGGACACCGCGCAAAACATTTTAATTCGGAAGACGAATTATATTATTTTCATGAACTTCGTCCACAGGCCTTGAGTTTTGGCCCCCCTTTCCTGTATCCATTCGATATCAGCCAGCGTCTGCAAACGCGACGCTTAGCAAATCGAACTAATCGATGGCAGCATCTTCCGCGGCGGGAACGTCTCGGACTGCATCATGGGCGTCCTGCCCCGCTGACCATCCGGCTACCGCCGATCTGAAACTGTGCCTCTGGCGCCTGCATTCGCTGCAAGCCGAGTCGGAGCGATCCGGAGATGCAAACATGACAATGAAGAGAGGAGACGGCATGTCCGATTCGAGTGCGATGAACACGGAACTTAAGCTGACCGACCAAGTGTACAGCGGCGACCCGCTTCAGGATCGCGAGACCGATCAGTATCGCAACGAGTATGTGATGAGTTTCGTCGAGAAGTGGGACGAACTGATCGACTGGCGGGCGCGCGCCGAAAGCGAGGGTCAGTTCTTCATCGACGTGCTGAGGGCCCGCGGCAAGGAGACCGTGCTCGACGTGGCGACCGGCACCGGTTTCCATTCGGTGCGCCTGACGGAGGCCGGCTTCAACGTGACCTCCGCCGACGGCTCGGCGGCGATGCTTGCCAAGGCTTTCGAGAACGGCCAGGCACGCGGCCTGATCCTCAAGACCGTGCAGGCCGACTGGCGCTGGCTCAACCGCGACATCCAGGGCAAGTACGATGCGATCATCTGCCTCGGCAACTCTTTCACCCATCTGTATGAAGAGGCGGACCGCCGCCGTGCGCTCGCCGAGTTCTACGCCGCGCTGAAGCATGACGGCGTCTTGATTCTCGATCAGCGCAACTACGACACGATGCTCGACGAGGGCTTCTCCTCAAAGCACAAATACTACTACTGCGGCGACAAGGTCAGCGCGGAGCCTTCCTACATCGATGAAGGTCTGGCGCGGATGCTCTACAGCTTCCCCGACGGGGCTCAGTACACGCTGAACCTGTGCCCGATCCGCAAGAACTACGTCCGCCGCCTCCTGTCCGAGGCCGGCTTCCAGCGCGTGCGCACCTATGGCGACTTTCAGGAAACCTATGCGGAGAACGATCCGGATTTCTTCGTCCATGTCGCCGAGAAATCGACAATGCACCTCGTGCGCTGGGGCAGTGGCAAGCGCCAGCCGGGCGAGACGGACGTGCGCGACATTGCCGAAGGCTATTACGACAGCGACGACGCAGACACCTTCTATTCGACCATCTGGGGTGGCGAAGATCTGCATATCGGCATCTACGGGAACACCCGGAACATCCGCGCGGCGAGCGACGAGACCGTCGATCGCATGGCGGCCACCGTTCCCGGCCTGAATGAATCCACGCGCATCCTCGATATCGGCGCGGGCTATGGCGGGGCGATGCGCCGGGTCTGCAAAACGTACGGGTGCACGGCGACGTGCCTGAACATCTCCGAGACCCAGAACGACTATAACCGCGCCAAGACCCGTGGTGCCGGTCTTGCCGACAAGATCGACGTCGTGCACGGCGTCTTCGAGGATATCCCCCAGGCCGACGCCAGCTATGACGTCGTGTGGAGCCAGGATGCGATCCTGCATTCCGACCAGCGTGAGACGGTGCTCGACGAGGTCTGGCGCGTGCTCAAGCCGGGCGGCTACTTCGTCTTCACCGACCCCTGCCAGGCAGACAACGTGCCCGAGGGCGTTCTGCAACCGGTCTACGACCGGCTGCAGCTCAACAGCCTCGGCTCGTTCCGCTTCTACCGCGAGGCCGCGGAGGCGCGCGGCTTCGAGGTGCTGGGCCAGGAGGACATGACTGCCCAGTTGCGTACCCACTACGACCGGGTGCGCGAGGAGCTGCTGGCCAACTACGACAAGCTGCGCGAAAGCGGCGTTTCGACCAGGTATCTCGACAAGATGGCTGTCGGACTCGCGAACTGGGTCAAAGCGGCCGACGACGGCCATCTGGCCTGGGGCATCCAGCTGTTCCGCAAGCCCGCGTGATCAAGGTGGAGGGCGGCGTGCCCGGTGCACGCCGCCCCGCCACATCGCTTTTCAGGTCACAGAGCAAACACGGAGCAATCCGCATGGGCGGACCTCTCGCCGAACACCCCATCGCCGTATCGTTCGAACTGTTCCCGCCGAAGACCGAGCGCGGCATCGACAATCTCGCCCACACGGTCACCCGGCTCGCCAGTGCCGGACCCAAATACTTCTCGGTTACCTACGGCGCCGGGGGGACCACGCGCGACCGCACGGCACACGTGGTCGAGATGGTGCGCCGGCGTACCGGCCTACCCGTCGCCCATCATCTGACCTGTGTCGGTGCAAGCCGCGCCGAACTCGACGCCCAGGCTGAACGCCTTTGGGAATCGGGCGTGCGCAAGATCGTGGCGCTGCGCGGCGACCTGCCCGAAGGCCAGGTCCTTGCCGCCGACGGCTATCGCGATGCGGCCGAACTGGTGGCTGGCCTAAGACAGGTGGCCGATTTCGACATCGCCGTTGCCGCCTATCCGGAAGTGCATCCCGAAGCGGCCAGCGCGCAAAGCGATCTCGACCACCTCAAGCGCAAGCTCGACGCCGGCGCATCGCGGGCGATCACGCAATATGTCTTCGACACCGACACGATCCTGCGCTTCATCGACCGCGCCCGTGCCGCAGGCATTGAGGCGCCCATCGTGCCGGGGATCATGCCGGTCGCCAATTTCGCCAGCCTCAAGCGGTTCTCGGAAGGCTGCGGGGCCTCGATTCCCGACTGGATGGAGACTATGTTCGACGGGCTGGACGATGCGCCCGACATACGCGCAATGGTGGCGGCGAGCCTCGCCGGCGAACAGTGCCGTCGTCTTGCTGCCGAGGGCGTTAGGGACTTTCATATCTATACCCTGAACAAGCCCGATGTAAGTCTGGCGATCTGCCGCGCGCTGGGTCTGCCTGCGCGGATCAGCGCCGAACGGGCCGCGTAAGAGGACAGAGCCGATGACAGACGATATAGAAAGACACGCAGCCGAGCGCATCCTTGTGCTCGATGGCGCCATGGGAACGATGATCCAACGGGAAAAGCCGGACGAAGCCGTCTATCGCGGCGACCGCTTTAAGGATCATCCTGTAGACGTCGGCGGAAACAACGAGCTTCTCAGCCTGACCGCACCCGAGATGATCCGCGGCATCCACGCCGCCTTCCTCGAGGCCGGCGCAGATATCCTGTGCACCAACACCTTCGGCGCCAACGCCATCAGCCAGGCCGACTATTCCATGCAGCATCTGGTGGCCGAGATGAACGCCGAGAGCGTGCGGCTGGCGCGGGAGGCGGCCGATGCCGTGGCCACGCCCGACCGTCCGCGCTGGGTCGCCGGCGGGATCGGGCCCACCAACCAGACCGCCTCGATCAGTCCGGACGTGAACGATCCGGGCTTCCGCAGCGTCACCTTCGACGACCTCGCCCACGCCTATGGCGAGGCGGCGCGGGCGCTGATCGAGGCGGGGGCGGATCTGCTTCTGATCGAGACGATCTTCGACACGCTGAACGCCAAGGCCGCCATCTACGCCGTCGAATCGCTGCGCGAGGAAGGTCTTGCGGTACCCCCGCTGATGATCTCGGGCACCATCACGGATCGTTCGGGCCGCACGCTGACCGGCCAGACGCCCGAGGCGTTCTGGGCGTCGATGAGCCATGCGCGCCCATTCTCCATCGGGCTCAACTGCGCACTGGGCGCCGGCGAGATGCGCCAGCATATCCGCACGCTGTCACAGGTCGTCGACACCCGCGTCAGCGCCTATCCCAACGCGGGCCTGCCCAACGAGATGGGCGGCTACGACGAGACACCCGAGGAGACCGCGCAGCATCTCGGCGAATGGGCCGAGTCCGGTCTTGTCAACATCGTCGGCGGCTGCTGCGGCACCACGCCCGAGCACATCGCGGCCATCGCCGAGGCGGTGAAGAACAAGGCACCGCGCGCCGTTCCACCGAAAGTGAAGCGGATGCGCCTCAGCGGGCTTGAGCTGTTCGAGGTGTCGGGTGCCGAGGCCCAGCACGAGAGCGCCGCATGACCGGGATCGCAAATTTCATCAATATCGGCGAGCGGACCAACGTCACCGGCTCGGCGAAGTTCAAGAAGCTGATCATGGCCGGCGACTATGCCGCCGCGCTCGAAGTGGCGCGCCAGCAGGTCGAGAACGGCGCCCAGATCATCGACGTGAACATGGATGAGGGGCTGCTCGACTCGGCCGAGGCGATGACGACCTTTCTCAACCTCATCGCCTCGGAGCCCGACATCTCGCGTGTCCCGGTGATGATCGACAGCTCGAAATTCGAGGTGATCGAAGCCGGGCTCAAATGTGTCCAGGGCCGCTCGGTCGTCAACTCGATCTCGCTCAAGGAGGGTGAAAAGGCGTTCCTCGAGCAGGCCCGGACCGTGCGCCGCTACGGTGCCGCCGTGGTCGTCATGGCCTTCGACGAGAACGGCCAGGCCGAGACCGCCCAACACAAGTTCGACATTTGCAAGCGCTGCTACGACCTCCTGACCGAGAAGGCCGGCTTCGACCCTTGGGACATCATCTTCGACCCCAACATCTTCGCCGTGGCGACGGGAATCGAAGAGCACAACGATTACGCGGTGGCCTTCTTCGAAGCCACCCGCATGATCAAGGAGGCGATGCCGCACTGCCACGTTTCGGGCGGGCTGTCGAACGTCTCGTTCAGCTTCCGCGGCAACAACGCGGTGCGCGAGGCGATGCATTCGGCCTTCCTCTACCACGCGATCCCGCTGGGCATGGACATGGCCATCGTGAATGCCGGCCAGATCACCGTCTATGACGACATTCCCGACGAGTTGCGCGAGCGGGTCGAGGATGTGCTTTTGAATCGTCGCGACGACGCGACCGAGCGGTTGCTGGAGATCGCCGACAAGTACAAAGGCTCCGGCGAGGCGGCCAAGAAGGAAGATCCCAAGTGGCGCGAGCTGCCGGTCGAGAAGCGGCTGGAGCACGCGCTCGTCCACGGGATCACCGATTTCGTCGTCGACGACACCGAGGAATGCCGCCAGCGGGCGGACAAGCCGCTCGATGTGATCGAAGGGCCGCTCATGGACGGCATGAACGTCGTCGGCGACCTCTTCGGCGCCGGCAAGATGTTCCTGCCGCAGGTGGTGAAGTCGGCCCGGGTGATGAAGACCGCCGTGGCGCATCTCCTGCCCTACATGGAGGAGGAGAAAAAGAGGGTCGGCGACACCTCCGCCAAGGGCAAGGTGCTGATGGCCACCGTCAAAGGCGATGTCCACGACATCGGCAAGAATATCGTCGGCGTCGTATTGCAGTGCAACAACTACGACGTTGTCGATCTGGGCGTGATGGTTCCCACGGAGGATATCCTCGCCAGGGCGCGCGAGGAGAAGGCTGACATCATCGGGCTTTCCGGTCTCATCACCCCCTCGCTCGACCGCATGGTCGAAGTCGCATCCGAGATGAAGCGGCAGGATTTCGACTTACCACTTTTGATCGGCGGCGCGACCACGTCGAAGAAGCACACCGCGCTGAGGATCGCCCCGGAATACGCGCACGGCGTGATCCATGTCGACGATGCCTCGAAGGCGGTCGGCGTGGTCTCACGCCTGCTGTCGAAATCGGCCCGTCCCGACTATCTGGCCGACGTCGCGACCGAGCAGGAGCGGCTGCGCGCGGCGGCGGGCCGCGGCGGCGACCGTCCGACGATACCGATCGCGGAAGCCCGCGCGAACGCCTTCGACGGAGGGTGGGACAAGTACAGTCCGCCGGCCCCGCAGACGCCCGGCCTGTCCGTCATCGACGACATGCCGCTCGAAGCGCTCGTCGGCTACATCGATTGGACGCCCTTCTTCAGCACCTGGGAAATGCGCGGCAAGTTTCCCGCCATCCTTGAGGATCCCGACAGGGGACCCACGGCGCGCGAACTCTACGACAACGCCACGGCGATGCTCGAGCGGATCATGGCCGAGGGCTGGTTCACGCCCCGCGCAGTGGTCGGCCTCTGGCCCGCCAACCGCGACGGCGATGACGTGGTCGTGTGGACGGGCGAGGACCGCAAGTCGGAGGCGGCACGCCTGCCGCAGCTTCGCCAGCAGGGCCGGAAATCGGCCGACAGGCCGAATATGTGCCTGGCCGATTTCGTGGCGCCGAAAGGCATTGACGATTGGATCGGCGGCTTTGCCGTGACCGCAGGTTCCGAGGTTCACGACCTGTCCCAGCGTTTCAAGGCGGACGGCAACGACTACGACTCGATCATGGTCCAGGCGCTCGGCGACCGCATCGCCGAGGCTTTCGCCGAGGCCCTGCATGCCCGTGTGCGCCGCTCGCTCTGGGGCTATGCCTCGGATGAGAAGCTCGACAACGAAGCGCTGATCGCCGAGCGGTATCGCGGCATCCGCCCCGCGCCAGGCTATCCCGCCTGCCCGGACCATACCGAAAAGCGTACGCTGTTTTCGATGCTCGAGGCGCCTCGCCATACGGGGATCGAACTGACCGAAAGCTGTGCGATGTGGCCGGCGGCCGCGGTGTCCGGCTTCTACTTCGCCCACCCCGAGGCCCGCTATTTCGGAATCGGCCGGATCGGCCCCGACCAGGCGGCTGACTATGCCCGGCGAAAGAGCATGGAACTGGCCGAGATCGAGCGCTGGCTGGCGCCGAACCTGGCCTATGTGCCCGACCACAGCGCCGCAGACGAGGACGGGCGCAAGATCGCCTGACCGCGAAACAGCAATCATCCCATTTCAACGCAAGGAGAGGAACGAGATGAGCGACAAGACCTGGCTTTTCACCAGTGAATCGGTGTCCGAGGGGCACCCCGACAAGGTCTGCGACAGGATTTCGGACGCCGTGCTGGATGCCTATCTGTCCGCCGACCCCAACTGCCGCGTCGCCTGCGAAACGCTGGCCACGACCGACCATGTGACCATCGCCGGCGAGGTGCGCGGCCCCGACGAGGTGCGCCAGCATATCGAGGAGATCGCGCGCCAGGCGATTAAGGACATCGGCTACGAGCAGAAGGGCTTCTCCTGGAGGACCTGCGCCGTCAACAACCTGCTGCACGAGCAGTCGGCCGACATCGCCATGGGTGTCGACGAAGGCGACAAGGGCGAGGAAGGTGCCGGCGATCAGGGCATCATGTTCGGCTATGCCTGCGACGAGACCGACGAATTGATGCCGGCTCCGATCCAGTTCTCGCACCGCATCCTGCGGCTGATGGCCGAAGACCGGAAGTCGGGCAAGCAGCCCAATCTCGGCCCCGACGCCAAGAGCCAGGTGACGCTCAAATACCGCGACGGCAAACCCGTCGGGCTCGACACCGTCGTCGTGTCCACCCAGCACGCCGAGGACATCAGCCAGGAAGAAGTGCGCGAGATCGTCAAACCGTATATCGCCGCGGTCTTCCCCGAAGGCTGGTCGGTGCCCGACGACCGGCTGATCGTGAACCCCACCGGCAAGTTCGTGATCGGCGGGCCGGACGGCGACGCCGGGCTGACCGGCCGCAAGATCATCGTCGACACCTATGGCGGTGCGGCCCCCCATGGCGGCGGCGCCTTCTCGGGCAAGGACCCGACCAAGGTGGACCGTTCGGCCGCCTACGCCGCCCGCTATCTCGCCAAGAACGTCGTGGCTGCGGGACTTGCAGACAAGTGCCAAATCCAGCTCGCCTATGCCATCGGCATGCCGGAGCCGGTCGCGCTCTATGTCGAGACCCTCGGTACGGGGCGCGTGGATACGGACAAGCTGTCGTCGGTCCTGCGCGAAATGGTGCGGCTGACCCCGCGCGGCATTCGCGAGCACCTGGGGCTTCTCAAGCCCGTCTACGCCCGCACCGCGGCCTACGGCCATTTCGGGCGCGAGCCGGACTCCGACGGCGGCTTCTCCTGGGAGAAGACGGATCTGGCCGACGAGTTGGCCCGCACCTTCGGTGCTTCCCAGGCGGCCGAGTAGGCAAAACGACCCCAAACGGAAAGGCAAACAGATATGAACAAACCCGAGACATTCACCCCGGAGGATTGCGCGATCCGTGACATCTCGCTTGCCGACTACGGGCGTCGCGAGATTGACATCGCAGAGACGGAGATGCCCGGGCTGATGGCACTTCGGGCGGAGTACGGCGCCTCGAAACCGCTGAAGGGGGCGCGGATTGCCGGCTCCCTGCACATGACGATCCAGACGGCGGTGCTGATCGAGACGCTGGTCGCACTGGGCGCCGAGGTTCGCTGGGCATCGTGCAACATCTTCTCGACGCAGGACCACGCCGCGGCGGCGATCGCGGCGGGAGGCACGCCGGTCTTCGCGGTCAAGGGCGAGACGCTGGAAGAGTACTGGGACTATTGCGACCGCATCTTCCTGTTCGAAGACGGCGCCAACATGATCCTTGACGACGGCGGCGACGCGACCCTCTACGTCCTTTTGGGAGCCCGGGTCGAGCAAGGCGAGACCGACCTCATCGCCGAGCCGGGCTCGGAAGAGGAGGAGGCGCTCTTTGCGCAGATCAAGAAGCGAATGGCCGCGAGCCCCGGCTGGTTCGTGAAGCAGCGCGACCGGATCCGCGGCGTCAGTGAAGAGACCACGACCGGCGTGCACCGGCTCTACAAGATGATGGAGAAGGGTGAGCTCCCGTTCCCCGCGATCAACGTCAACGACAGCGTGACCAAGTCGAAGTTCGACAACAAGTACGGCTGCAAGGAAAGCCTGGTCGACGGGATTCGCCGGGCCACCGACACGATGATGGCCGGCAAGGTCGCGGTGGTCTGCGGCTATGGCGACGTCGGCAAGGGGTCGGCCGCATCGCTGCGGGGCGCGGGCGCGCGGGTGAAGGTCACCGAGATCGACCCGATCTGTGCGCTGCAGGCGGCGATGGACGGCTTCGAGGTGGTCCGGCTCGAGGACGAGGTGAAGACCGCCGACATCTTCATCACCACGACCGGAAATCGCGACGTCATCCGCGTCGAGCACGTGCGCGAGATGAAGGACATGGCGATCCTCGGCAATATCGGCCACTTCGACAACGAGATCCAGGTGGCCGCGCTGAAGAACCACAAATGGACCAACATCAAGGACCAGGTGGACATGGTCGAGATGCCCTCGGGGAACCGGATCGTTCTTCTGTCCGAGGGGCGGCTCTTGAACCTGGGCAATGCCACCGGGCACCCCTCCTTCGTGATGTCGGCGTCGTTCACCAACCAGGTCCTGGCGCAGATGGAGCTGTGGACCAAGGGCGAGAGTTACGAGAACAAGGTCTACGTCCTGCCCAAGCATCTCGACGAGAAGGTGGCGCGGCTGCATCTCGACCGCGTCGGCGTCAAGCTCACCGAGCTCGCCCCCGAACAGGCCGACTACATCGGCGTCACCGTCGACGGCCCCTACAAGCCCGACCAGTATCGGTATTGAGAGACCGGTGACTGAACCGGGCTGGTAAAGGCGCCGTCGCCCGGGCGATCTCACTGCCCACAGCCTGAGACGACGACAGAGCGGGGCGACACGGCCCCGCTCCGACCCACAAACACCGGCCGGATATATCCGGCCGGTGTTTGTGTATGTGCGCGGGGCGATCATGCTGATCGTAAAACCCGCACATTGCGTTTTGCCACCGGCCCCGCCTGAACATTCGCCGTCGATGTGCTAGTGCCGGTTCTCTTCAAGCGAATAGAGGCACGGATGCATCTGAGGAACTGCCACAACTTCCATGACTTCCGCCGGATGGCGAAGCAGCGGCTGCCAGGACCCATCTTCAATTACATCGACGGCGCGGCCGACGACGAGGTCACCCATCGCCGCAATACGGCCGCTTTCGAAAGCTGCGACCTGGTGCCCAACGTCCTGCGCGGCGTGAACGGTATCGACATGTCGGTGACCGTCATGGGCCAGAAACTGGGCATGCCGGTCTATTGCTCGCCGACGGCGCTCCAGCGCCTGTTCCACCACGAGGGCGAACGCGCCGTCGCGGCGGCTGCCGCCAGGTTCGACACGATGTTCGGCGTCTCCTCGCTCGGGACCGTCAGCCTTGAAGAGGCGCGCCGCATCAGCGGCGGGCCGCAGGTCTACCAGTTCTACTTCCACAAGGATCGCGGCCTGAATCGTGAAATGATGGCGCGCGCCAAGCAGGCGGGCATAGACGTGATGATGCTGACGGTGGACAGCATCACCGGCGGCAATCGCGAACGTGACAAGCGAACGGGCTTCGCCATCCCCTTCAAGCTCAATCCCGCCGGCATCACCCAATTCGCCGTGAAGCCGTCATGGGCGATCAATTATTTTCTGCACGAGCGTTTCAGGCTGCCGCAGCTCGAAAACCACGTCGACATGGGCGGCGGCGTGATGTCGATCAGCAAGTATTTTACGGAGATGCTGGACCCCTCGATGTCGTGGGACGACGTCGCCGAGATGGTGCAGTATTGGGACGGTCAATTCTGCCTGAAAGGGGTAATGTCGGTCGAGGACGCCAAGCGCGCGGTGGAAATCGGCTGCACCGGGATTGTGCTTTCCAACCATGGCGGCCGTCAGCTCGACGGCTCCCGAACCGCATTCGACCAGCTGGCCGAGGTGGTCGACGCCGTTGGGGACCGGATCGACGTCATGATGGACGGCGGCGTGCAGCGCGGCACCCATGTGCTCAAGGCACTCTCGCTGGGAGCAAAGGCGGTCGGGCTCGGCCGCTACTATCTGTTCCCGCTCGCGGCCGCCGGACAGGCCGGAGTCGAACGCGCTCTTGAATTGATGCGCATGGAAATCGAACGCGGCATGAGACTGATGGGATGTTCCTCGGTCGAGCAACTCACGCGGCAGAACCTGCGTTTCCGGTGAGAGACGACGATCGAAAAGTGCGGCAACGGCGTGAAAGCGCGGTTCTGACAGACCATCTGGCGGAGCGCTTTCGTGCTAAAGTGGACGCGCGTGTGACCTATATATCCAGTCGCGGGAAACCCGCGGCTTCCATCTCCGGAGATCCGTCATGACCGCAACCGACTTCTTTGACATGAACGCCGCGCCGATGCGCATCGGAACCGTCCGGCTCAAGGTGCGTGACCTTGAGACTATCTCCGCTTTCTACCGGAACATCCTCGGACTGCGTCCGATGGAAAGCGACGAGGGACGCGTCGTGCTCGGCACCGGCGAGACGCCGCTTCTCGAACTCGCGGGGGATCCGTCGCTCACGCCGCGCGCCCCACGGCAGGCCGGCCTCTTCCACACGGCGTTTCTCATGCCCTCGCGCGGCGATCTCGCCCGCTGGCTTGCCGCCGTCGGCGAGGCCGGCGTGCCGCTGCAGGGCGCGTCCGACCATACCGTGAGCGAGGCGATCTATCTCTCCGACCCCGAGGGCAACGGGGTCGAGGTTTATGCCGACCGGCCCACCTCGCGCTGGCGGACGCCCCAGGGCGAGGTGCAGATGACGACTGAGCCGCTCGACCTTCATGACCTGCTGAAGGCCGCCGGCCGTGCCAGGTGGTCCGGCTTTCCCGAGGGCGGGAGCATCGGCCACGTCCACCTGCAGGTGGGCGAGACCGATACAGCCGACGGCTTCTATCGCGATGTCCTCGGCTTCGACATCGCCGCGCGCTACCCGGGCGCCAGCTTCTACGGCAGCGGCGGCTACCATCACCAGCTTGCCGGCAATGTCTGGAACAGCCGCGGTGCGGGCCTGCGCCCGGCAGGAATGGCGGGCCTCGACGCGGTGGAGATCGTGGTACGGGACCACACGAGACGCGACGCAATCGGCCGGCGTGCCGAGCAAGCCGCCCTTCCGCTCGAACGGGAGGCCGATCGCCTGACCCTGCAGGATCCCTGGGGCACGCGGGTCATTCTGACCCAGTGAAGCGGCTTCCGGCGCGCAGCCCCCTCCACAGACCTCGCCCACTGCACGTCAAGGCTTACGCGCCCTTATGATGAGCGACGGCATGTCGAATTCAATGACGCCGCCCTTGATGACGAACGGCGCAAGCACCGTCCTCGACTCTTTCAGGAGCCGCTCGAACTGCTCGTCGGTAAGTACGCCGCCAAGAGTCCACACGCAGGCGCGTTCGGTCGATACGAGCGCGTCGATCGACTTGAAGCGCACCTTTCCGTTGCGCTCGACGATCTCCGCATCCTCGATACCGGCTTCATCGCAGAGCTCACGCAGCCGCCCGGCATCGCCGAGGCTGAAGGGCGCGCGGAAAGCCTCGCCCACCTGTCTGCCGAAGAGCCGATCGAGCAACCGCGCGAAGGCGCCATAGCCCGGCGAATTCTCCACCGCATCGCAGACTGCGACCGCCAACCTGCCGCCGGGTCTTAGAACCCGGACCATCTCACGCAGCGCCTGCGGCTTGTCGTCGAAGAACATGAAGCCGAACTGGCTGACGACGGCGTCGAAGCTGTTGTCCGGCAGCGGCAGCGCCTCGGCTCTTCCTTCCAGCCATTCGATCCGTGCCGGTTTGCTGCGCGCCACCGCGAGCATCTCCGGATTGGCGTCCACTGCGACGACGGAACCGGCAGGACCGGTGATTTCGTCCACGGCGAGCGCCAATGCACCGGTCCCGCAAGCGACATCGAGCACGCGGTCTCCTTCGTGCACCTGGGCTTCGGCCGCGACGACCGGTCCCCATTGGGCGAAAAGCGCCGGTACGAAGTGTGCATCGTAGATTTCCGCGGGCTTGTGTCCTTCATCGAGGGTGCTCATCATCTCTCTCCATCCTGATGGGGCGTTCCCGGCATGGTCGGTGGCCAAGCCGACGCGCTCAGGTTATCCTCGCTGCATGGCGCAATCCCATGACCGCAAGTCTTTATCGCTTGCCGGATCGTCCATGATGGAGCTACAGGATTCACCTCGGGACGGAGGGCACGCGGACGATCTGCCGATCCTTTGCCAGGCATGCGGCACGGATCCCTTGTCCGACGTGCTGCGCATGGTGAAGCTGACGGGCGCGGTGTTCCACCTGGTGGACGCGTCCTTCCCCTGGGGCGTGGAAGTGCCCGCCCCCAGCGCGTATGCCCCCATCATCCTGCCGGGTGCACAGCATATCATTTCCTACCACATCATTCTGAAAGGCTCGGGCTGGGCCGGAATCCCCGACGGCGCGTCGACATGGTTCGAAGCCGGCGACATTCTGGTGCTGGCGCATGGCGACCGGTATAGTCTGCTCAGCACACCGGGGCAGGCGCCCGAATACGATGCGGAGGCGACCATCGCGTTCTTCCGGGAGTGGATGGCCGGCAAGCTTCCCTTCGTGACCCGCGAGGGAGGTGGGGGGCCGGGCGGGGCCGAGTATGTGTGCGGTTTTCTCGGTTGCGACATGCGGCCCTTCAACCCGGTGCTATCCACTCTTCCGCGCCTCTTGCGGGTCAAACGGGCACAAAGAGGGCGGGACGATCTCTTGAACCGACTGATCGACCTGGCGCTCGCCGATGCGCGCCTGCCGCGCGTGGGCGGAGAGTCCATCCGCCTGAGGCTCAGCGAGCTGATCTTCGTGGAGGTGGTCCGCCTGTGCCTTGAATCCCTGCCGGCGCATGAGACGGGTTGGCTCTCCGGCCTGCGAGACCCGGCGGTCGGCAAGGTCCTGGCCATCCTGCACGAGCGTCCCGCCTACCCCTGGACGCTGAACGAACTGGCTCGGCAGGCCGGCATGTCGCGCGCCGCGCTGGCCGCTCGCTTCACGCATCTCATCGGCCATGCCCCGATGCAGTATCTGGCGCTCTGGCGCATGCAGATCGCCGCGCGTCTGCTTGCCGACAGCGCGACGAAGGTATCCGCGGTGGGGCGCGAGATCGGCTACGACTCGGAAGCGGCTTTCAGCCGTGCCTTCAAGAAGATCGTCGGCATGTCACCCGCCGCCTGGCGCGGCAGCGCCGGCAGCACTTGCTGACATGCCGTCGAAGTCGGCGGAGGCAGTCGATCAGATCCGCTCCCGCTTTTTTCTTCATGGATCACGCTTGCAAGGTGCCGCATGACACCCGGCGCCGCTTCAGCCCTTCGTCCGAAGGGGCATAGGCCTGCGTGATCGCAGCCATCAGACGAAGCGAATTGCCTGCGGACCCTTCTGCGTCCATGATCCAACGCAAGAGGAAGAATGAACCTTGAAGGCAAGCATCGGTTCTCATCGCGCAAAGCCGCGGCGGATCGGCGAATGACGGTGTTCGCGGCCGATCACCACACATGATCGGCGGCATCACCACAGACAATCCTGTGCATGGTTGCGACAGGACGTCGTGATGATACCGCAGCGGTTGGGCTTTCGCCCGTCAGGACGCCGTCGAGCGTTGCTGTTCGCCGACGAGGAGCGCCTTTCGCTCGACGATGAACGACACCGCGACGCCAGCCACAAGGGCCCAGAACGGAGCGCTGATGCCGAGCAACGAAACATTGGACATCGCTACCGCGAGGGCCACGAAGGCGCCGGTCTGGTTGCCGAGCGATTTTCCGAAGGCATTCTGAAATGCCGCCAGAAGCACGCCGATCATGGCGAGGCCGGCGACGGTCCCGATGAGGGCGCCCGGCAGGGACATTACCACCGGCACCGCGGCGCCGGCCACGAGACCGAAGGCTCCGAAGAGGATCCCGTTGACGACGGTCGCCGCGTAGCGGCCCTCCTTGTCCTCGCCTGCCTGCTCCGATGAGCAGATGGCGGTCATCGGGCCGGCGATGTTCGCGTTATGCCCGCCAAGGAAACCGGCTACGATGCCGCCAATGCCGGAAATGATCGTCATCATGTTGACGGGCGGGCGATAGCCTTCGGCCATCAGAACGCCGGTAGCCTGCGCGTTCTCGGCACCGATGACCAGCAGCGCCAGCGGAACGGAAATCGCCAGGAAGGCGTCAAGCGTGAAGGTCGGTGCCGTGAATTCGGGCAGAACGAAAGCGATTTCCGCGCTGCCGCCGCCGATGGAGCCGGTGGCGAAAGCCGCGATCAGGCCCACGACGAAGGCGGCCAGGACCGGGGGCACCGACTTCAGGAACCGCATCGAGACGAAGAAAGCCACGATCGCCGAGCCCGCGATAATCGGCGCAGTGCCGAGTGCGGAGACCGCACCCGTGGCGAAGCGGATCAATGCGCCGGCGATCATCGCCATGACGATCGGCATCGGCAACCACCGCATGACCCTGCCGATAAGGCCGCTGATGCCCAGCAGGAAGACGATGATCCCGGCCATGATGAAGGCGCCGACGGCCTGGTCGAAGGAAAAGGTGGCAAGCGACCCGGCGACGAGTGCGGCACCTGGAATTGAATAGGCACCCGTGATCGGCTGCTTGTAGCGCAACGCGAGGAAGAGGCTGATAAGGCCGCCCAGAAAGTAGATCGCAAACAGCCATGCGACCGTCTGACCGTTGCTGAGACCGGCCTTGTTGGCCCCGCCAATGACGATCAGCGCAGGACCGGAGCAGCCGAAGACGGCCGCCACGAGACCAGCGCTGGCGGTCTTGAGATTAAGATGCTTGAGGAGGTCACCGAAGCCGCCGGCGATCCCGGGCCCCGCTTCTACGACCTGTCGCTTTTCCATATCATTTCCTCCCTTTAGGCCGTTAGCTGCCGATGAATTTCGGCGCGCGTTTTTCGTGGAAGGCGTTTACGCCCTCGCGGAAATCGTCGGACGAGCGCAGGCGGCTGTAGCAATGCCCCTCGAGATCGATGGCAATGGACAGGTTCGCGTCGTCGGTGTCGTTGAGCAGCTTCTTGGCCGTGCGCTGGGCGAGTGGCGAGAAGGCGATCAGTTCTTCCACCAGCGCATCGACGGTGCTCTCGAGTTCCCCGTCGGGGACCACTTCCGTGGCGATGCCCCAATCATAGGCCTGCTGGCCGGTGATGCGCTTCGAGCGCATCACGATGTTCTTGGTGCGGGTGATGCCGACCATCTTCTGAAGGCGTGCCGATCCGCCGGAGCCCGGAATCTGGCCCAGCTTCTGCTCGGGCAGCGCGTAAAGCGTGGTCTCGCTGGCGATGCGGAAATCGCAGGCGAGCGACAGCTCGAAGCCGACGCCGAAGCAGTAGCCGCGGTTGGCCGCGATGACCGGCTTGGAACAGCGCGCCGGCGCGGCGATGTTCCAGGCGAGATGAGCCACGTGCTCGGGACTTGCCTCGAGGAAGCCCTTGATGTTGCCGCCCGAGGAGAAATGCGCGCCGGCGCCCGCAACGACGATGACACGGATGCGCTCGTCGGCGTCCAGCGCCTCGAAGACGAGGCGGAGTTGATCGCGCTCGGCCATCGACACGACATTGTAGGGCGGACGGTCGAGCGTGATGTCGGCATGCTGGCGCTCCGGGTCCACGGTGACGGTGAAGCCGTCGAGCTCGGCCAGGCGCGGATCATCGAATTGCATTTTCTGGGCCATGACGAATGGTGTCCTTTCGGTCTTGCCTATTGGGTCTCTTTATCGGCTTCGCGCGTGCGCTCGAGGCTGTATTCGCCCGCCACCAGCATGCGGCGCAGGATCTTTCCGACCGGCGATTTGGGGATTTCGTTCACGAAGACGAAACGGCGCGGGCGGCGGAAATTCGCCAACCCGGACGTCCGGCAGTGAGCGTCGAGCTCCTCCTCCGAGACGTTACCCCTGCGCTTGACGAAGGCGGTGACGATCTTGCCCCAGCGCTCGTCGGGCAGGCCCACCACCGCGACCTCGGCCACCTGCTCATGAAGGGAAAGACAGCTCTCCACCTCGACCGGCGACACGTTCTCGCCGCCGGTGATGATCATGTCGTCCACTCGGCCCGTGACGAAGAGATCGCCGTCCGCGTCGAAGAAGCCGGTATCGCCGGTGAAATACCAGCCCTGGCGCAGCGCCTTGGCGTCGGCATCGGGCCGTTTCCAGTATCCTTCGAAGGATTCGTCGCCCTTGAGGTAGGCGATGATTTCGCCTTCCTCGCCAACCCCGGCGCGCTCGTCCGGCGAGCCCGCGCCGAGCTTCACGACGCGGATCATCTGGTTGATGCCGGCGCGCCCGGCCGAACCGGGCTTGGCGACCGCGTTCTGTTCGATGGTGAAGGTGTAGATCTCGGACGAGCCGTAGTGGTTGACGAACAGCTCCGGCCGGAACAGCGCATCGAGCTTCTTGAGGAGACCGTCCGTCATGGAGGCCCCGGCAAAGCCGAGCTTGGTGACGCTTTCGACGCGCTCGGGCGAAAAGCCCGCATCGTGGATGAGATCGTGATAGAGCGTCGGCACCAGGTAGAGGTTGGTGATCTTCTCCCCTTCGATCAGCTCGATGGCACGCGCGGCACTGAACCGCGGCAGGCAGATGAAGGCGCCGCCCGTCAGCGACGAAGCAATCAGGGAGCGCACGCCCATCGTGTGGTAGAGCGGCATGACACCGAGTGTGCGTTCCCCGTGCCGGTAGAGGTTCTGCGCCACATGGGCGATGGCCCCCGCCCGCTCGGCACGGTGACGGCGCGGCACGCCCTTGGGGCGCGAGGTGGTGCCGGAGGTATAGAGCATCAGCGACCAGTCCTCCGCGCTCGCCCTCGGCGCGACCTCGGGTGCGTCGGCTTTCATCATGGAAACGAGTTCGGCGGCGGAAACAGCCGGCAGTCCGACTGCGGACGGCGCGTTCTCGACGGCCTCCCGGGTGATCTCCTCATAGAAGATGCCCTTGATCTCGGCGTCCTGGACGACATAGTCCACCTCATCGCCCTTGGCCCGCCAGTTGAGCGGCGTGACGATCAGGCCGGCGAACTGGCAGGCCCAGTGCAGGGAAGCGTTTTCCCAACGGTTCATCATCAGGGTCAGAACGTGATCTCCGGGCTTCAGGCCGAGCCCGTCCAGCCCGGCGACGAGCGCGGAAATCTTGCGGTACCACTCGGCGTAGGTGAGCCGCGTGTCGCCGTCGACCACGGCCAGTGCAGCCGGATCCCGGCTCACGCTGGCCAGAAAACTCGCTCCCAGATCAAGCATTGTCGTCTTGCTCCTTCCTCAACTCCTCCACGGCCGCGAGTGCAGCCGCCACGATCGTGACGTAGCCGGTACAGCGGCACAGATGTCCCGACAGGTGCTCGCGAATGTCCTCCCGATCCGCATCGGGCTTGGCCGTCAGCAATGCGTCGAGCGTCATCAGGATGCCCGGCGTGCAGAAGCCGCACTGCAGACCGTATTGCTCCCTGAAGGCCGCCTGGAGGGTGGACAGCCGTCCGGGTTCCGGCGCCAGGGCCTCGACGGTGCGCACGTCGGTCCCCTCGATCTGCGCGGCAAGAATCAGGCAGGCGCGCGCCGGCGCACCGTCCACCTGGACAGTGCAGGCGCCGCACACACCGTGCTCGCAGCCCACATGCGTCCCGGTCGCGCCGATCTCATGGCGCAGCAGATCGGTCAGAAGCGTTCGGTTCTCAGCATCAACCTCCACCTTCCGTCCATTGAGGCGGAAGGTGACGCGGTGTCTCTCGCGGGCGGTCAACTGCGGCATGCTGCGCGGGCCTCCGTGATCGTTTCCCGACCGAGCCGCCGCACCAGTTCGCGCCGGTAGCGCGCGCTTGCATGGAGATCGTCGCGCGCGTTGAGCGACCAGGCGATGTCGTTGAGCGCATCGTCGAGGGCGTCGCCGTCCCCGGTGGGTACCGCAAAGCAGCGCGGCTGGTCGTCGACACCGGCAATTGCGAGGCGCGTGCCAGCCGCATCGGCAACCGCGACGCAGGCCACAATGGCAAAGTCGCCGTGCCGGCGTCCGATCTCGCGGAAGGCAAAACCCGTCCCGGAAGCCGCGAGAGGAAAGGAAACGGCCTCGATCATTTCGCCCTCGGCGATCGCGGTCGTCATCATGCCGACAAAAAAGTCCGAGGCGGGCACCGAACGTGCCTTCCTTTTGCCGCGCAGCCGCACCCAACCGCCGAGCGCCATGAGCGACAGCGGCAGTTCCGCGCTGGGATCGGCATGGGCGATCGATCCGCACACCGTTCCGCGGGCGCGCGTCTGCACATGGCCGACCCAGCCGATCACCTTCGCCAGAAGCGGCAGCTTTTCGGCAAGTTGCGGCCATGCCTCGAGTGCGGCCTGCCGCACGCCCGCGCCGACCACGATCTCGGCCCCCTCCTCGCGGATGGAGCGCAAGGCATCGAGCCGCATGATGTCGATCAGTACCGCTGGGCGCGCAAGGCGCATGTTGAGCATCGGCACGAGCGATTGCCCGCCGGCGATCACGCGCGCATCGGCGCCGAACCTGGCGAGCGCCTCCAGCGCTTCCTCGAGGCTGTCCGGACGCAGGAAATCGAAGGCGGCCGGCTTCATGCGCGCCCTCCGAGATAGGCCTTGAGACGGGCAAGCAGGCCTTGACGGCCGGCAGAACCGCCGTCGGCATGGCGTGCCAGCGCCTGGAAGAACTGTCCGATGACCACGCGCGCCGCACCGTCGAGCAGGCGACCGCCGACGGATGCGACCTTGCCGCCGATCCCGGCCTCGTACCGGTAGGACACGATGGTCCGCCCCTCATCTTCCGCAAGGGTGATGTGCCCGACACCGTTGCCGGAGCCGAGCGCGCCCCTGGTGGAGCCGCTCAGCGTCACGGATTCGGGCTCGACCATGTCGGAGAGCTTGATCTCGGCCTCATAGCGCCCCTTGACCGGCCCGACCCCGAGCGTGACGTCGGCGCGAAAATGCGTGTCACTGACCTTCTCGACGCCATGAGCGCCGGGAATGATCGCTTCGAGCGTGCCGGGATCGAGCAGCATCCGCCAGACCGCCTCGCGGGATGCGGCCACCGTGGCGCTGCCCTCACCGGTCAATTGCCGCTCGCCCGGTCGCCCTGGTTCTTGCGCCTGCACCGCCTCGGGAGCCGGGGACTGCTTCTCCTCGCCAAAGATCAATTCGCCGATCCGGCCAGGTGAGAGCGGCAGCGTGAGGTCGGCAGCTCCGGTGGCGTCGGCGATCGCATTGGCGATGCAAACGGGCGTCGACATGCAGTTGCCCTCGCCCACGCCCTTCGCACCGAGCGGCGTAAAGGGCGACGGGCTCTCGTAGTGCAGGATCAGCGGCTCCGGCGTCTCCATCACCGTCGGCATCAGGTAGTCAGCCAGCGTGCCGGATAGGAACGCGCCGTCATCGCCGTAGGCGTATTCCTCGAAAAGCGCGGCACCGAGCCCCTGGGCGAAAGCCCCCCTCACCTGCCCCTCAACCATGCCGGGATGCAGGATGCGGCCGCAGTCGTGCATGGTGACGTATTTGTCGATGCGGACCGCACCCGTGACGCGGTCGATCTCGACGCCGCAGAAATCGAAGATGAAGCCGTGGCAGAGGGAGGAGTTGATCCCGTCCTCGGGCGTCGGCGCCTCGAGCTGCTCCGGCGTCCAGAACACCGTTTCGCTGATCGTGTGGCCGACACCGTCCGGCAGCGTGCCGGGCGCCCAGTGGCTTGCGGCGGCGACACGGCTGAAGGAAATCCCGTTGTCGGGATTGTTGCGGTCGAAAATGCGCCCTCCGGCAAATTCGACCTGGCCGGCCTCGATATTGAGCTGGCTCGCGGCAATGGCGGCAAGCCGCGCGCGGAGCCGATCGGCGGCCATTTTCGCTGTGCCGGCGACGGCGGCCGCAAAGCGGCTCGAATAGTTGCCGGAGGCAATGGACCAGGCATCCCGCCCCGTATCGAGCTCCGTGTTCACGCGGACGGCTTCGAGCGGCAGACCCAGACGCTCGGCCACCACCTGGGCAAGCACCGTGCGGTGCCCCTGCCCTTGTGGGGTGGAGGCCACCTTGACCGTGACCGAACCGAGGGGATCGATGCCGACGGTGGCGACCGCCTGCGCGCCGTTCTTGGGGCCGGCCTTGGCGCGCTCCTCGGGCGTGAGAGCGGTGGTGATGTAGCCCATGTTGGAGACACTGGGCTCGACCGCCGCGGCAAGGCCGATGCCGTAGAGCCTGCCCTCCGCGCGGGCACGGTCGCGCTTTTCGACAAGCGCGGCATAGCCGCCGTCAACCACCGCCGCCTCGAGCGCGGCCGGATAGTCGCCGGAATCGAGCAGCGCCCCCGTTGCCGTGCGGTAGGGAAAGGCGCCCGACGGCACCAGATTGCGGCGGATAACCTCGAGCCGCTCGAGGCCAAGCGCATCAGCGATGCGGTGAACGAGCCGTTCCAGCGGATAATAGACCTGCGGGCCGCCGAAGCCGCGATTGAGGCCGGTCGGCGTCTTGTTGGTCAGGACGACCCGGTTGTGTATGGCGACGTTTTGAATGGCATAGGCGCCCGTCATGTTGCCGTGCATGCGGTAGAGCGTTGCCGGCTCAGGCGCGCGCAGATGGGCGCCGCAATCCTCGATCTGGTCCCAGGAGAGCGCGGTGATCCGGCCGTCGGCCTCCACCGCCGCCTCGAGGCGCGTGACGCGCCCCGTCGCCGAGACCGAGGCCATCAGATGCTCGAGCCTGTCCTCGACCCATTTGACGGGTCGGCCGGCAACGCGCGCGGCGACAGCGGCAAGCACGACATAGACGAACACGCCCTGCTTGACGCCGAAGGAACCGCCGGAATCGGGCGGCGTCCTGAGGCGCATGCGGTTTCCCGGAACCTTCAGGGCGCGGGCGATGACCGCATGTATGGAAAACGGCCCCTGGAAGTTGGCCGTGACGTCATAGGCATCCTCGCCGGGATCGTATTCGGCGATCACGCCGTAGGTTTCGATCGGCGTGCAGGAACTACGCGGATAGGAGACATCGACGGCGATGCGGTGCGGGGCGCTGGCGAAAGCCGCTTCGGGATCGCCGTAGCGGAAGCGCCGCTCGCTGATGCAGTTGCTGCCGAGCGAGGGATGAAGCAGTGCGGCGTCTTCCGAAAGGGCGGCAACAGGATCGACCACCACCGGCAGGATCTCATAGTCGACCTCGATCAGGTCGAGCGCGTCTTCGGCGAGATAGCGGTTTTCGGCGACGACGATCGCCACCGGCTCGCCCACATAGCGCACCCTGTCGCGCGCTATCGGCCAGCAGTCCACGTTGGCCTTGACGCCGACGGTGAGGCTGCGCGTCAGCGCCGCCACATCCTCGCCGGTCAGGACCGCCAAGACGCCTTCCATCTTGCGGGCGCGCGCGGCATCGATCGAACGGATCTCGGCGTGGGCATGAGGGGAGCGCAAGATCGCGGCTTCTGCCGTGTTCCGGCTCGTCGGCAAATCGTCGAGATAACGGCCGCGCCCCGTCAGCAGCGCGGCGTCCTCCACACGCGGCACGGAACGTCCGACCAGACCCGCTAAATTTGCGGTTTCGTTCATCGACTCCTCCCCGGCGCCAAGCACGAACGGCGCCTTGTGCGCTCATCGCGCAGGCGATGCGCAACCGCGATACCGCGCAGTCTTACGACTTACCGAGGAGTCTCAAATTCGTGCCGCAAGGTGGGTCACCTTGCGGAAGGCGCTGGGCGAGGAACCCGCGTGATCATGGAAGAACCTGGAGAAATGCGCCGGCACCGAGAAGCCCAGACTCTCGCCGATGGAGGCAAATGTCGCGTCGCTCTCCACCACCTGCTCGACGGCCCGCTCGATGCGTTGGACATTCAGAAACACGCGCGGGCTGACGCCGATGCTCGTTTCGAAGAGGCGGAAGAAGTGCGCCCGTGAAAGACCGACATCGCGTGCCAGCGCCGTCATGTCGTCGACTTCGCCGGGCGCACTCTGGATGCGTCTCACGGCTTTCCTGATCCGGTGGTCCATGGTCATCCTGCCGGCCAGGCTCCGGACGGAATGCGGCAGCCCTCGCCAGGCGGTGAACTGCTCGATCACCGCGATCATAAGCTGGCCGAGCAGTTTCTCATGCGTCCCCGTCTCCTCCGGCGCATAGACCATGGTGGCGGCGAGCAGGTCCGTTTTTCGCCGGATTTCCGGCGTAATGGCGCCCGCGTTCCTGTCGAAGAAATCCGGTGCGTTGCTGGCCATCCAGTTGGGGCGGAAATGCGCGAGCCAGTGCGGTTGGATATAGAGCGCGAGGATCACCGTTTTCGGCTGCCCGGAATAATGGTGGTAGGCGTGCGGCTCCCAGGCGTTGATGAGGACGGCGTTCTCGTCCGTCAGGGGTGCGGTGCCGTCGCGCACCTGAAACTGCGTGTCCGCCCCCTCCACCTTCAGCAGGACATGACAATGCGGATGCGCATGGCGCACCAACGGGCGGTCCATATCCAGAAGCGCCACCCGACCGAAGGGGCCTCTCGCGATCCGCAGAGCATCCGACATGGATTGTTTTAGCCATTTTATCGCACAAAATGCAATTGAGACGAAAATTCGCGGACCCGCGGCGGTCCGCCTCTTTCTTTCCAGCCTTTCAGTCCTCCGCCTCCACCGGCCGGCCCTGCTCGTGCAATCCTCTCCATGCGTCCTCGCTCGGCTGTCCGAGCACGGCGGCAGGGTCGGCCTCAATCCCGGAGTTTGCCAGGAGATCGGCGATCCAGTCGACGAAGACACGCAGCTTATTGCTCAGATGCCGGTTGGGGGGATAGACGACGAAAAGCGGCATCGGCTCCCGCGTCCATTCGGATAGCACCGGCTGCAGGCTGCCGTCGGCAAACGCGTCCCTGGCCATGAAAAGAGGTGCCTGGACGATGCCTGCGCCGGCCTTTGCCGCGGTGATGTAGGTGATCGCTTCGTTTGCCGAGACGATGTAGCGCCCGTGCACCTCCACCTCCTCGTCGCCCCGCCTGAAAAGAAAGGGCTGCTGCCGCCCCGTCTGCGCCTGGAAGAAACTCACGATGTGGTGGTCCCGCTCCAGATCCAGCGGATGTTGCGGTGCACCGAACCGTTCCAGGTAACCGGGCGCAGCGCAGGTCACGAAGCTGATGGCGGAAACGCGCCGGGCGATCAACGACTGGTCGGCGATTTCGCCGCCGCGAACGGCGCAATCGACATTTTCGCCCAGAATGTCCACCGGCCGGTCGGAAATGCCGAGGTCGAGCTGGATGTCGGGATACCGGTCATGGAATGCGCAGAGTTCGGGGATGAGGATCAGGTTGGCAATGGCCCCCGACATCTCCACCCGGAGCTTTCCCTTGGGCAGGCGCTGTGAGCTCGCCATGCTGCTGTCGAGTTCATCGATTTCGGCCAGCAGGCGCACGGCCCTGTCATAATAGAGTGCCCCGTCGGGGGTAATAAGAACACGGCGGGTGGTCCGGTTGAGAAGCTTGGTGCGCAGGTGCGCCTCGAGCCCCTGGACCAGCTTGGTGACCGTCGCCTTCGGTACGGCGAGCATCTCCGAAGCCCGCGTGAAACTGCCGGTCTCGACGACCCGGACGAACGTGCGCATGGCGGCGAGCTGATCCATGGCGATCTCCTGCTGGCGCTCAATTGTTCACAAATAGAAATAGTGAAGTCATAAACCAAGGGCTTTTTCCATGGAGGAATGATGCCCATCTGTGGCGCGGGCATGGCGCCGGCACACCGGCTCCCGACAGGATGCTGTCAGGAGGGGTGTGCAAGAAGATGCGAATTGAGGGAAGCCGGACAGATGCATGTGAGCTGGACAGAGGACGTGCTGGAGAGCGAAGCCTGCTCTGTGCCGGTGCGCATCTATCGCGGCACATCGCCCGAGAAGGCTCCGCCGCTCGTGCTGCATCTGCATGGCGGCACCTTTCTCGGCGGATCGCCGGCGGAAGGGCACAGCGTGGCCGCTGTGCTGGCCGAAGCCGGCGCAGTGGTCGTCGCCCCCGACTATTCACGGGCCACCGAGCATCCTTTTCCAAGGGCGCTCGAACTGGCCTTCGAGCTGTTGGGTTCCCTCTACCGCCTCCGTGCGAGACTGGCGGGTCCGAAATCGGCCCTCTATGTGGCTGGCGAGGAGGCTGGCGGCAATCTCGCCGCAGGCCTTGCGTTGAAGGCGCGCGACCGGTGCGTCGGCGGTCTTGATGGCCAGATCCTGCTCTCCCCCATGCTCGATCCGTGCATGGCCACGGGCTCCTTCCGCAGGGAAAGCACCAATCCAAGGGGCTGCCGCTGGACCGAAGGCTGGAACCGCTACTTGGGTTTCGCCGCCAACGCCTGTCACCCCTATGCCGTGCCGGCTTTCAGTGCGCGCCTGGCAAGCCTTGCTCCGGCGCTCATCGTCACCGCCGAAGACGACCCGATGCGCGATGAGAGCCTGAATTACGCGTGCCGCCTGCGTCAGGCGGGCGTGCGCGTCAGTGAACATGTGTTGCCCGGGCCGACGGGATGGCCCGCCTCCTATTCGGGACCGGCGGAGAGCCGGCCAAAGTGGAGACAAGCCATCCGCACCCTTTTTGCGAAGTTCTTCCAAGAAACAGGAGCCTTCTCCGCTCAAGCGAAGCCCTCAACCTGATCCGGCCTTATAGGCCTCTAGGAGATTATCGATGAAGAAGATTGCCGTTCGCCGGCTCCTCTGGGGCGCCGGCCTGACCCTTGTCGTCTCGATTTCGGCTGGTGTGCTGGCCATCAATTCGTTCCAGGTGATGGGCGCGAAAGCCGAGTCGGCCGCGCCGGAGGCACCTCAGGCCGTGCCCGTCTCCGTTGCGGTCGTGGAGCCGCAGGCGGTCATGACCTGGCAGGAATTCTCAGGCCGGCTCGAGGCGGTCGACCGTGTTCAGCTTCGCTCGCGCGTGGCCGGAGCGATCCAGGCCGTGCATTTCCGCGAGGGGGCGCTCGTCACGGAAGGCGCCCTCCTCGTGTCCATCGACCCTGCACCCTATGCCGCGGCGGTCGCGCAGGCGGAAGCGGTGGTCGCGGCCGCCAAGGCGCGGGTGGAACTGGCCCGGCTCGAGCTCGAACGCGGGCGCAAGCTCGCGGAAAACCGTACCGTCTCGCAAAGCGACCTCGACCAGAGGCTCAGCGCCTATCACGAGGCCGAGGCAAGCTTGAGATCGGCCGAAGCCGCATTACAAGCCGCGCGGCTCGACCTCGGCTACACGGAGATCCGTGCGCCGATCTCCGGCCGCGCCGGCAAATTCGAGATCACGGAGGGCAACCTGGTCGCGGCCGGTGCGAATTCCCCGGTGCTCACCAGCCTCGTTTCAGTCGATCCGATCTATGCAAGCTTCGATGTGGACGAGGATTCCGTCTCGCGCGTCCTGGCCGAGCTTCCGTCCGGTCCTTCCGGCGTACCCGACATCGAACAGATCCCTGTCGAGATCAGCGCGGCCGAGGGCGCGCCGATCCAGGGCAAGCTTCAGTTCATCGACAACACGGTCGACACGGAGAGCGGCACCATCCGCGTCAGGGCCGTCTTCGACAATCCCGAAGGCCGCTTGATCCCGGGCCAGTTCGTCCGCGTGCGCCTCGGCCAGCCGAATCCGCGGCCCGAGCTCGTCATCAGCGAGCGCGCTGTCGGAACCGACCAGGACAAGAGGTTCGTGCTGGTGGTCGATGACGAGAACAAGATCGCCTACCGCCAAGTGACGCTGGGGCAGACGGCCGAAGGCCTGCGCATAGTCGCTGACGGCCTCGATGCCGGCGAGCGCATCGTCGTGAACGGCCTGCAGCGAGTTCGTCCGGGCGCTCTGGTGGATCCACAGCAAGTCGGCATGTCACCCGCCGAGCAAACCGTCGCCGGTGCGGATTCGGGGCTGCAGTAGCGGCGATAGCTGGAAGCACGGAACTGCCGGCGTTCTGTCGCGCCCCCACCCAGCTGGACCGGGGACGCAATGAGATGTCCGGCTTTGCCCGTTCACTTTTCAATCCCGCTTTGTGAAAGGGCGGATACCGATGAATATTTCGCAATTTTTTGTCGACCGCCCGGTCTTTGCGGGTGTGCTTTCGATCCTGATCCTGGTCGCCGGCCTGCTGGGCCTGAGGGTGCTTCCGATCTCCGAATACCCGGAAGTCGTTCCGCCCTCCATCGTCGTGCGCGCGCAGTATCCGGGGGCCAATCCCAAGGTGATCGCCGAGACGGTGGCAACGCCCATCGAGGAGGCCATCAACGGCGTCGAGGATATGCTTTACATGTCGAGCCAGGGCACGACGGACGGGCTGATGACGCTCACCGTCACCTTCAAGCTCGGCACGGATCCCGACAGGGCGCAGCAGCTCGTGCAGAACCGCGTCGCGCAGGCCGAGCCGCGCCTGCCCGAGGAGGTGCGGCGGCTCGGCATAACCACGGTCAAGAGCTCACCCGATCTCACCATGGTCGTGCACCTGCTCTCGCCCAACGACCGCTACGACATCACCTATCTGCGCAACTACGCGGTGCTCAAGGTGAAGGACCGGCTGGCACGCATCGAAGGTGTCGGCCAGGTGCAGGTCTTCGGTTCGGGCGACTATTCCATGCGCGTCTGGCTCGACCCGCAGAAGATCGCGGAGCGCGGGCTTTCGGCAAACGAAGTGGTCGCCGCGATCCGCGAGCAGAATATCCAGGCCGCCGCCGGCGTGGTGGGCGGCGCGCCCAGCGTGCCCGGCGTCGACCTGCAGCTTTCGGTCAACGCGCAGGGACGTCTCAGGACTCCGGAGCAATTCGGCGACATCATCGTCAAGGCCGGCAAGAACGGCGAGGTCACACGGCTGCGCGACATCGCCCGGATCGAGCTCGGCTCGGCCGAATATGCGCTGCGCTCTCTGCTCGACAACAAGCCGGCCGTGGCCATCGGTATTTTCCAGGCGCCGAACTCCAACGCCATCCAGATCTCCGACGATATCCAGACGGTCATGGACGAGTTGCAGCAGACCATGCCGGAGGGCGTGGAATACCGCATCGTCTACGACACGACGCAGTTCGTCCGCGCCTCAATCGACGCGGTGGTGCACACGCTGCTCGAGGCGATCGCGCTCGTGGTCCTCGTCGTCATCGTCTTCCTGCAGACCTGGCGCGCCTCGATCATCCCGCTGGTGGCCGTCCCCGTCTCCATCATCGGCACCTTCGCGGTGCTCTACGTCTTCGGCTTCTCGATCAACGCGCTCAGCCTCTTCGGCCTGGTGCTCGCCATCGGCATCGTGGTGGACGACGCCATCGTCGTGGTGGAGAATGTCGAACGCAACATCGAGGAAGGGCTGTCGCCGCGCGATGCGACCTACCGCGCCATGCGGGAGGTTTCCGGCCCGATCGTCGCCATCGCGTTGGTGCTGGTGGCCGTCTTCGTGCCGCTCGCCTTCATCTCGGGTCTTACGGGGCAGTTCTACCGGCAGTTCGCGCTCACCATTGCGATTTCGACCGTTATCTCCGCCTTCAACTCGCTGACGCTGTCGCCGGCGCTGGCGGCCATGCTTCTGCGCGGCCACGATGCGCCGAAGGACTGGCTGACCCGTCTCATCGACCGCCTTTTCGGCTGGTTCTTCCGCGGCTTCAACCGCGCCTTCGGCGCCAGCTCCAGCGCCTATAGCGGCGGTGTGCACAGCATCCTTTCGCGCAAGACACTGATCATGGGGCTCTACCTCGTGCTGGTGGGCGCCACGGTGTTCGTCTTCAACAAGGTTCCGGGCGGTTTCGTGCCGGCGCAGGACAAGCAGTATCTCGTGGGCTTCGCCCAGCTTCCCGACGGCGCCACGCTCGACCGCACCGAGGAAGTGATCCGGCGCATGGGCGACGTCGCCCTTGAGCAGCCGGGCGTGGAAAGCGCCATCGCCTTCCCCGGCCTGTCGATCAACGGCTTCACCAACAGCTCGAATGCCGGCATCGTCTTCCTGTCGCTGAAACCTTTCGAGGAGCGGACGACGCCGGAGCTTTCGGGCGGCGCCATCGCCATGCAGCTCAACCAGAGCTTCGCCGGTATCCAGGAGGCGTTCATCGCCATGTTCCCGCCGCCGCCGGTGCAGGGACTCGGCACGATCGGCGGGTTCAAGCTGCAGATCGAGGACCGAAACGGGTTGGGCTACGAGGCGCTCGACGCGGCGACCAAGGCTTTCCTCGCCGAGGCCTACCAGGCGCCCGAGCTGACCGGCCTCTTCTCCAGCTACCAGATCAACGTCCCGCAGCTCTATGCCGATCTCGACCGCACCAAGGCGCACCAGCTCGGCGTGGCGGTAACCGACGTTTTCGACACGCTGCAAATCTATCTCGGCTCGCTCTACGTCAACGACTTCAACCAGTTCGGCCGGACATACTCCGTGCGCGTGCAGGCCGACGCGCCCTTCCGCGGCCGCGCGGAGGACATCGGCAGGCTGGAAGTGCGGTCGCAATCGGGCGAGATGATCCCGCTCTCCGCTCTGCTCGACGTCGTGCAGAGCGCCGGGCCGGAACGGGCGATGCGCTACAACGGTTTCCTGGCCGCCGACATCAATGGCGGGCCGGCACCGGGTTATTCCTCCGGCGAGGCGCAGGCCGCCGTCGAGCGGATCGCGGCGGAAACGCTGCCGCCCGGCATCAGCTTCGAGTGGACGGACCTCACCTACCAGCAGATCCTGGCCGGCAATTCGGGAGTGATCATCTTCCCGCTGGCCCTTCTCCTGGTGTTCCTGGTGCTCGCGGCACTCTATGAAAGCCTGGCGCTGCCGCTGGCGATCATCATGATCGTGCCGATGGGCATACTGTCTGCGCTGACGGGCGTGTGGCTCACCGGCGGCGACAACAACATCTTCACCCAGATCGGCCTCATCGTGCTGGTCGGGCTCTCCGCCAAGAACGCGATCCTGATCGTCGAGTTCGCACGCGAGCTCGAATTCGCCGGGCTGACGCCCAAGGACGCGGCGGTGGAGGCGGCGAGGCTCCGGCTCAGGCCGATCCTCATGACCTCGCTGGCCTTCATCATGGGCGTGGTGCCGCTGGTGTTCTCCACCGGCGCGGGCGCGGAGATGCGCAATGCCATGGGCATCGCCGTCTTCGCCGGCATGATCGGCGTCACCGTCTTCGGCATTTTCCTGACGCCGGTTTTCTACGTTCTGTTGCGCGCGCTTTCAGGCAACCGGCCGCTGAAGCGCACCGGCGAGGCCACCATTCCCGTCGTTCATGGCGGACAGGAGGAAGACATTCGCGACCAGCCGGCCGCACATCAACTCTGACCGGCCGTGGCCAGTCGGAGGGGTACCCTGCCCCGGACAATGCGCGCGGACTGGGTGTCCGCGCGCATTGTCATTTCTTCGAGCCGGGCATCCGGTCCGTAGGATCCAGATCAGTTCACCGTTCCACGGAAACGGTGAACTGATCTAACCGTTTGATTCTACGCAATTCCGGACGGAAAACCGGCTTCCACTTTTCCTGGAATTGCCTAGGCCTCGACCGTATGCTCCGGCGCGGCTTGCACCAGTTGGGATTCGTGGGATTGAACCAGATTGAGGTAACGTTCGAACTGAGCGAGAATATCCGCAATCAACTGGTCGCGGGTCATTCCCATGACGTCATATCCGCGCGCGCCGCTTGCGAAGTAGGTCTTCGCCTCGTATCGGAACTGTGGTTTGCCGGCGCGATGTCCCGACAACGACGGCAGCCGGTCCTTGTTCGGAAAGACACCGTAGACGAAGTCGCGAACCCCATCGGCATGCGAGCGCAGGGCAACGGCTCCGTTTTCTTCCTCCTGCACAACGGTCTCGCGGCCGCGATTGCAGAGTTCCTTGGCGATCTGTTCGAGAGCCGGCCGCACCTCGTCGGCAATGTAACGCTCGACTTCCTTCTGGCTTGGCGCATGGAGCATGAGCGCGAGCCTGCGTTGCCAGGTCAAACCTGCAGCAGGCTGCGCAGGCGGAGACAGAGGTGAAACCGCATTTGCGTGCTGCTGGGCCAGGTCGGCGCGCATGCCCGCCACCAATGCCCAGACGAGTGTGAGCACGACGAAAGTGAACGGCAGCGCACTGGCAATCGTCGCCGACTGCAACGCACCCAGTCCACCCGCCAGCAGCAAGCTCGCCGCGACCAGTCCCTCAAGGACACACCAGAAGACACGCTGTCCGATTGTCGTTTCCGTCTCTCCGCCGGCCGCAATGGAATCGATCACCAGGGATCCGGAATCCGACGAGGTTACGAAAAAGACAGCCACCAGAATGACGGCCAATGTCGACGTCAGCCCCGAAAAGGGCAGATATTCGAAAAATTGGAAAAGCCCCACTGACACATCGTCGGCAACTGCCGCGCCCAACACGCCAGCGGCAACACCCGTATCGATATAGATCGCCGTGTTGCCGAAGACGGTCATCCAGAAGAAGGTGAAACCCGCAGGAATGAACAACACCGCGACGATGAATTCACGAACCGTGCGGCCACGCGATATGCGGGCTATGAACATCCCGACGAACGGTGACCAGGAAATCCACCAGGCCCAGTAGAAGAGCGTCCAGCCGTCGATCCATGGCGTCGGTTCGTAGGCATAGATGTTGAACGTGCGCAGTACCAGAGTGTCGAGATAGAGGCCGATATTCTGGACAAAGTCGCGGAAGAGGCTGGCGGTCGGCCCTACGACCAGCACGAAAAGCATCAGAAGAACGGCAACAACGAGATTGCTCTCGGAGAGGATACGTATGCCCTTGTCGAGACCTGTCACGACCGAAACCGTCGCCAGTGCCGTGACCAGAGCAATCAAGGGCAGCTGGACTTGAGGCCCCATCGGCAAACCGACAAGGTAGTTGAGGCCGGCGTTGATCTGACTGACACCCAGCCCGAGGGACGTGGCGATCCCGAACATCGTGCCGACGATGGCGAAGATGTCGACCGCATGCCCGATGGGACCGTTGATGCGCTCCTTGAGCAGCGGATAAAGGCCCGAACGGATCGTCAGGGGCAGATTGTAACGGTAGCCGAAATAGGCGAGCGACAGGCCCACCACGGCGTAAATCCCCCAGGCATGGATACCCCAGTGGAAAAAGGTTACCGACATCGCCTCGCGTGTCGCCTCGATCGAGCGCGGTTCAGCTTTTGGCGGGCGCATGAAATGGGTCATCGGCTCACCGACCGCGTAGAACATCAGGCCGATACCCATGCCTGCCGCGAACAGCATGGCGATCCACGAGATGAACCGGAAATCCGGAGTGGAGTCATCCGGTCCCAGTTTCAGTTGGCCGTAGTTCCCCAGGCACAGCAGGAGAGCGGTCGCCAGAAAGATGCCGACCGACAACAGATAAAGCCAACCGAAAGCATCCAGGATCGCCGACTGGAGCGCACCGAACATCGCGCCGGCCTGTTCAGGCATGATGATGCCGATGGCCAGGAAGAAGCCGATGATCAGAACCGAACCGAAGAAGACCGGCGGGTTGATGACGAATGATTTCAGCATTGTGCGTTGATCCCCCTTCAAATTTCGTCGACCGCCTGCTTGAGCAGCAACGCGGCATAACAAGCGTCGCTCCCGGATTTAATGATCGCTTTCTTGCGTGAGCTTCTCGACTTGCTCCAGTTTCACCGAGGCAGGTTGTCCGCCCCACTCCGTTCTCATGAAATTCGCCAGGTCGACCATTTCCTGGTTGGAGAGCGTATCCGCGAAGCCCGGCATCTCTTGCATCACTTCGCCGTTCGGGTATCGCTGCCTGGGCACGCCATCGATGACAACACGAAGCAGATTGCCCGGATCCGAAAGACGAAGACTGGTGTTCGTCGTCATCGGCGGCGCTACGTGCGGTTTGCCTTCTCCGTTGATGCCGTGACAGCCCGCGCAGACAGCGGCGTAGACGTCACCGCCGCGTTCGTGTGCATCAGGGTCGGTCACCTGTCCCTTGTCTGCGGGACGCGTCAAGGGCGTGTCGGCCATCAGGTGCTTTTGAATCGCGGCGATGTCCTCCTCACGCAGATACTGCGTAGAGTGCTTCAGCACCGGGAACATCTCGAGCGTCATGGTGCCCTGGGGTGCGATGCCCTCCTTCAGGAAGGTGCGCAGGTCTTCCGCGGTCCAGCCACGCTCGGCGAGTCCGGCGGGTGTCAGGCTCGGCGCCAGAATTCCCTCCCCGAGTTGGCCGCCTTCATAGGCTTGTCCCGGCTTCAGCCCGCCCAGCAGATTGCGTGGCGTGTGGCATTCCTGACAATGCCCGAGAACCTCGGTCAGATAAGCGCCCTCATGCGCTTCAGCCGAGAGCGTTTCAGGCAATGACACCTTCGGATTGACGAGATTCCAGAAAGCAAGCAGCCAACGCTGGTCGAAGGGAAAGGCAAGCCCGTTTACGGGCTCCGCGCGCCTTACGGGTGTCTGCGTCATCAGGTAGGCGTAGATCGCGTCACTGTCTTCCTGGGTGATCGCGTGATAGGAGGTGTACGGCATCGCCGGATAGAGGTTTTGCCCATCCTTGCGCACGCCATCGACAATCGCATGGAACAGGTCCCTGGAACTGTAATCACCAATGCCCGTCTCCCCGTTGGGCGTGATATTGGTCCCATGGATCACGCCGAATGGCGTGTTGATCGGCAAACCACCGGCGAAGGGAGTGCCATCGGGAGACTGGTGGCAGGCTGCGCAGTCGGCCGCGATTGCGAGATATTTTCCCCGGGAGATCAGCGCTTGCCTGTCGGGTGAAAGCCTGGCCTCTGCAGCTTCACCGTCATAGGCCGACCTGACGGGCCAGAACACCACCAACACGGCTGCTGCCGCGGCAACGAAAGCGAGGGCCAGCAACCATTTGATAACACGCATTATTTCAACAGCCCCGGCGTGTTCAACACGACCTCGCGCACGGCGCTGTAATAGCGGACATATCCCGTACAACGGCAGATGTGATCGTTCAGCGCTTCCTCGATCACGGCTTCCAGTTGATCGCGACCCACGGGCTCACGCTGCAGGCGTTCGACGAGAACGGTCGCCGCATTCACGAACCCCGGGGTGCAGTAGGAGCACTGGAAGGAGAAATGGTCGAGAAAGGCCTCCTGTACTGGCGTGAGCGCGACCGCACCGTTTTCATCGCGCTTCGCATGTCCCTCGATCGTGCGGATCGAGCGGCCGTTGAAATAGTGCGCTCCGGTGATGCAGGTGCGCATCTCCCGACTCGTCCCGTCCTCTTGATCGACAATGACCGTGCACGCGCGGCACAACCCCTGGCCGCAACCGAAACGGCTGCCGGTCAGGCCCGCATATTCGTGCAGGAAATCGATCATCATCAGCTCTTCGGGCACGGAGAGCGGGCCGATCTCTTCGCCGTTGATCTTCAGGCTGAGGTCACGCGAGGGGATGCTCATATCAGCACCTCTTTGATTTTGTCCTCGGTCAGGGGCAAGTCGCGCATCCTGCGTCCGATGGCATGCGCCACGGCGTTGGCGATGGCGGGGATCGTTGGAATCTGCACCACTTCCGCAATGCCTTTCGGGAAATCCTCCTCCTGCGAGACGGGCAGGTAATTCGCGGTCTGGCTCCACACGGCGACATCCTTTCCGCGCGGCAACCGATAACGATTGTAGTTCCAGTGCCCCTGGCCCGGACCGCCTTCGTAAAGGGGCATTCCTTCGTAGAGCGCATGGCCAACAGCCATACCGATCCCTCCCTGAAGCTGGCCGGAAACGAATTCAGGCACGAGTATCCGCCCGCAATCGAGACTGGAATGATGGGAAAGGAGCTTCACCGCGCCGGTACCACGGTTGACGGTCAGTTCCACAAGCGCCGATACCGGCGCAAAGCGCGACCAGCTCGCATTGTCGAGCTGTGGGTCCATGTAATGAACGTTGCGCCGCTCGATCCGCCTCCATCGGTCGGATCCGGTCTGGATTGCGAGCCCGTCGAGCGGGCGGCGCGAGGTTTCGCCCAGGATGTCGAAATCGGCTTCCGACCAGCCCCAACGATCGAAGGCATGGACCATGGCGCCGGTGACAGCGCCCATGTCGTGGGCTTTTGCGGCAATCTCGGCGAGGGTCAAGGGGCGCCCGTCGGACAGAGTGAACACCCCGTCATTCCAGCGGGCTGCGGCGGCACGATCTATGGAGGAACCCCACAGTGCTGCGGCGGCGGGAAGAATACCGCGCTCGAAAATCAAACGCCCGGCCTCCTGCGTGCCGTGCGAAAAGTAGAAGACGCTGTTGGTGGCGCTGGAGGCGGAGGCAAAAGCCGGAGTCCACCGGGGGTCCTGCTTCATCTCGTCCTGATGAGCCTTGTCCATCGCAAACGGGCTCATGGTGACGAACATTTCGAGCGGCGACCAATCCAGGGCGGCGCTCTCGGTCTCGTCGGCCGGTCTGCCGAACCAGCGCGCGCAAATCAGGGCCTGGGTGGAAACAGCCCCGGTGCCGATCTCGACGGCAATGTGGCGCAGCCTCACCTTGCCGTCGCGCGTGAGCGAAATGGCGGCGGCGACGCCTTCATTCGAGTTGCCGAAGCCCTTTTTACCGATCGCATAGCCGACGCCATACCTTAGGGCAGGGTTGGCCGCTTCGAAGTCCGCCTTGCGTGTCTCCCGACCGACCCAGACCGGGTGTTGCCGATCGGCCTCGATCATCTCCTTCATGCGGCTCTTGCCGAGCGGCACCGCACCGGCGGAATTGCGTTGGCCGTTTTCGAGCGCGTTGACATGCCGCAGTTCCATGGGGTCGACGCCGAGTTCCTCGGCGATCTCGTCGACCAGCATTTCCATACCGATCTGCGCTTCGAGCGACCCGAATCCGCGCACCGAACCCGCGTGCGGCGCACGTGATGAACGGCCGATGGCCACGATGTCGTTCTTGGGCAGGTAATAGATGCCCTGTGCAGCGCCCGCCGCCACCTGGGTGACAGGTGTCGTATAGTTCTGCCGACCGCCGCCATCGAGCTCGAGATCGCCGACGAAGGATTGCAGCCTAAGGCTGCGCCGGTCCACCGCCAACCGGTACCTCATACGCACCGGGTGGCGCTTGATCGCCGTCTGGAAGTGCTCCTCCCGATCGAGTGCCAGGCGCACCGGCCGGCCCTGCGCGTGGAGCGCCGCAACAACGCCATAGTACGGAAAGGGGCTGTGTTCCTTCGTGCCGTAGCCGACCGTGTAGGCCGGGTGACCCTTAAGTTCCTGGACCTTGAAGGTGCTCTTTTCGAGCATCGCCGCCGTGCCCGTCATCACCTCGTGCGGGCTTTGGCTCGCCATGACGATCTCCAGCCTGGCAGCCTCCTCGTCGAACCAGCAATTGCAGTTATCCGGCTCCAATGCGGCGGCATCGATGTAGGGAGAATAATATTCGCGTTCGACGACGTGCCAGTCGGAGGGAGGGCTGTCCAATTCGGAGCGGATCGCATCCGCGTGGAACATGCCGCGGGCATTCACGTCGCCGCCGGCGTCGGGGTCCGGCCACCGGACCTGGTGGTCTTTATAGCTGGCGAAAACATAACCATCGTCGACCGGATTGAAGACGTCTGTCTCGCCCTCGGCACCTTCGGCGCCTTCGATCCGCACGAAACGGAAATTCGCATAAGGGTCGCGCGTGGCAGGCCCCGTGGTCTCACCGAATCGGACAATCCTGTCGCGGTTCGCCTGGTACGTGCGCTTGGCCACGGCGAACCGGGCGAAATCGTTGTAGATCAGGATGGCGAGCGGATGGCCGAGGAAAAGCGGCACCTCGCCCTTTGGCAGCAACATTCGCTCGCCAAAGGTGAAAGGGTCATAGAAATCGAGGCCGGCTTTTGTCGTTTCTTCCGCGGTGACGATAACATCCGGCTGGAGATCCTCTCCCAGGACGGAGAAATCAAGGCCAATGAACGAGGCGTCCGCCCTGTCCGCAAAGACCATGAATGCATGGGCCTGGTCGTCCGGCCAGTCGGGCATGTCGCGCGCGCGGATATCCCGGGCGAAAACCTTTCCACCGGTCACCTTGGCCAAACCGTCCATGCGGCGCTTCAGGCGGCCGGTCTGCGACGCTCCGGGCGCCATCTGGATCTTCTTTTCCAGAAGCGCCGCTCGAGCGGATTTGAGCGGGGCGATGGTGACGGCAATGCCGGCGGCGGTGAATTTCAAGAAGTCTCTGCGGGTCGAATGCATGAGCTGATCTCGCAGAATGTATTTGCGGGCGCGCGCAGATGGAAACGGATGGCTGCGGGCATGTCCAACCGCCGTCAGGACGGTTTTCGCCCGAGCATAGGTGCAGATCCGACCGGGAACCAACCATAAAAATGTCCAGTTTTCACGAACCGCGTTTGGCGCGGTGTAAAAACCGTGATCATTTTTGAATAAACAGCACTAGTGCGACAAGACATCTTTGCAGGTCTTGCCTCGCATGGAAAATCCGGATCCACAAACACGCAGACGGCGGGAGACCCGGGCGAGCGTGAGGTTTCCGGCACGTAGATCGTAGGCTTGTATGCCGCCGGCACTGGAACGATCTCGGCCATGTTCTCCTTCTTTCCCGTTCTCGGCAGCAAGGGAGACAAGGCCGTTGAGAAAGCTCCCGGTCCGCGCAGGGCACAATGCGCAAATCGCAAAGCCTGCCTTCCCATAATGCAAAGACACGCGCCCGGCCGTTGCACTACCTTCAGAACCGTTCGAACGGGCCGGGGTCGAGCCGGCGAACGTCAAACCGGGAGCGCCGCCGCCCATCACCGGTGTCCTGAAACAAGTCAATTCAACAAGCGTAATGGAAAGCGAGCGATGCAACATTCATCCAGCCCCCTCCCGCGGGAACAAACGAGCAATGATCCGCCGGTGAGCCGACGGCAGGCAGAGGCACGGGAGGAACGCCCGGCGGTCCTCTCACGCGTTTGCGGATCCATACTGGACACCGTCGGCAACACGCCCGTCGTGCGGATCAACAAGCTCGCGCCCGAAGGCGCGGAGGTTTACGTGAAGCTCGAGGCGTTCAATCCGCTGGGCTCCGTGAAGGACAGGCTGGCGCTCGGCGTTATCGAGGCGGCCGAACGCGACGGCACGCTGAAGCCGGGCCAGACGGTCATCGAGGCGACCAGCGGAAACACCGGCATCGGACTGGCAATGGTCTGCGCCCACAAGGGCTATCCGCTGGTCGTGACGATGGCGGAGAACTTCAGCGTCGAGCGCCGGCGCCTCATGCGCTATCTCGGGGCCCGCGTCATCCTCACGCCGGCGGCGGAGAAGGGCAGCGGGATGCTGAACAAGGCCAGGGAGCTTGCCGACAAGCACGGCTGGTTCCTGTGCCGCCAGTTCGAGAACGAAGCCAATGCCGACATGCACAGCCGCACCACCGCGATGGAGATTCTCGCCGATTTCGGTGAGAACGGGCTCGACTACTGGGTCACCGGCTTCGGCACCGGCGGCACGCTCAAGGGGGTTGCGCGCGTCCTTAAGGAGAAGAGCCCCGGGACAAGGATCATCGCCACCGAGCCCGACAATTCCCCGTTGCTCGGCAGCGGGGTCACGCAGAGCTATCGCGACGACGGCAGCCCGGCGGCGAGCCACCCGATCTTCCGCCCGCATCTCATGCAGGGCTGGTCCCCCGACTTCATCCCGAAACTGACGAACGACGTTCTCGAGGCGCGATTCATCGACCGTCTGGTGCCGGTCAGCGGCGCCGACGCTCTGGAATACGCCCGTGCCCTGGCGCGGCAGGAAGGTATCTTCTGCGGCATCACGGCGGGCGCGACCTTCGCGGCGGCCCTTCAGGTCGCCCGCGAGGCGCCAAAGGGCTCGCGCATCCTGGCCATGCTCCCCGACACCGGCGAACGCTACCTGTCGACGCCGCTCTTCGACGACATCACGGACACGATGAGCGACGAGGAGATGGAGATATCCGCCTCCACCCCGTCCTACAGGTTCGATGCGCCCTCGCAGGCCGCGCCCGCCGCCGGCGGCCCGGCCATGCCGGAGCCCACGGAGGAGGCGCGGGACTTCGTGGAGCAGGTGATTTCCGATCCCGACAAACCGGTCGTGCTCTTCGCGCTCGAATGGTGCGAGTTCTGCTGGTCCGTGCGCAAGCTCTTCGCGGCGTCGGACATCCCCTTCAGATCCGTCGATCTCGATTCGGTCGCCTACCAGGAAAACAATTGGGGCGGCGATATCCGCGTGGCCCTGCGCAAAAAGACCGGCGCACCGACCATCCCGCAGATATTCGTCGGCGGCGAGCATGTGGGCGGGTGCACCGAAACTCTGGATGCCTTCAAGGACGGCCATCTCCAGGACCTCTTGAAGGCGAAGGGCGTGTCGTTCGATGCATCGAAATCGGTCGATCCCTATGAGTTCTTCCCGAAATGGCTGCATCCGCGATGAAACACCTCGCCGCTCAGGAAGCCGCGGCGTCCGTTCTCGATCACGCCGCCTTTCATGCCAGGCGCTACCGCAACGGCTTACCACCCTTGCATCCCTCGGTAGACGTCCAGCGTCTGCGCCGGCTCTTCGACTGCGGCCTGCCGGATCGAGGGCGTAATCCCTTCGACGTGATCGACGATCTGGTGAACGCGGCCGAGCCCGGTCTCGTGGGCAACACGCAGGCCGGCTTTTTCGCCTGGGTGATGGGCGGCTCGCATCCCGCCGGCGTCGCCGCGGACTGGCTCACCTCGGCCTGGGGGCAGAACGCCGCCATCCATCAGTGCTCTCCGGCTGCCGCGACCGCGGAAGAAATTGCCGCCAAATGGCTGCTGGAGCTCCTTGATCTGCCGCGCGAGAGCTCGGTCGGGTTCACTACCGGCGCGACAATGGCAGGCTTCATCAGCCTGGCGGCGGCAAGAGGCGAGGTTCTGCGCCGCTCGGGCTTCGATCTCAACGAAGCCGGCCTGCAAGACGTGCCCAAGGTCAACATCTTCATCAGCGACGAGGCGCACGCCTCCAACTTCGCGGTTCTGCGCTATCTCGGCTTCGGGGAGCGGAACTTCATCCGCATTCCGACCGACGGTGAGGGCGTGCTGGATTGCGCCGCGCTTGAGGCGGCGCTGAAGCGCGAAACCGGTCCCGGCATCATCGTCTGCCAGGCCGGTCACATAAACTCCGGTGCCTTCGACCCGTTGGAGCCGCTTGCCGATCTCGCCGCCGAGCACGGGAGCTGGCTGCACGTCGACGGCGCGTTCGGCCTCTGGGCGCGCGCGGTGCCGGAAATGAAAGCGCAGTGCCGCGGCATCGAGCGCGCCCACTCCTGGGCCGTCGACGGGCACAAATGGCTTCAGGTGCCGTATGACTCGGGCTTTGCCATCGTTCGCGACGCGGACGCCCACCGCCGGGCGATGGACATCACCGCCGGCTATCTTTCCCATGACGCGCAGGACGGGCGCAATCCCACCCATTTCGGGCCAGAGCTGTCACGCCGCGCCCGCGGCTTTGCCGCTTGGGCGATGCTGCAGGTCCTGGGCCGGCAGGGGATCATGGAGATGGTGCGCGCTCATCACCTGTGCGCACGGGCGATAGCCGACCGTCTCGCGAACACGCCGGGCATCTGCATCGAGAATTCGGTCTGCCTCAACCAGGTGGTGCTTTCGTTCCATGGCAAGAAAACAAATGCCGCGATGCCGGACCATGCGGACGCCCTCGCGGCAGCGCTCAACGAGAGCGGCCGCTTTTTCTTCAGGACTGCAGACTGGCGCGGGCGGAGAGTTCTGCGGATTTCGGTGATCGGCTATGCGACGGACATCGCTTCGGCAATCTCCGCCGCGGACGCCATCGAGGCGGAGTGGATGAAGATCGCATGCTGAACAGCATGTCACGAAGGGGCGGGACCTTTCTGCCGACCGTGCACTCCCGGTCTTGCTTCACACGGCGGCAGGTGCTGGTGATGGGCGGCGGCGCCCTTCTGGCTGTCGTGCCGGCGCTTGCGGCGGGCGCGCCGGCCGGCGGTGCCTGGCGGGACAGCACAAATGCGCGCGCCGTCATCGGCGCCGCCGCGCCCGTTACCGAGGGCATCACCCTTCATCTGCCGAATGTCAGCGACAGCGGCGCGTTCTTGCCGCTTCGCCTCTCGGTCGAACATTCCCAGGACGATTTCCCCGACACAGTGCACGTGATCGCGCCGGAAAACCCCTTCCCGCGCGTGGCAGTCTTCCGCTTCACGCCCCTTGCCGGCCGTGCCCGGATCGCCACGCGCATCCGCCTCGACGTAAGCCAGACGGTGATTGCCGTGGCGCGGATGCGTTCCGGCACGGTGCGGGTGGCCGAGCGAGCGGTCCGTATCGCCTCATCGGGCTGTATCACGCCGGCAGACGGCAACTGGTCGGAGGCGATGCGGACGCGCGTGCGCGTGCCCGTCTTCGAAGCCGGCGTTCCAGGCGAGGTGGTCACGCTCATCAAGCACCCGATGGAGAACGGGCTGGGGCCGGACGCCCCGCCCAAACGTATCATCGAGCGTTTCGAGGCCCGGCTCGACGGCGAACCGGCCCTCAGGGCCACCTTCGGCCGCTCGGTGGCCGCCGATCCCTATCTGCGTTTCCACCTGGCGCCACGGGCACCGGGCATGCTGCGGCTCGAATGGCGCGAGGATACCGGTCGGCGCGCCGTGGAGCGATTGAGGGTCGAGGTCCGCTAGCGCCGTTGGGCTCGAGTGCGCAATTCCCCAAACCTTGCTTCCCCAATTGCAAAGACGGCCCTCCGGCGGGCTGCTATCAAGTAATCAGGATAGCCGACGCCGGGTAGCCCCCTGTGGACGGGCTGCGGCGCGGCCTCGAACGACGGGAGGAAGAAAATGATCATCGCACGTTGGTATTGCTATGCCCGCTTCGGCAAGAAGCCGGAGCTCATCGACCGCATCAGGAATTGGTGGGAAACGATCGGCAAGGAGATCGGCCAGACCGATTACGCCATCTACACCGGCAGCATCGGCGCCGAGGAAGCCCTCGTCACAGTGGACGTGAGGGTGGCAAGCCTGACCGAGCTCAGCGAGCAGTGGGAGAAGCTGGCTGCCCGCGAAGATCACAAGGCGTTCGGCAGAGACATCGAGCCGCTTCTCGTCAGCGGTAACACCCGCTGGGAAGTCCTTCGGGCGGTAACCTGATACCCTTGGATCGGAGGTGGCTGATGCCAGCCGCGCAGCCGTGGCGGCGCCACCTCGATCCACTCATCACCACGCGCGCAGCTCCGCGCGGACGACACTGTAGCCGTGAAGACAAGCTGCAACGGGCTATGAAGACATGCGACGATTGCGAAACGGTGCAGGCGTAAGGTGGGCCGCAGCCCGCGTTCAGCGGCGGCCTCTTCAAGCGGAGACCATCGATATCGCCCTGTGGAGATCTGCACGCAAGCTCGTGCGGCGAAGCGGGCTGGCCGCCCCTGCGCAGGCGCGGCGTAGAGCGGAGAACGCGAGTTTCGATGGTGATGCCGATGGAGCACGGACGTGGCATGCGATCGCCGCAATCTGTCACGTGCTCGTGAGGGAACAAGGCATCCTATGACCAGCATTGGCGGACCGTGTCCGTCCGCATCTTTGAGCATGGGGGGTCGGTGGCGTACTCGACAGCATCCACCCGCCAATAGGGCACGTGGATGCTGTCGAAGCTGCAAGCGTGCTTCAGCGGCCCATAAGTTTGCTCGAGTAGCGGTTGGCGTGGGCCACCACCTCGTCGGCGTCGGTGTCTGCGTCGACCATGACGAACGGTCCTGACCAGACCGGTTCGACTTCTTCTCCGTTCATATGAGCATAAAAGGCATCGGCGACCGCAACGCCGCTGTCGTCGATGGAGCGCAGGGGCGATGCACTGAGCCAACCTTCTTCAATCGCCTGGATCTCGTCGCCCGTACCGCCGAAGCCGAGCGTATAGATATCGTCGGACCTGCCGGCCGCCTTGACGGCCTGGCCGATGCCGAGCCCTACGGCTGTCGACACACCATAGATCAGATCGAGATCCGGATGCGCAGCTAAAAGGTTCTCCGTGGCTTCATAGGCCTTCACCCGGTCGAAATCGGTGTGCACACCGATGATGACCTCAATGTCGGGATGTTTTTCCATGACATCGCTGAAGCCCTTCATCCGCTGATCGCTCACCACGCCGGCCACGCCCTGGAGAATGGCGACCTTGCCCTTTCCTCCGAGCTTTTCGGCCGACCATTCGCCGGCCACGCGCCCGCCCTCGTAATGGTCGAAGGCGATGTACTGCATGGCCCGCGCCGTCTCGTCCTCGTGCGGCTCCAGGAAGTTGTAGACGACCGTCGGAATGCCCGCCTGCTTCAATTTGCGCAGCCCCGGAATGGCCGACTCGTATTCGGTCGCCCCGAGGAAGACATAGTCGGCGCCGCGCTGGATGACCGATTCCACCTGGGAGAGCTGACCGGCGTGATCGGCGGCGTTGGCGACTGCGAGTTGGAGTACTTCGTGCTCGACGCCCAACTCGTCCAGCCGCGCGCGCATCGACCAGTAGACCCGTTCCCAGGCGTCAGAGATATCGAAGGACGGGGACAGATAGGCGATCTGGACCGGCTCCTCCTGCGCCCGCGCGTCGGTGGCCAAAGGCAACGCCATGACGGCGCCCATCGCCGCAGCCAGAAGTGCGCTTCTTCTCGTCAGCATTTTCGTTTCCTCCCTTTTGGTTTGACGTGATCAGCGAGCGCGGCTCCGCGACAGCGCCTTGCGATTGCGGAGCCGGTCTATCCAGGAGATCCTGTTCTCCTTGATGTTGTTGATGGTGACAGCGCAGATCACGATCGCGCCGATGGCGACAAGCTGCCAGAAGAACTCCACGCCGGCGATCACCAGAGCATTGTTCAGGAGCGAAAGAAGGATCGCCCCGAGCAGCGTGCCGTAGAGCGTGCCCTTGCCGCCGAACAGGCTGGTGCCGCCGATGATGGTCGCGGCGATGATGTGGATTTCCATCGCCGTCCCCAGCGTCGCCTGCGTGCCGTCGATGCGCGCCATCCACAGCAGTCCCCCGAGCGCCACCGCAAGACCCATGAAGGCATAGACGGCTACCTCGACACGGCTGACCGCGATTCCGGCGAGCCGCGCCGCCTCGCGGTTGCCGCCGACGGCGCGAATGTGCACGCCGAAGCGCGTGTGGTTGAAGATGACATGGGTCAGCAGGACAAAGGCGGCGGCCACCAGAATCGGCACGGGAACACCGAGCACCTCACCCTGGCCGAGCCAGATGAGCTCCGGCGGCAGACCGTAATAGAGCTTGCCCTCCGAGTGTAGGAGCGCGATGCCGCGGAAACCGACCATGGTCCCGAGCGTCGCGATCAGCGCCGGGACTGCCAGGAAGGCGATGACAACGCCGTTGAAAGCGCCGAGCGCCGCCGCCAGGGCAAACATGACCAGCACGGCCAGGGGCCAAGGGGTGCCCGACTCGATCATGCCGAAGGCCACGCATGTGACCACGGCCATCATCGAGCCCACCGAAAGATCGATGCCGCCCTTGGTAATGACGAGCGTCATGCCCATGGCGACGATGACATAGGTCGACGCCTGGGTCAGCACGTTCAGCAGGTTCGCGTAGGTGGCAAAGCGCGGGTTGATCAGCGCGAACACCGCGATAAGCACCAGGATGGCGAGTGTCAGGCCGACCGCCTCGAAGCGGAACCGGCGGTCGGCGTGGCCGATGGACTTCACGAACTGTTCCGTGGAGGTCATTGCCATTGTCCCCTTCCCTCCTCAAGCGTGCCCGACGGTGATCATCGAGACGATGTCCGCGCGGCTGACGGCGGATCTTTCCACCACCCCAACCATCGCACCGTTCTTCATGACCGCAATCCGGTCGGCGATGGAAAAAACGTGCTCGAGATTGTGGCTGATCATCAGCACCGTCATGCCCTTGGCTTTCAGCCGCACGACGAGATCGAGGACTTTCTGCCCTTCATCGACGCCGAGCGCGGCCATCGGCTCGTCCATGATCAGGAGATCCGGCTCCGAAAGAAGCAGCCGGCTGATGGCGATGGTCTGGCGCTGGCCACCCGAAAGGCGGCGCACGGGTTCGTTAAGCGTCGGCAGGCCGATCGAGAAGTTCTGCAGCAGCTCCCGCGTTCTGCGCCGCATCTCCGCCTTGTCGAGTGCCCTGAAGAAGCCGGCGACCGGTTTCGTCAGCTCGCGCCCCAGGAAAACGTTCTGCGGCACGTCGAGCTCGTCGATGAGGCCGAGACTCTGATGCACCGTCTCGATTCCCCGGCCGCGGGCGTCGGTGGGTCGTTTGAAGGCGACGGGCTCGCCCTTCAGCCGGATCTCCCCTTCATCGGGGATGATCGCTCCCGAAAGGACCTTGATCAGCGTGGATTTGCCCGCACCATTGTCGCCGACCAGCGCCAGAATCTCGCCCCTGCGCACGTCGACGTCGACGTCGCGCAGCGCACGCAGCCCACCATAGTATTTGTTGAGGTTGCGCGCCGTAAGCAGGGAGCCGCGCGCCTGCTGCCCTTCTGGGTTCATCTCATGCTCCTCCCGTTCACATGCGACACGCGGGAGCGTCAGAACACGCTCCTCCACGCGCCCGGCCGAAGCCGCGGCGTTCCCGGAACTCCTCCCCCGGTTCTGTCACAATGAAACGATATTGAAGCAAAGTCGCCGTCGCGACGTCTATTCAATCAAGTTTGCAAACAATCTTGCAGATCACCGGCATTGCATCTTGACTTGCCGGCGTTGCTCGACCTTCATTTCGCCGTGCACTGCGTTTGGGAGGGAGGAGCCCGGATGCTCAGGATCAATCCAGCCTACGAAGTTATCGTTTGCGCGCCGACGGAATCGTTCCGCTGGTACGTGCATGACTATCCGCATCATCTGGCCAAGTGGCACTACCACCCCGAATACGAATTGCACCTCATCCAGGGATCCACCGGCAGGATGATGATCGGCGACTATGTCGGTCCCTTCACGCCCGGCACACTGGTCCTGACCGGGCCGAACCTTCCACACAACTGGGTGAGCGACATCGGCCCGAACGAGCGCATCACCGACCGCGACATGCTCATCCAGTTCAGCGAGGAGTTCGCGCGTTCGCTGATCTCCGGCTTCGCCGAACTGAAGGATATCCAGGCGATGCTGGAGGAGTCCGTCTACGGGCTCGAGTTCACCGGCGACGCGGCGGAGGAAGGGCGGCGGCTGCTCGGCGCGATCGGCGAAGCCGGTGGCCCACGCAGACTCATTCTCTTCATCGAGCTGATGGCGGCGCTGGCGAACGCGCCTTCGCAGCGGCGCATGCTGTCGCGCTGCGCGCCGGCCATCGGCGTCTACACGAGCCAGTCCAAGCGCCTGCAGAACGTCATCAACTATATCTTCGAGCACTACCGCAGCGAGATCCCGATGAACCACGCAGCGAAGCTCTGCGGAATGGAGATCAGCACCTTTTCACGCTTTTTCAAGAAGCAGACGGGCCACACCTTCGTGCGGTTCATCAATCAGCTTCGCGTGCACCACGCCTGCACGCTGCTTGCCGAAACCGATCTGAGCGTCACCGAGATCTGTTTCGACTCCGGCTTCAACAACACGGCCAACTTCAACAGGCAGTTCGCCACCATCTGCGGCCAGACGCCATCCGAATACCGGCGCAGCAGCCGCGCCGTGACCGCGCCCTGGGCCGCCTGACCGAGGGCGGCGGCGAGCAGGCGACGATGTCATGAATGTTTGCAACTGGTCCATGATCGACGTAGCCGCCCCACCTGCTCCGGCCTAGGCTGCGGCAGAGGCAATGTGAAAAGGGGAGCATCTTGGCACACGGTTCGTCTCACGATCTAGCCGCCGACACGCGCGCGCTGGTTCTCGAGGAGAAAGGCAGGCTGTCGCTCAGGCCCTTCGAAGTTGCAGAAGCGCTTGGGCCGACCGATGTACGGATCGCCGTCCATACTGTCGGCATCTGCGGCTCCGACGTGCACTACTATACCCATGGCGCCATCGGGCCCTTTGTCGTGCGCGAGCCGATGATCCTCGGACACGAGGCCTCCGGCACGGTAGTCGAGGCCGGGGCAAACGTACGCCACCTCGCGGTCGGCGACCGCGTGTGCATGGAGCCCGGCATTCCGGTGCCGACGTCGCGCGCCTCCAGGCTGGGCCTCTACAATCTCGATCCCGAGGTGCGCTTCTGGGCCACGCCACCCGTACACGGCGTCCTGCGCAGGAGCGTCGTCCACCCGGCCGATTTTACCTTCAGGATCCCGGACAATGTGAGCTTCGCCGAGGCCGCCATGGTCGAGCCGTTCGCAGTCGGCGTCCACGCCATCAACAAGGCGCGTTGCACGGCAGGCCACACCGCGGTCATCATGGGCGCCGGGCCGATCGGCCTCTTGACGGCCGTGGCGGCACTGGCCGGTGGATGCGCCCACGCGATCGTGAGCGACATCGACGATACGAAACTCGAGATCGCCGGCACGCTGGGCCGGATCTCCACCGTCAACGTGGCAAAGAGCGATCTGGCAGCCGAGGTCTCGAGGATCACCGGCGGCTGGGGTGCCGACGTCGTCTACGAATGCTCGGGCAACGAGAAGGCCGCTTCTTCGGTGTTCGAGGTCCTGCGGCCCGGCGGTGTGTGCGTGTTCGTCGGCATTCCCCTGGAGCCGATCGCCTATGACGTCGCCGCGGCACAGATAAAGGAGGCGCGTGTCGAGCACGTGTTCCGCTATGCGCATGTCTTCCCGAACTGCCTAGAAATGCTGTCGGCCAAGACCTTCGATATCACACGCCTCATCACCCGCACCTTTTCCTTCGAGGAAAGCGTCGAAGCCTTCGAACTTGCCGCCCGTGCACCCGCCGGCGAGGTGAAGATGCAGATTGTTCTTGGCAACCGATAGGGGGATGAAAATGGATTTCACCGGCAAAACCGTCATCATCACCGGCGCCGGAAAGGGCATCGGACGAGAGACGGCGCGGCTGCTCGCCGGCAGAGGCGCCCGGGTCACCGCTCTTTCGCGAACCCGGGCGGACCTCGACAGCCTCAAGGACGAGATCGATTGCCGGTGTGTGGCCGTCGACCTGGCAGACGCGGCGGCGGCGCGCAGCGCCGCGCGGGAGGCGGCGCCGGCCGACTACCTCGTCAACTGTGCGGGCATCAATGTTCTCCAGTCTTTTCTGGAGGTGACCGACGAGGCGTTCGATCTGGTCCATGCGGTCAACACGAAGGCGGCGATGATCGTCGCGCAGGAATATGCGCGCGCCCGCGTCGAAGCGGGCGGCGGCGGCGCGATCGTCAACGTCTCCAGCATTTCCTCGATGATCGGCTTCGACGACCACGCCTCCTATTGCGCCTCGAAAGGGGCGATGGACGCCATGAGCCGCGTCATGGCGAACGAACTCGGCAAGCATTCCATCCGCGTCAATTGCATCAATCCGATCGTCACGATGACGGAGCTGGCAGCAAGGGCATGGAGCGATCCGGCAAAGTCCGAACCGGTCTTGAACCGCATCCCGATCGGCCGGTTCGCCGAGACCCCGGATGTCGCCGAAGTTATCGCTTTCCTGCTGAGCGACGCGGCGGCGATGGTCAACGGGCTGGCCATTCCCATCGATGGCGGCTTTCTCGTTCGGTGATGCGGCACGCGACCGCGCTGCGGTGCTCCCTTGTGCCGGTGCGGGAAGCTAGGTTGCGTCGAGGCGCGGACCGGCGGCCGGGCAATCGCCCGGAATCTCACCGCGGGTGTGGAGGCGGAGAACGCAAGATGTGCTGAAGCATCTGCTTGCCGGCAAGCCGGCGGCAAACATCCTCCGCAGCGCCAGCAGTCCTTCCCGGCGACCGTCTTGAACATCCGCAGGTCCGCGGAAAGGGCAGCAAGGCACCGCGCTCATAGGTGCGGATCTTGTCGCGTGGCCGTCAGAACGGTTCATGAGGAAGTTTGCGCCTTCCAGGCGAGATAGACCGCTTGCCGGGCTTCACGGTCCTGAATGGGGTTGTAGAAGACGACCGGTTCGGCACGGGCCTTCCCAAAGGCGGCCGTTAGCACTTCCGTGAACGCCGGATCCTCCGGTTCGTTCGACCACAATGCGAATACGCCGCCGGGCACGAGATGCTCGGAAAGCTTCTTCAGCCCCTGAAACGTGTAGAGCACCGCGTTTTCGGACTTCAGGACGTGGCGGGGCGAATGGTCGATATCCAGCAGGATGGCATCGAAGCGGGAAGCCGGGTTGAGCGGGTCGAAGCCGGTTTCGGGTGAGCGCGCCATGGCGAAGAAGTCACCATGCACGAAGCGGCATCTCTTGTCCGCGGCAAGCTGCCTGCCAAGCGGCAGCAGACCCGCCTCATGCCACTCGATCACCGGCTTCAGCGCATCGATGACGATAAGCGATCGCACCCCGGGATCGTCAAGCGCGGCCGCCGCGGTGTAGCCAAGCCCGAGCCCGCCGACGGCCACTTTGTGCCCGTCTCCGGAGAGCGCGCGAAGTGCCAAGGTTGCGAGCGCCTTTTCCGATGTCGTGAATTTCGATGACATCAGGAACTCGTCGTTCAACTTGATCTCATAGACATCCTCGCCGGTCGCAATCTCTCGCCGCCGTCGAAGCGAGAGCGCGCCAAGCGGCGTGATCTGATAGTCGAGTTCTTCGAAGTACCGGCTCAAGCAACTACCTTTCCTGTTTGATGCGGGCTGCAGACAAGTTCGACGTGACAAACCGACGATGGCCCCGCTCATCCAAAGCCGCGGCCCGGGCAACGGCGGTGCCTGATGCAGCCACCATCCGGATGGCGGCACGAATTCTCCATCGACGCCGAAAGTGCGTTGGATGGACGTGGGTGGGGCCGCGAACCGCCCCATCTCGACCGAGCACGCGGCTCACCAGACGGTGTATCGTCGCGCGCTGCACGCGTCGTCCCAGGATCGTGAGACGAGAATGCCGGTCGACAGGGCTGTCACGTCTCCTCTCGTTTCGGGAGAACCTGCAGAGACCGGAAAAGTCGATCCTGATCAGTCAGACAGCAACTGCTGGTGTTCCCCTTAACATCGTTCTTCGGTTCTTTGTAGGGGAGAATCCGTCCGGCCTCAGCCCCGCTCAGCGCAATCCCAAACCGCACGGCATTTCTGCAAGGCAGCCATGCGCCGGCATCTATAGCTTTCAAAATGAGGCCTCGATCGCTAAAGGGAGAAATATTGCGCTGCAACATCACTCTCCTCCTGCGGTCTCAAGTGTCGCGCATTCGCGCTGTCCGCTCACGCTCTGGAGCGGCGACGGCGCGTTGAGAGCGCTCCGACATCCCTCCGCGTTCCACGCCCCCTGTAGTGTAGCGCTGTTTTACAATCGAGGTTTCTCTTTAATGCTCTTTTCCAGGATCCGCGATGAGTGGTTCGGCAATGTTCGTGGTGATCTCCTCGCGGGGCTCGTCGTCGCCCTTGCGCTCATCCCGGAGGCCATCGCCTTCTCCGTCATCGCGGGCGTCGATCCGAAGGTCGGCCTCTACGCGTCCTTTTCGATTGCCGTGATCATCGCCTTCACCGGCGGGCGCCCCGGCATGATTTCGGCGGCAACGGCGGCCACCGCCGTCCTCATGATCACGCTCGTCAAGGATCACGGGCTGCAATATCTGCTCGCCGCGACGGTGCTCGCCGGTGTGCTGCAGGTTGCGGCGGGGCTATTCCGACTCGGCGACCTGATGCGGTTCGTGTCGCGATCCGTGATCACCGGCTTCGTTAATGCGCTCGCCATTCTCATCTTCATGGCGCAGATCCCCGAGCTCGTCGGCGTCCCGCAGATGACGTATGTGATGGTCGCGGGCGGGCTGGCGATCATCTACCTGTTTCCGCGCCTGACCAGGGCGATTCCTTCGCCACTCGTCTGTATCGTGGTGCTCACGGCCATTGCGCTCTATTTCGGCATGGATTTGAGAACCGTCGGCGACATGGGTGAACTGCCGTCCACCCTGCCTGTCTTCCTCCTTCCCGACATACCTTTGAGTCTGGAGACATTGACGATCATCCTGCCCTATTCGGCGGCGGTGGCGATCGTCGGCTTGCTCGAATCGCTGATGACAGCCTCCATTGTCGACGAGTTGACCGACAGCCCCAGCGACAAGAACCGCGAGTGTGTCGGCCAGGGCGTCGCCAATGTGGCGACCGGCTTCCTCGGCGGCATGGCGGGCTGCGCGATGATCGGCCAGTCCGTGATCAACATCAAGTCGGGCGGGCGCGGCCGCCTCTCGTCGCTCGCCGCCGGCGTTTTCCTCTTGTTCCTGATCGTGGTCCTGGGCGAGTGGGTCAGCATCATACCGATGGCGGCGCTCGTCGCCATCATGATCATGGTGTCGATCGGCACCTTCTCGTGGACCTCGATCAAGAACTTGCGCGAACATCCGCGTCGCTCCTCGATCGTCATGGTGTCGACGGTGGTGGCGGTTGTCGTCACGCACAATCTTGCGATCGGCGTGCTCGTCGGTGTGCTCCTGTCGGGGCTCTTCTTCGCCTCAAAGGTGGCGCAGATATTCCGCGTCTCCTCAACCCTCTCGGACGATCGCAAGGAGCGCGTCTATACGGTCGAGGGGCAGGTGTTCTTCGCCTCGGCGGACGCGTTCGTCAAGGCGTTCGATTTCAAGGAGGCGCTGGAGCGGGTCCGCATCGATGTCGGACGCTCGCACATCTGGGACTTGACCGGCGTCGCCGCGCTCGACACGGTGGTCTTGAAGTTCCGCCGCGAAGGCACCGACGTCGAACTGGCCGGAATGAACGAAGCGAGTGCGACGCTCGTCGACAAGCTCGCCATCCATGACAAGCCCGGCGCATTCGAACGCCTCATGGGCCATTGAGGGAGGAACGCATGTCCAAGATACTGGCTCTGGTCGACGGGTCGATCTATGCCGACAGCGTCTGCGGGATCGCCGGCTGGGCGGCCCTGAGAACCGGCCTTGCGGTCGAGGTCGTCCACGTCCTCGGGCGCCGCATGTCCAGCAGTTTCGATCTGAGCGGGGGGCTTGAGCCGGGCCAGCGCTCCGCGCTTCTGGAAGAATACACCCGCCTCGACGAGCAGCACGGCAAGCTTGCCCAACAGAAGGGACGCGCCTTGCTCGACGCGGCGAAAACTACGCTCGACGGCATCGGCGTTGCCAAGGTGGAAACGACCCTGCGCCGCGGAGACCTCCTGGAGGCACTGGCCGATCTGGAAGCCGATGCGCAGATCGTCGTCATCGGCAAGCGCGGGGAAGCTGCCAATTTCGCCAAGCTGCATCTCGGATCGAACCTCGAACGGGTGGTCCGCAGCGCGAAGGTGCCGGTCCTGGTGGCGGCGCGCGCCTACACCCCGTTCGACCATTTTCTCATCGCCTATGACGGCGGCAAAAGCGCAAGCCGTGCCGTCGACTACGTCGCCGCAAGCCCCCTCTTGAAGGGCCTGCGGTGCACCATCCTGTCGGTCGGGGCGGAGACGCCGGAGAACCGCTCCCGGCTCGAGGCACCGGCCTCGCTGCTCAGGAACGCCGGCCTCGACGTCGACGCGCAGCTCTCCAACGGCGAGCCCGAGGAGGTCATCAGCGCAAAGGTCGAGGCCGAAAACATCGGCTTGCTCGTCATGGGCGCCTACGGTCATTCCCGGATCCGCAGCTTGATTATCGGAAGTACCACGACCGAGATGGTGCGGCGCTGCAAAATTCCAGTCTTGATGTTTCGCTGATCTGTGATCAGGTACAGGCCATGGACGACAATGCCTACGCCGAATTGCTGCAGAAGTTCCGGCCGCGGCTCGAGCAGGAGCTGGCCGAAATCGATCGTCTGAGCACCGACAACGCGAATTGGAGTGCTCCCGTGGAACTTGACCAGCAAAGCGTTGGTCGGGTTTCGCGTATCGATGCCATGCAGATGCAGGCGATGTCCCAAGCGGTTCAGCGCCGCCGCATGCACCGACGGCACCTGCTCCTGCAGGCTCTCAAGCGAATGGACGAAGGAGAGTTCGGCTACTGCACGGAATGCGGCGAGGAAATTCCCCCGGGGCGCCTGAACGTCGATCCGACTTTCGCTGCCTGTGTGCGGTGTGCGACGTAACACCCAACAAACGCAACATAAGCAGCAAAGGCGAACAACTAGGCGGTACCCTCGGGAACCAGATCCTCCAGGATGATAGCTTCGGCTTCGCTCAGCCGTTGCCGCTGCAGCCGGAGCGTTACGGCCGCCACCCGCATCATCCCACTCATTTCCTTTTTGGTGAAGCGGCCGGCGTTGTCTGCGATGTGCTCCAGCTCTTCGGCAAGATCCATGTCATCGTACATCTCTCGACTCCTGTCGGGTAATTGGGACTACGTCCGCGCCTGATGGCCGGAACCGTATCTGCGCAGATAACTTCCGATCTGGCGAACGACAGCCTGTCCAGCATCGCGGTCCAGAAGGAATTTCATAGCCTCGCCTCGTTCCTCGGTGCTCGAAGCCTACGGCCGAGAAGAGCCGCACGTTGGAGTAATAGCCAGGAGAATCCGAACGCGTTCGCCGCCCGGCAAAGCCACGGCTTTGAGCGCTCAGGCGGCAAGGACCACGAGCGCCGATCGGTAAAATCCGGATTGGCTCACCGGAGCCATGGCAGGCGCGAAACGCCCTGTGCCGACCTGTCCGGTCTCTCCGGTCCCTGCATGAATACAAGGGGATGAGCGAGAAATAAGCCATCCTCCGGTACACTTCAACCGGCAGCGCGGCCGAGAGAGACTATTGGGCTTCGCTACTGCTGGCGCATCGAAGCCGCGTTCCGCAGGTTCAAGGATTTCCGTCGCATCGTCACCCGCTACGACGAATTCGTCAGGAACGCCCTGTCCGTCGCCGCTCTCGCAGCGCTCATCGCTTTCCTGGGTTTGAACGAACCTTGGACCTGGCCGGGATTGACGCGCGTCACATCTTGTGTGACATTTCCATTAGACCGACCGGTCTATTCTTAACATCGACGAGGGAGAGCACTCATGACGAAGCAGTCCATCCGACTCCGGCATCGCCTGTCCTCCGACGCCGACGATCCGACTGAACGGAACGCTGCATCGGAACAGGCCGCTGCTTTCACCCTCGGCTAGAAAGGAAATATCGTGATGACCACAGCCATTGAAACCCGGCGCTTCGACAAGCCCGACGACCTGCTCGATATGAAAGAATGCGGTGGTATCGCCATCATCAAGATGGGGACCGGAGCGACCGGAATGCACGCCGTATTCGAACCTGGCTGGACCTGGGAGAAGGATGAAAAGCCTCTTCTCGGCAACCCGGACTCTTGTCCGATGCACCACACCGGTTATTGCATCGCCGGCACTCTCGTCGTCCGCATGCTCGATACCGGAGCGAAAACGAAAATCGCGCCCGGCGATTTTTTTGAAATTCCGCCGGGCCACGACGCCTATGTCGAAGGCGACGATCGCGTGGAACTGATCCTCTTCGCGCCGCCCGAACACCAACACTGACCCGCGGCGCGCCCGATACTCACGCTTGGCGTCGGCGCGGCCCGCAATCTGTAAGGCCGCCCGGCGAACCAGCGGGGCGGCCTTGACCTTCGGCGCCCGGGAGCCGATTTTCGCTCCCCAAGGACCACGAGCTGGATGTTCTCGATGAGCGATTCCACCAAGGAGCGCATGCTCGACGCGGGGCTGAGGATGCTCCTGCGCCATGGCTACAATGATCTCGGCATCCAGGCCGTGCTGCAGGAGACGGGCATGCCGAAAGGGTCGTTCTACCACCACTTCAAGAGCAAGGAGGATTTCGCCCTTCAGGTCATCGACCTCTATATGAGCGAAGTGCACAATGGGCTGGACGATTCCTTGGGCGACCGCTCCCTGCCGCCACTGGATCGTGTGCGGAAGTTCTTCGAATCGACACGAGACAAGTACCAGGAGGAAGGGTACCTCGGCTGCATGCTCGGCGGCCTGGGTCAGGAGTTGTCCGGGATCAGCCCTGTTTTTCAGCAGAAGATCGAGTCATGCCTGTCCATCATCGCGGGCCGCATCAAGGACTGCCTGGAGGAGGCGCGCGACCGGGGCGATCTGCCTTCCGGCTCGGACCTGCAGTTATTGGCCGACCTAGTGGTGAATTGCTGGGAGGGGGCCGCCCTGCGCAGCCGGCTGCGTCGCGATCCGACACCTCTCGATACCATGCTCGACTTCTACTTTGCTTCCGTCGCCTCGTCGCCCAGCACACCGGCGTAGAAGTCCCGAACGCGGTGATCTGCAGTGTCGTTGGGAATGCCGCAGTCGGGCGGAAATATGTCGTTCGCCTCTAGCTGCCTCATCTGAACCTTGTGTTATCTCGGGCATTCCGACGAGACAAGGCGCAGTCGGGATCCGGAGCGCGTAGCTATACGGTTCAGTTGCGACCGGACCTCGATATCCGTGAGGTTGGGACTGTTCCGGGGGCCAAAAGGCGCTCGGAAAATGTGGACTGCTGAGGTATTGGAGGCGAAATCATGATCGCTGTGAAGCAAACCGGCCATTCGGATCCGTTCACGTTCGATGTCGTGATCCGCGAATCCGGCAGTGAGACGCACCACCGGGTGACCATGTCGCGCGCGGATTACGACCGGCTCACGAATGGCGCCTGCCTGCCGGACCACTGCGTGGAAGCCGCCTTTCGCTTCCTGCTGGATCGCGAGCCGAAGGAAGCCATTCTCTCGAGCTTCGATATTACCGTGATCGCCCGCTATTTCCCCGAGTTCGAGGCAAAGCTTCCCCAGTACATCGTCGCCGTCCCGACGGGAGAGGGGTCGTGATCGGCGCCGTCGCCGGCGACATCATCGGATCGCG